>DATBCB010000448.1:0-2271 GCA_036270675.1 Acidobacteriaceae bacterium | reverse complement strand
GTAAAGCGGCGCGAGCGTGTGGCCGAGGAAGCTTTTGCGGGAGACGCCGGCGAGCAACGGTTGGCCGAGGGTGGCGAGCTCGGGAAGGCCGCGCAGGAGCGGGTAGTTGGCGTCCTGCATCTTGCCGAAGCCGAAGCCAGGATCCAGGACGATGCTTCTGGGTTCAATGCCTGCTGCGATCGCCGCTTCCAGCCGCTGCCCGAGCTCGCGCTTGACCAGCGGCAGGACTTCCTTCGGTGTGAGCCGCGGAAGGAGCTTCCATTCCTGCGGACGGCCGCGCGCGTGCATCAGGATGACGCCGCACTGGAGCTCGGAGCAGGTGGCGGCCATCGCGTCATCCCAGAGAAAACCGCTCACGTCGTTGACGATCTCGGCGCCAGCCGCTACGGCTGCCTGCGCGGTCGGGGCGCGGTAAGTGTCGATCGAGAGAAGCGCATCGGGGCTGGCCTGGCGAATGCCTTCGATGACCGGCACGACGCGATCGATCTCCTGCTGCGTGGAAATGGTTCCCCCTGCGCCGGGGCGGGTGGATTCGCCGCCGACATCGACGATCGTGGCGCCATCCGCGAACATGGCGAGCGCGGCTTTGACGGCTTCGTCGATCGAGTGCAGCAGGCCCCCGTCGGAGAAGGAGTCGGGTGTCACATTCAGGATGCCCATGACGCGCGTGGCGGTGCCCAGCGCGAGGGCGCGCGTGCGCAGCTTCCAGTCGAAATAGGCGCGGTGGTGCATCTGGGCCCAGGGTAGAGCATTTTTCCTGCAGGTGTAGACCATCGAGCGATAGTTTGTTTGGCCAAAACGCTTGATACACTCCGCGTGCATGCACTGCCGCGCTTTTTCTGCTATTGCTCTCCTGCTGCTGATGACGTTTCCCCTGGCGGCACAGCCTGCGCATCATCGTTCGCCGGCACGTCAGGGCAAAGGCCCGCCCCTCGCCATCCAGGTGAACCGGCTGCTGGCAGAGCCGGATATCGCTGGTTCGCATTGGGGCGTGTCGGTTACCACCCTCGAGGGCAAGCAGGTCTTTGCGCTGAACGATGGCCAGCTTTTTGAGCCGGCATCGAACGCAAAGATGTTTACCACGGCGACGGCTGCGGCGCTCCTGCCGCTCTCGTTGACGTACACGACGAATGTGGTGGCGGAGGGCGCGATCGACAGTGCGGGCGTGCTGCACGGGGACATTGCGATCCTTGGCGTGGGCGATCCGAACATCTCCGGACGTGCGCTGCCATACCAAAGCCAAAGAGAAGGGGCAAAGACGGAGCGGGCGAATCCGCCGCTGGCCATTCTAGAAGCGATGGCCGATCAAGTTGCGGCGAGCGGCGTGAAGCAGATTGATGGCGATGTCGTCGGGGACGATACGTGGTTTCCAGCGGAGCGCTACGGCACCGGCTGGAGCTGGGACGATCTGCTATGGCTCTATGGCGCGCCGATCTCCGCGTTGACGGTGAACGACAATGCGGTGTTCCTGAATGCGGATCCCGGCGCAGAGGTGGGCGATGCGGTGACGCCTGAGTGGGATCCGGCGCTGCCTGCCACGGTTGAGCCGTATTACACGCTCGAGAATTCATTGACGACGGCGGTGCGAGGCACGGATGCGGAGTACGGCGTCGATCGCGCGCCGGGATCGCACAAGGTGCGCGTCTATGGCGCCATTGCAGTTGGCGGAGCTGGATTGCACGAGGGACTTGCGCTGGAAGATCCGGCAGACTTCGCCGCGCGCGCTTTTCTTGGGATGCTGCGCCAGCGGGGTATTGCGGTGACGGGCACGGCAAAGCCGCGTCATCGCGAGAGTGTGGATACGGGGAGCCTGCGCAAGGAACAGGAGGAGCCGCTGCCGCTGACTCCCGTGACTCTCCCGACAGTGACAACAGCCCCGGCTGGAAAACGGGTGCTGGCTTCGCATGTTTCGCCGCCGCTGATTGAAGATCTGACGGTGACGAACAAATTGAGCCAGAACCTGCATGCGGAGATCACGCTGCGCACGCTGGGCAAACTGCTGGCGCGCGATGGATCGCTGGAGCAGGGTACGCGTGTGGTGCGGCAGTTCCTGATCTCGATCGGCGTGCGGCCGCAGGACTACTTTTTCTTCGATGGCTCCGGCCTCTCGAACCAGGATTTGATCACGCCGCGCGCAGCGACTACGTTGCTGACGTATGCATCGCGGCAGCCGTGGGGCGAGAGCTGGCGCTCCACGTTGCCGGTGGCGGGCGTGGATGGCACGCTCTCGAATCGTTTCGTGAATTCGCCGGTGAGGGGGAAGCTCGACGC
>DATBCB010000447.1:0-4998 GCA_036270675.1 Acidobacteriaceae bacterium | reverse complement strand
AGATCAAGTCCGTGCCCGGCATCATCGACGTCGCCACCTTCGGTGGGACCACTCGGCAGTACTCTGGCTGAGATCGACCCCAATCGCCTCCTGGCCATGGGTGTCAACATGACGCAGGTCGTTACCGCCATCCAGAACAGCAACGCCAATGCCGGTGGCAACTATCTGACCATGGGCAGCCAGAGTGTGAACGTGCGCGGCATTGGGCTGCTGAAATCACTGACGGACATGAACAACATCGTCGTGGCCGAGCACAACGGCACACCGATCTTGCTGCGCGACGTAGCGACCGTGAAGGAAAGCCATCAGCCGCGGCTAGGCAAAGTTGGCTTCAATGAAAATCCCGATATTGTTGAAGGCATTGTCTTGCTGCAAAAGGGTGAGCAGTCACTGCCCGCTCTCAAAGCACTGCGCAAGAAAATCGATGAACTCAACTCCGGCAATCTGCTGCCGCCCGGCATGCAGATCAAAACCATTTACAACCGCAGCAGGCTGGTAAATCGCACGACGGACACCGTGCAGCACATTGTGCTGATGGGCATGGTGCTGGTCACCATCGTGCTCTACATCACGCTGGGCGATGTGCGCATCACTACCATCGCCGCGCTCACCATCCCCTTCGCACTGCTTTTTGCCTTCACCCTCATGGTGCTCAAGGGCAGCTCGGCCAATCTCATCTCCATCGGAGCTATCGACTTCGGCATTCTGGTGGACGCATCGATCATCATTCTCGAAAACGTCTACCGCAAGCTAAGCCGCCGCCGTCAGGGAGAGACTCTCTCGGACGTGATCGTGGCCGGAGTTGCTGACGGTTCGCGGCCCGTCATCTTTGCCACACTCATCATTCTGGTGTCGTTCATCCCGCTTTTCACCATGCAGGGAGTGCCGGGAAAGATCTTTGCCCCGATGTCGGAGGCGTATGGCTTTGCGCTCATCGGAGCGCTGCTCTATGCATTTCTCTTCGCACCGGTCTTGTGCTTCCTATCGTCGCCAAAACAGGTGTCCAGCAAGCCGACCTGGCTCATTGCCAACATCGGCCGGCTCTACGAAAAGACCCTTCAGTCGGCACTGCGACGTTCTCTGATGGTTTGGATCATCGCATTCATCCTGCTTGGCGGCGCGGCATTCGCCTTCACCCGGATCGGCGGTGAGTTCATGCCCGCGCTCGAAGAGGGCAACCTGTGGATTCGCGCGACCATGCAGCAGGACATGGCGTTCCCACAATCCGCTGAGCTGGCCGACCAGATCCGCAGCGTATTGCGCAGCTTTCCTGAAGTGACGCAGTGCCTCTCACAGATGGGCCGGCCTGACGACGGCACAGACGTCAGCACCTTTAATAACATCGAGTTTCTTGCTGACCTGAAGCCGGCAGGCGAATGGCGTCCGCAGTTCCACGGCAAGAAGGAAGAGCTGATCGCGGCCATCCAGAAAAAGTTCGACCGCTATCCCGGCATCGACTTCAACTTCTCGCAAAACATTCAGGACAACGTGGAAGAGGCGATGTCCGGCGTGAAGGGCGAAAACTCGCTCAAGCTCTTCGGCGATGATTTCGACACGCTCACCAGCACAGCGGATAAAATCTACCAGTTGATGACACACGTGCGCGGGGTGACGGACGTCGGTGTCTTCCACGTTGGCGGCCAACCCAGCCTGCTCATTTCCATCGATCGCGCAGATGCCGCGCGCTATGGCATCGCCGCGGCAGACATCAACAATGCCGTGCAAGCGGCCGTCGGCGGCGCCGCCGTGACACAGATCATCGAAGGCGAGCGCCGCTTCGATTTCGCTGTCCGCTTCAGTCCGCAGTTCCGTGACACACCGGAGGCCATCGGTAAGCTCCTGCTGCCTACGCCGGATGGCAATCAGATCCCGCTGGGCGGTGTCGCCAATGTCACACTGCATAACGGCGCTTTCATGATCTACCGCGAAGGCGGCAGGCGCTACATCCCGATCAAGTTCAGCGTGCGCGGCCGCGATCTGCAGAGCACGATCGAAGAACTGAAGGCTGTCCTCGCTCGCCAGGTAAAACTGCCCGCCGGCTACGCCTACACGTGGGCCGGCGAGTACGACAGCCTGCAAAAGGAACTGCACCGTCTTGCGTTCATCGTGCCCATTTCGCTGCTCATCGTGCTGCTGCTGCTTTATCTGCTGTTCCAGTCCTTCCGCGATGCGCTGATCGTGCTCGCGACCCTTCCCTTTGGCGCGATCGGCGGAATTTTCACTCTGGTGCTCACCCACACATCGTTCAGCATTTCGGCGGCGGTAGGTTTCACTTCCCTGCTCGGCCTCAATACGCTGTGCACGGTGGTATTCCTGACCGGGCTGCGTCACCAGCAGCATGATCACGGACGCGAGCGTGGCGTCTTTCTCGGTGCGATCGACGAAATGCGTCCCATCGTTATGGCATGCATGGCGGCGGGTCTTGGCTTGCTGCCCGCAGCCATTGCCTCCGGCATCGGTTCGCAGACCCAAAAACCGCTGGCGCGCGTCGTCGTGGGTGGCACGGTCACGACCGTATTTGCGGTCCTCCTCCTGGTGCCGCTCATGGCGCGCAAATGGGCGGCCGTAGACCGCAATCCAGACCGTGGTGAAGATGACACGAATGGCGGCGAGAATCCCCCACCGGATGATGGACCACCCAGCCCACTCGAGTTGGGCAAACTACTCCTCGCGCAGCACTTCAAGCGGCCGCTGCCCGAGGATGCGGATACTGGCGAGCCACCCGGTAAGAACAGCTAACACTGCCGTGCCCGCTGCAGCATCCACGGCAGCCACCCACTGCAGACGATAAGTCACATCCAGCCTGTGCAGCAGAATGAAGGTAAGCAGGTTGGCGAAGACCACGCCGACACATCCCGCCAGCAGGCCCAGCACCGTGAACTCCACCCCGAAGACTGCCGCCACGCGCGTGCGACGCGCCCCCAATGTCTTCAGCACTACGACTTCGCGGATGCGGCGGAATCTGGTGCTGGCAACGCTGGACGCCAGAATCACTAACCCGGAAAGAATCGAGAACGCCGCGAGGAATCGCACGATGATCGTAACCTGGTGAACGATGCCGGCCACGGTATCCAGCAGGTCCGCAATGTTGATGACGGTGACGGTGGGATAGGCAGCAAACAGCGCACGCTGCATCTGCGGGATTTGCGCCGTGTCCACGTGTACCGCACCGTACCAGACTACCGGCAGATGAGTCAGCGAGCGCTGCGAGAGAACGAACTCGCTGCGTCCGAAGACGTGCTGCCCATCGTTCGCGTACAGCGCCGCCACTGTTACCGGAATGCGCCGCTCCTGCACTGTGAACAGCATCGTTGAGCCAACACCCACATGCATCCGGCGGGCAAGGCCTTCAGTGACGGCAACCTTTGCTTCATCTCCGGGCTTCCACCACGCTCCCGCGTGCACCTTCGCACCCGCCGGAACTGTATCCGACCAGGTGAGGCTCACCGATTGCAGCAGATGGCGTGGCACCTTCTCCTGCTTCAATGCATCGCCGCTCTTGCCGTTCACCTCATTCAGCCGTCCCGCGACCACCGGCAGACGCTCCATCGCGCCATGCACCCCCGGCTGTTGCGCAATCACTGAAGAAACGCCATCGAGCTCATCGGTCGCGATGTCGATCAGGAAAATGTTCGGCAGACCCTTGCCGAGCGTCTCCTGCAAATCACGCAGCACCGCATTTTGCATGAGAAATACAGTCAGGATCAGCATGATGCCTGCGCCCAGCGCAGTAAGCACGGCATTCGATTGATTTCCCGGCCGATAGAGATTGGATAATCCGTGCCGCACCGCGGACGGCAAGCTGAGTCGGGTGCGTGCAAGCGCCGTCCGCAACAGGCGCAGCAGTGTTCGCGCCAGCAGCGTGATAAACACCAGCAGCGCGACCAGCGCCGTCGTAAACCATGCCGCGACGGTGAGCGAACTGGTGAGGCCCGCAGCAATACCGGCCAGCGCAAGCAGGATGATGGCCATTGCGATCCACTGCATGCGGCGGCGCTGCCAGCGTTCTGTGAGAGTCATCTCCGGCTCTGTCTCGACCTGGCGCCGCAACACCAGATTTGGTTTGATCCGTCGGATATCGAGCAGTGGCGGCAGGCAGAAGAGCAGCGTTGTCAGCATACCTGTGCCCATGCCCGCGAGTCCCGCGCGCACCGGCAGGCGCAGTGTGGGCTCGATCGGCAGCAGCTTCGCGGCCAGCAGTGGGATGGTCCACTCCACACCGAAGCCGGCCGCCACACCGACCAATCCACCTGCCAGCCCCAGAAGCAGCGTCTGCAGCAGATAGATACGCAGGATGTCCGACGAGCGAGCCCCGATGGACTTCATGGTCGCCAGAATGTCCATCCGTTGCTCCAGATGCGCACGCATCGACATCGCCACACCGATCGCACCCAGCACCATGGCTACCAGGCAGATCAGACTCAGCATGCTGCTCGCGCGATCCAGTCCCTGGGTAAGCGCGGGGTTGGCCTCGCGGAAGTCGGTCACCTGTGCATCGGGCAGGACCTTCTCCACCTGCGTGTGAAGACCCTTGATATCGGTCGTGCCTGGCTGGAAACGCATCAGGAAGCGCTCTCCCGCGCGGCTGCCCGGCTGCAACAGTCCGCTCTCCGCCAGGCCTTCTCGTGTGATGAGTACGCGCGGCCCAATCCCCATGCTGGAGTTCATGCGGTCTGGCTCGCGTTCGATCACACCCACGATGCGAAAGCTGCTGTTGCCTACTTTCAACGAGTCGCCAATGTGCGCATGCAGCCGGATGAGCAGGTCCTCGCCCACCAGCACCGTCTGCGGACTCAATTCCTGTCGCAGTGTACCTGCCGGACGCAGCTTGTACGCGCCATAGAAGGGATACCGTGATGGATCGACCGCCTTCAGCGAAACCAGCAGAGGAATCGGGTCGGACGGCGTGGAAGCCATCGACACCATCTCGGTCACCTGCGTACGCTCCACTCCGTGCAGCGCATCCAGCCCGGCGATTTCTCTCGCAGTGGGTTGGCG
>DATBCB010000446.1:0-9567 GCA_036270675.1 Acidobacteriaceae bacterium | reverse complement strand
GTGTTACATCGTGGTCTCATCGCACGGCTGATGCGCGACTCGTCTCTCTGATCGCGATGGATGAGGTATACCGAGTTAACTGCAGGTGGAGAGCCGAATTGAGGTAAAGTCCATTCGATAGTCACGCAGCAATCAGGAGCGATCTGGACTCATGACCTCGCTCAGCAAGAACGCCAGAGTGGCAGGCCTTTTGTACATCTTGTTTTCCGCCTTCGGTGTCGTGCGCCTCCTTTACATTCCCAGCACGTTGATCGTGGATGGGAATCCGACTGCGACGACCAACAATATCGCGGCGCACGAGTCACTCTTCCGATTTGGCATGGTCAGCTATTTGCTCGCTGCAGCCGGCTGGATCTTCGTTACGCTGGCTCTTTATCGGTTGCTGAAGGGAGTGAACCGAGGCCTGGCCGTGCTCATGGTCATCCTGGGTGGCCTGATGCCAGTGCCTATATTCTTCATGAACGCCGTGAACGACACCGCCGCCCTGCTGTTCGCGCGTGGCGACGATTTCTTGAACGTAGTTGACAAGCCGCAGCGCGAGGCATTTGTCATGCTGTTTCTCCGGCTGCACCACCAGGGTGACCTCGCAAACGAAGTATTTTGGGGGCTATGGCTGCTCCCCTTCGGCCTGCTGGTGTATAAGTCGCGCTTTCTGCCCCGATTCCTGGGCGTCTGGCTGATGGCCGGGTGCTTTGGCTATCTGGCCCTGAGTTTTACAGGCTTACTGTTCCCGGCTTATGAGAGCAAGGTCTTTATCTACGCTCAGCCTCTCATAACAGGCGAGTTGGCCTTCATGCTGTGGCTCGCAATTAGAGGCGCGAAAGAGCAGGGCTTGGCAGTGGCAAAACCCTGAAGAACGTCAGCGCATCCTCATCATAAGCGGCTCATGATCATAAGCGGCTCATGATCATAAGCGGCTCAGGCGCGGCGGCTTAGTTGCAGGTGGACTCCGGCTTTGGGGCGTAGGGTGATGCCCGGCTGCAGTTGGAGCGTTCTGCTGTGGCCTTCGGGAAGTGAGACTTGCCAGTCGCGCAGGATGGTGGCGAGCGCTAGGACGCCTTCCATCCAGGCGAAGCCTTCTCCGATACATTGCCGGGTGCCGGCTCCGAAGGGAAACCAGGCGAAGCGCGGACGTGCCGCGTCGTCGCGCGGTGCGTTTTCCTGCGTGCGCTGATCTGGATTGCGTTGTATGGGCGCCTGACCGGCGAAGCGCGCGGGATTGTAGCATTCGGGCTCTGGCCACCAGCGCTGGTCGTGATGGATGACGATCTGCGGCGCGATGAGCAGCGAGCCTTTGGGGATGGAGATGCCGCGGAAGAGATATGGTTCGGCCGCGGTGCGCGCGGTGACCCATACCGGCGGATAGAGGCGCAGTGTCTCTGCGAAGTGCTGCCAGGTGAGCGGGAGTCGCGCGTAATCCGCGGCGGAGGCGGCGTTGCCGGTGAGGACTTGCTGCGCTTCCTGGTGCAGGCGCTGCTGCCATTCGGGATGAAGCGCGGCGAGCCAGAGCGCGAAGCTGAGGCCGTTGGCAGTGGTCTCGTGCCCAGCGAGCAGGAGGGTAAGGCATTCGTCGCGCACTTGGCGGTCGGTCATGCTGCCGCTGTCGCCTTCGGTATCGACGGTGGCCATCAGCATGGAGAGCAGATCGCCCTGGTCTATATTCCCTCCTGCGTTCCCTCCTGCAATTTGCCCGGGGTTGCCGGCGCGACGCTGGCGGATAAAGCTGTAGATGAGCGCGTCGAGCTCGGCTTCGCCCCGATAGATGCGGCGCATGATGGGCAGCGGGAGGCGCAGGATCTGCTGAGAGAAGGGGAGAAAGGCAAGCGGAAGAAAGCCCATGAAGGCATCGACGGCAGCGGAGATGTTGCGCGCTTCGGCTTGGACATCGGCGTTGAAGAGACATTTGCTGACGATGCGCAGCGCGAGCAGCAGCATGTCGTGATGGACGTCGCGTGTGGCGCCGGATTGCCAGGAGCGGGTCATCTGGAGCGCGTAATCGCCGATGATGGAGCCGTAGGCGGCGATGCGATCGCGATGGAAGGCGGGCTGGGTGAGCCGGCGCTGGCGAAGGTGCAGCGGCTCTTCGCTGGTGAGCAGCCCGTCACCGAGGACGAAGCGGGCACGCTGCATGACGATGCCGCGATGATGATGGGGCGCGTCGCGGACCAGCATCTCCTGCACCAGCGTGGGATGGTTGAGCTGGAAGACGTGGCGGCCGGCGGCGCGGAAGTGGACGAGATCGCCATAGTGGCGGGCGTTGGCGCGGAGGAATTGAATGGTGCTGGAGCGAAAGACCTGCCCGGTGATGGCGCGGCGCACGAAGGACGGGCCGGGTGGCCAGTGCGCGCCGCCGATGATATGAGGGTCGAGAGCAGGATTCATGGATGGCCCAGGTGCAATTGTAAGCAAGCTGTCTCAATGCATCTTGCGTTCGATCATCTTAGTTTCCGCTGCATCTTACGATTTGAAAAGGAGCTTGAAACGGCATGGCGCAACTAGATAACAAGAAGCATTTGGGTGGAAGCACACTTACCTGGCTCGGTCACGCAACGATGCATATCCAGACAGCCGGTGGGACATCGATTTTGATTGATCCGTGGTTTGAGGGCAATCCTTCTTCTCCGAAAGATTACAAGCTGCCGGAGAAGATTGATCTGCTGCTGCTGACCCATGGGCACGACGATCACTTTCACGATGCGGTGAAGGTGGCGAAGAAGTCCAAGGCGAAGGTGGTGGGGATATACGAGCTGACCAGCTATATGCAGGATCATGGCGTGGACAGCATCAGCCCGATGAATTATGGCGGGAATCTGCAGCTGGGGGATGTACGCATTTCGATGGTGGAGGCACGGCATTCTTCAAGCATTGTGGATGGCGGCAAAACGATTTATGGGGGAAATCCCTGCGGGTTTGTCCTTGCGATCGAAGGCGCGCCGGTGATCTATCTTGCCGGGGATACGTCGCTGTTTGGAGATATGCAGCTATTCAGGGAGCTGTACGCACCGGAGATCGCGGTATTGCCGATCGGGGATAACTTCACGATGGGGCCGAAACATGCTGCGCTGGCGGCGAAGTATCTTGGCGCGAAGACCGTGATACCAGTGCACTATGGGACGTTTGCGGCGCTGACCGGCACACCCGCGGAGCTGAAGGCGCACCTGGAGGGGAGCGGGATTGAGGTTGTTGCGCCGTCGCCGGGTGAGAGCGTGCAGTAGGAATGTTTCAGAGTTTGGCCGGCGGGAAAGATGCTTTTCGCGGCAGAGGGCAGCCGGTGGCTGCCCTCTGCTCATATTTCTGGCCCTGGGCCTGATATTACGGATCTTTGGTGACTAGATCCTTATTTTCCAGCCGTTGCCTTCTTGCGTTCTGCCCAACGCTTCCGCATAGCTTCTGCAATGCGTTTGCGGCCTTCAGCAGAAAGCTTGCGCTTCTTACGTCCCGACGACTTTGCTGGCTTTACAGTATTGGCTGCCTTCTTCGCGGATGTCGACCCACGGGGCCGGCCACGCCGAGGCTGGTCACCGGCGAGCAGGCTGCGCGCATGCTGCAGGCGAGCTATCTCCTGATCGATGCCGGCCAGAATATCTTCTACTTTCACGTACCCTCCCTTTAAACATTCGCATAAGAAATGCGAAGCGAGTCCATTATGAAGCAATTTTTGGAATGACGCAAAAATTGAGACAAAAAATCAAAGGTGAATAAACTCTATTGTTCGTCACGAGTAAGAAATCAGGTGGAAATGTCGGTCTTATCTGCGTTGGGTTTGGGCGCCAACACGTTGTAATCGTTCGCACCTTCGCGCGCGGCGTGGGGTTTGCCGAAGGCACGGGTGGAAGCATCTTTGCTGGTGCTGCGCTTCAGTCCCTTGAGGGTTTCCTGTTTGTCGCGTGCGTACTCTGTGGCCAGACGTGTTAACGCAAAAGTTACGATATCGCTGTGGTGCAGCGACGCGAGCTCAGGATCGCGGCGGAAGTTCAGCCAAAGGCGATGCACGAGCTGTACATCGTCGGGCTGTAGGTGGGGCGCGTGCGGACCTATGTGGTAAGCCTGCGCGCTGCCATCTTCCATGACGACATGGAAGGTGAACTGGCGCTTGGGCTCGGGCAGCGCCTCCCACGCCTGGCCGACATAGTAGGCCTGTTCCTGCGGCGTCATTTTCGAGGAAATTCCCGAGACGACCGCCGAAGCTTCGAGCGAATTAGCAGTTTGCACCAGGGCGGTAAAGATATCGCCGGCCGGCACGACGAGCAGGTTGATGTGCTTGCCAAAGCTTTCTGCCACCGAGACAGCCTTGGTGAAGAGCATCTGCTCGTGTTCGGAGAAGGATTGCTCCGAGGCGTCGAGTAGTTCGGGGCCACCGACACCGACCATGCGGGCGGTGAGGACGACGACATCCTGCTCATCGGTGTCGACACGTGCGAGGACCCATTTCAATGCCAATGGGTTGGAGGCGTCGCGCATGGTAACCATGACGCATCCGGGACGGATCTGGAGTGCCTCGCGGCCGATGGTGTCTTCGTGCTGTAACTGGAAGTGCTCGCGCATCTGGCGGTCGGTGAGCGCGTGGCGCCGCTGATTCTGCCGCTCGGAGAGCGAGAAGATGATGAAGAAGGCAGCCGCGAAGGCTATGCCGCTGACGGTGGCGACCGATTTGGTGAAGAGGTTCACGATTGCCGTGGAGAGCAGCACCATGAAGACGGAGATCAGCCCGATGGGTATCTCGTTCTTGCCGATGCGGATATTGGGAGGAACCTTCCAGCCGCGCGCGCCCTTGTACTTCCAGCGCAGAACGAGCATGGCGAGGGCGTTGAAGGTGAAGCTCCAGATAACACCGAAGGCATAAGCCTCGCCCAGGGTGATGACGTTGCCGCGAGTGACGACGATGGTGAAGAGCTGCAGGATGGCGACGAGATTGACGATGCGATAACTGGTGCCGAAGCGGCGATTGGGTTTGCGGAACCAGTCGGTCAGGACGCCGTCTTCGGCGACACGCATGAGCACGCCGGTGGAGCCGATGATGGAGGTGTTGACTGCGCCGGAGAGGATGAGGAAGCCGACGATCACGACAAAGACGCGGAAGATGATGCGCAGCACCTGCGGACCGGCCATGTACATGGCGAGGCCGGCGATGAGGTTGTCCTTATAGACCGGGACGCGGACTGCATCGGGAATCAGCATGCCGGCCAGCAGAGTGGCGAGGCCGGTGAAGAGCAGGCTGTAGATCGCGATCACAATCGCGGCCCGCTTCAGGTTGCGCAGCTTGGGGTGCTCGATTTCGCGGTTGACCTGGGCCAGGGTTTCTTCGCCGCTCATGGCAAGCACGGAGTGGCCAAAGGCCATGAGGATGCCGAAGAGTCCAAACATCCTGGCGTATTCGGAGGGATGCGCAATGTGCTTCAGGAAGCCGAGAGCGTCCGGGCTGAAAGTGAGCGTGGAAGGCCGGGGAAGCGGTGGCAGATGCGCGCCGACGTGAAAGACGGTGTAAGTACCCCAGAGGAGCAGGATGACCACCATGACGGTGGTGATCTTCATGACTTCGAGCGCCTTGTCGCTGGACTCGTGGATACCTTTGACGTTCTGCCACCAGTAATACACGGTGACGAATACCGCGAAGCCGGCAGCGGTGAAGTTCATCGGCAACTGCAGCACCTGGTGGTGGGGGCCGAAGAAGACGCCGGGCAGCCAGTTATGCGCCGCACCGACGTTCAATAGCTCGTCGAGAAGTCCGGTGATGTATTGGCCGGCGGAGACGCCGGAGATCGGTCCGGTGAGGATGTAGTCGAACATCAGCGCGGAGACGCTGAGTTTGGCGAAGGTGCCGCCTAGGGCCTCTTTGACGACGCGGTAGACGCCGCCGCGGGTGAACATGGAACAGCTCTCCACGTACACGGCACGCACCGCGAAGGAGAAGAGCATGACGCCGAGGATGAACCAGGGTGCGGACTTGCCGATCAACTGCTCCGCAATGCCGCCGGCATAGAAGGCGGAGGAGCCGAGGTCATTGAGAACAATGGCGGCTGCACGCCAGAAGGAGATGAACGAGAGCATGACCGAGGAGGCAACGACGAGGCGTACGCGACCAGAGGGTGCTGCGAATGTTTTCTCGATGGCCATTCCATCCTGACGGCGCGGGGATTGCCTCAATGAGAGCTACCACCCGCCCGGCGTACTCGGCTGAGTGTAGAGCGGATGGATAGGAGCGTCAACGCGCGCGACCGTCACCTGCGTCGAAAGATTTTGATGGGATGAGCGCGTAGGTCGATGAAAATAGGGAAAGTCTGGCATTTCGCCGGTTGCAACATGGTTACGCGTCGGGCGTCTTTTCTGCAGCAGCAGCTTCCTCCGATTTACCGAAGAGTTCATGCATGTCCTCAAAAGAAGTGATGAAGACGACAACAGCGGAGCCGACGATGCCCACAAAGAACATGACTTCGAGCAGCCGCATGCCGAACAGAACGAGGAGCATAGAAAGCAGTGTACCGCCGATGCTTTGGGAGATGGAAACGCGGCGCCGGCCGCTAGTCGATGGCACAGCAGATCTCTCCACTACGCCATCGCGGTGCGAAGGCTCCGGTCGAGATGACAATGGAGATTCTTAAACCGAGAAAGATCAGGATGGTAGACTCCGACTCGCAAAGTATTTTTCCCCCAGGTATAGAACGGCCAGCGGAAGCGCATGTGGCCTTTCGTTAAGGAAGGGCAAGCCGGGATGTTCTGCGCTCGAACGGATTACCCATTGCTATGTCCCAGCATCAGGAAGAATGCTTCATGACTGATCTATGCGCATAGTTACAACCCAAGCTCGCTTGGGGCTGGCGGTGCTCTCTGCTGTGCTGCTGAACCTATGCTTTCCCATAGCCGGACCGCTGCCGCCATGGCGCATGGTCTTTGCATGGTTTGGAGCGGTACCGCTGCTGGTGGCGTTGTTATCGAGCGAAGAGGGTAACCGGCCTCTGTGGCGCGGATTCTTCACCGGCTGGGTCTTCGGCGTGCTGTGGTACGCGATCAACTGCTACTGGATCTACCAGACGATGTTTCTCTACGGCGGATTGCCGACGCCGGTGGCGGCGGGCATCCTGCTGCTGTACAGCCTGATCATGGGGCTGTACTACGGGCTCTTCGGATGGTTGATTGCATTTACGCGGCACGCAACCGGGGGTGTGCGCGCGCCGCTGTTTCTGACGCCGTTTTTGTGGACGGCGATCGATCTGCTGGGCGCGCATTTGATCAAAGTTCCGTGGGACCAGCTTGGCTACTCGCAGATTGACAACGCGGCGTTGACGAGCATTGCGCCCTGGACAGGGACTTACGGCATCACCTTTGTGCTGCTGGCGGTGAATGCGCTGTTTGCCGCGGGCTTTGCCTTTGGGAAGCGGCAGTGGTGGGTTGCGGGCGCGGCGGCGACGGTCCTGCTGCAGGCGGGGCTGCTGTGGCATCCGGCGGCGGTGCCGACTTCGGCGACCGCGGTGCTGCTGCAGGAAAACCTGAGCGTGCAGCAGGACAACAGTTGGGCAGGCACGCAATGGGACCCGAAGACAGGGAGGTATGTCGACCTATGGGACGTGAACACGAATCGCTTCGTGCAGTGGAGCGAGCGCACCTGTACGCCGTATATCGCGGGGATGCCGGAGACGGATGCGCCGCTGGTGACGCCGGATTGTGACGCCGCTGCCGCGCGCCCGGAGGATGCGAAGCCGGCGCTGATTGTGTGGCCGGAGGCGGAGTCGGCGCTGACGGAGGGCGATCCGCGGTTCCGTGCGCTGATGGGGCGCATGACCGCAGCGACGGGAGCGGCGGCGATTGTGGGCAACCTGGCAACGGATGTGCGGCCCAGTCACGTCGATTACTACAACGCGGCCAGTGTGTTTGCCGCGGATGGCTCGCTGCTGGGGCGCTACGCGAAGATCCACCTGGTGCCGTGGGGGGAGTATGTGCCGTTCGCAAGGGTCTTCAGCTTCGCACATCAACTGACACGCAATGCAGGACGCATGACCCACGGATGGCGCCGCATGGTCTTCCGGCTCAATGGACATCACTATGGCATCTTCATCTGTTATGAATCGATTTTTGGGGATGAGATTCGGCAGTTCGCGCTGAATGGCGCTGAGGTGCTGGTGAATATCTCGGATGATGGATGGTATGGAGATACCAGCGCGCCGTGGCAGCACCTGAACATGGCGCGCATGCGTGCTGTCGAAAACCGGCGCTGGCTGCTGCGCGATACCGATACAGGTGTGACGGCGGCGATCGATCCCTATGGACGCATGACGCAGAGTGCGCCGCGGCATGAATTTACGTCGCTGGCGGTGCGTTATGGCTTCAATGACGACCTGACCTTCTATACGCGGTTTGGCGATGTCTTTGCGCTGGCGTGTGGGATACTGTCGCTAGCGACGCTTGCGCGCTCTGTTCGGCTAATAATTGAGCGCAGGGTAGTGGCCGTACGGGCGGACGGCGCGCCTTTGGCGCGTTGAGTGAGATTCGCTCCCGTTGGTCGCTGATGTCGGGCTTTGTGGGTGGTTGAGAAACAGCAGATCCCTCTACTTCGGTCGGGATGACAATTTGTTTTGGATGTTATCCGCGAGGTTAGTTACGTAATTCATATCAAGTCAGGTCAGGCCTATATCTATGTTGAACGATCTGGAATTTGCCTACACTCCCGTGCGCGATCGCGTGCGCGACCTGCGGGAGTATCTTTGACGCCGCGCGGATGCGCGCGGAGCTCAAAACAGTAGAAGAGAAGCTGGGCGATCCCGCGGTGTGGGGAAAGCCGGCAGAGTCGCAGGTGCTGATGCGCGACCGCAAGCGGCTGGAGCAGCAGCTTGCCTTCGACACGGAGCTTGGGCGTCGCGCGGGCGACGTGGAAGCGTACTTCGAGCTGGCGCGCGAGGGCGAGGCGGTTGAGCCGGAGCTGGAGCGCGAGATTACCTCGCTGGGCAGATATGCGGAGGAACTGGAGACGCGGACGATGCTCTCCGGGGAGACGGATGCGCTGAACGCGATTGTAACCGTGCATCCGGGTGCGGGCGGGACGGAGAGCCAGGACTGGGCCGAGATGCTGATGCGCATGTACCTGCGCTGGGCAGAGCGCGAAGGCTTCAAGACGGAGATGAACGACTACCAGGATGGGGAAGAGGCGGGCATCAAGTCGGCGACCTTCACCATCACGGGCGAGTCGGCGTATGGGTTGCTGAGCGGCGAGACGGGCGTGCATCGGCTGGTGCGCATTTCTCCGTTCGATCAGGCGAAGCGGCGGCATACGTCGTTTGCCAGCGTGTTTGTCTCGCCGGAGATCGATGACTCGATCGAGATCGACATCAAGCCGGACGAGATCCGCACCGACACCTATCGCAGCGGCGGCAAGGGCGGCCAGCACGTGAACACGACCGACTCGGCGGTGCGCATCACGCATCTTCCGACGAACATCGTGGTGCAGTGCCAGAACGAGCGCTCGCAACACAAGAACCGCGAGAAGGCGATGAAGATGCTGCGCTCGCGGCTCTATGAGTACGAGCTGGACAAGAAAAAAGAAGCAACGCGAAAGGTCGAGGACTCGAAGCTGGAGAT
>DATBCB010000445.1:0-1659 GCA_036270675.1 Acidobacteriaceae bacterium | reverse complement strand
ACCCCCTGGGTAACCATCGTCGGCGTCGTCGAGAACACCAAGATGAACGCGCTCGATGCTCCGGACACCGAGCAGATCTACGCTCCCGCCCAGCAGATGATAAGTATGTTCGGCCAGTTCGCGCCCAAGGATCAGGGCGGCTTCAACGGATTCATTGTTCTGCGATCCACGCTGCCGCCGGAGCAGATGACCAATGCACTGCGCTCCACGGTTGCAACCCTCGATCCGCAGCTTGCGCTGCAGCAGATGCAGACTATGGATGAGGCGCTCTCGTCGAGTGAAGCGCCGCGCCGTTTCAACACCTCACTCGTCTCAGTCTTCGCCTTCGGCGCGCTGCTGCTGGCCACCATCGGCGTCTATGCGGTCATCGCGTTCTCGGTCTCCATGCGTGCACAGGAGATGGCCATCCGCATGGCCCTGGGCTCGCGCCGCGGAGAAATTGTGCGGCTGGTCCTCACCTCCGGCGCGAAGCTGGCGGCAATCGGCTGCGCCGCAGGGCTCATCGGTGCACTCGCCGTCTCCAGGCTGCTCGGGTCGATGCTGTTCAACGTCAGCGCCACCGATCCGCTGATTCTCACCGGCTCCATCGCCACCATGATCGTGCTGTCGCTGGTCGCCTGCGCCATCCCAGCACAACGCGCAGCCTCCGCCAACCCGGTGGACGCCCTGCGCTCCGAGTAGCGGCCTCGAAGTCGCGCGTCACCAATGTGGGTGCCCCACGTTCCTGTGTCGGGACGTGGGATTCGATCAGGTCGCCCACATCACCAGGAGTGAGCGACCAAAGGAAGCGAACTCTACAATATGCGCCGCGGGCGCCGTTGCCTGGACGGCTAGTCCAGCCTCACCAAGTACGCTTCGCCCTCCTGCGGCTTTAGCTCACGCGCAATCTCCGCAGCGCGCTCCTTATCATCGCGAAAGGGGCGAATGCGCACCCAGTGTCCCGTCGGCCCGGTGAACTCGATCACATTTGCCGTCTGATACTTCCGGCTCAGATGCGTGCGCAGCTTCTCCGCCTCATCCTGGTCCTTGAACGCACCGATCTGCACACACCAGCGCCCGCCGCTCTCGATCGGCGCCGGCACCGCAAACACATCGATGCGCACCGTCGCCAGCCCCGGCAGATACACGCCCAGCGCCTTGGCCGATGCCAGCGACAGATCGAGCACGCGACCGGGCACAAACGGCCCGCGATCGGTTACGTGCAACACCGCCTGCTGGCCGGTCCGCACATTCGTCACCCGGATGAGCGAATTCAACGGCAGTGTGCGGTGCGCCGCGGTCATCGCATCCTGGTCATAGATCTGTCCGTTGGCGCCGCGCCGCTTATTGTAGGGCGGCCCGTACCAGCTCGCCGTACCTGTTTCTGTCCACACCGGCGCGTGGCTCGAAACAAAGGCCAGGTCCGCCGCGCTGGTCACGCCTGGATTCACAGACGACGGCGCAACGGGCGCATTGGATGCAATCGCCGGGGCTCCGGCACCGGAGGAGCCCCCTGGAGTTGGGAGCAGCACAGGCGCCGGCGGAGCGTAGACCGTCGCCGAGCGATGGTGGCAGCCTGCCATCAGAACCAGCCCGGCAAAGGCCCCAATAGAGAGCAGTCGTCCTCGCGCGAGCCTTCCCGCGCTGGCACTACGCACCCGTCTTGTCCCCGGCCTGTTG
>DATBCB010000444.1:0-7695 GCA_036270675.1 Acidobacteriaceae bacterium | reverse complement strand
CAGGCCGTAGGGGATGTCATCGTGGAAGGCGCCTTCCGATGGCGCTTCGTTGGCGGGCAACTCGCGCCGCCACTCGATGGAAACCAACTGCCACCCGGAGGCGGTGCGATCCTGCAGGATAGATGGGTCAAAGGGCCCGGAGATGATATCGCGCATCCGCTCAAACTTCGCCATCGGTGCCTCCTGAGCGGCAGGACGATGCTCCTCCCCGCCGGTGACGACGAAAGTGGAGAGGCAATTCGCGCGCCAATCTGTGGGATGAGTGGAATGCTCTTATCAGTGCTCGTATGAGGGTGTTTCGTGGTGACAGGGCCTGACGGTGTTCGATTTCACAAATGGCTGTTCGATAGTGGACATGGTTGGCTAACAGGCTCTGATATCGGTTTCGGAAGTCGCTTCGCTCTGACTGGACGTTTGGGAACGACGCCCACCCTGTCTGCGGTAGGGATAGGGCATCCGCTGGACGGACTAGAGCGAGGCGAGGGCGATGGCGACCGCGCCGGCGCCCATCACCAGGCTCATCGGATCGGTGAGGGCGAAGACGACGGGGTCCTCGTCGAGCTCACCGCGGGAAGCGAGCAGCCAGACGCGGCAGAGCCAGAGGATGAGCAGCGGGGGCATGAGCCACATGCGCAGGTGATGGTGATAGAGGCTGAGGACATCCGGCTGACCGATGTAGACGGAGAGAACGACCACCGAGGCAAAGGCGCTGGAAGTGCCGAAGGAGCGTATCTGTTCGATGTCGTTGAGCAGGTAGCCGCGGCCATTGGAGAGTTGGGCGCCCGCGCTGCGGACGTTCTGCAACTCGCTGAATCGCTTCACCATGGCGAGCGAAAGAAAGATGAAGATGGCGAAGGCGGCGAGCCAGGGGGAAATCAAGGTGTGGGTGGCGGCGGCGCCGGCAAGCATACGCAGGGTGTAGAGCGCGGAGAGGATCACTACGTCGAGGATGACGATGCGCTTGAGCGCGAGCGAATACGCCAGTGTGCTGACGAGGTAAAGAATGAGCCATCCGAGAAAAGCCCCGGGTAGAAGAAGTACGGCTGCGGCGAGAGAGATGGCAAGAAAGGCGGCGGAGATGGCCACCCCCGCTGCAGCGGAGAGATTGCCGGAGGCGAAGGCGCGCTTGCGCTTGCGCGGATGCTGGCGGTCGGCCTCGATGTCGAGCAGGTCGTTGACGATGTAGGTGGCCGAGGCGCAGAGCGAGAAACAGATAAACGCGATAACGGCTGCGAGAATGACCGGCCCCTGGATGCGGTGGGCAAGGAGCAGGGGCAAAAAGATGAGGGTGTTCTTGGCCCACTGGTGGACGCGGATGGCCTTGACGAAGGTGCGAAGGCGGCCGGTGCGGTCGGTAAAGGTGTGCTGCGGTTTGAGACCGCGGGCGCGCAGGGCCATGCGCAGCCCGAGGCTCGGGTTGGCGGTCATGGGAGCGGCGGCGGCAGCAAGCAGTGGCAGGTCGGGTCCGGCGTTGCCGATGTAATCGAATTCGCCGGCGAAGCGGCTGCGGAAACCGGCGAGCTTATTGGATCCGGTGAGATTCGTGGTTCCATCGGACGAGAGCACGCCCTCGAAGATGTTCAGGTGCCGGGCGATGCGGTCGGCGAGCCCAGAATCCGCGCCGGTGGCGAGATAGAGCTTGCGGCCGTCGCCGCGCTGCGCCATCAGGTATTCGAGCAAAGGGCGGTTGTAGGGCAGGTGCTCAACGTTCAGCGTGACCCGCGCGGTGACCTCGCGCTTGAGGTTCGCCTTGCCGCGGAGGGCCCAGAGCGGGGTCTTCAGCGCGTCGAGCGGGCGGCTGCGAACGAGCAGAAGCAATGAGTCAACCAGCGTGTCTGACTTGACGAGGGTGCCGTCAAGATCGACGCAGAGAGGACGTTCGAGAGCTGGGGCTGCTGTGGTCGCCATGCGGGTCTACGGAACTGCCGCGCGCTGGGGGAAGGATATCAAAGTGATGTCAAAGGGCTGCAGTAGCAGGTTGGAGGCGTACCATAGGCCGATTCAGGAGGCCACCATGGCGGATCTTGCCTCTCTCTGGGAAACACACTGCCGGTACGAATTCGAAACCCGCGATGTGAACGCGACCATGGCAACCATGGTGCCGCAGCCGTATGTGAATCATGTGCCCACGATGACCGGCGGCGTGGGACACGATGCGTTGAAGCGGTTTTACAAATATCACTTCATCGGGGTAAATCCACCGGACTTCCGGCTGACGCCGGTGAGCCGCACGGTGGGGGCGAGCACTCTGGTCGACGAGTTCATTGTGTCGTTTACGCACACCACCGAGATCGACTGGCTGCTGCCGGGCGTGAAACCCACAGGCCGCAAGGTGGAAAATTCGATGATTGCGGTGGTCACGTTCGAAGGAGACAAGCTGGCCTCCGAGCGGATTTATTGGGACCAGGCTTCGGTTCTGGTGCAGACAGGCTTGCTCGATCCCACAGGGCTGCCGGTGGCTGGCGCAGAGGCGGCGCGCAAGGTGCTCGATACGACGCTGCCGAGCAATACGCTGATGGCTCGCTGGAAGGAGAGCACAGGCGAGACGCTGTAACGCATTACGGTAACGGACAGCCGCAAATAATCCATGGAACTGGAAAACTATCCATGGAACCGGAAACTATCCAGGGAACCGGAAACCGGATCCTTCGTATACACACACCAGAGCCATGAAGATCCTTGTTGCTGGAGCATCCGGTGCGATAGGGCGGGCGCTGGTGCCGTTGCTGGTGGGCGCCTGCCATGACGTGGTGGGGATGGTGCAGCGTCCGCGCAGTGTGGAGGTGGTGCACGCGCTCGGGGCGGAGCCGCGGACGGTGGATGCGCTCGATGCCGCCGCGGTCCTGAAGTGTTTTCGCGAGACGCGGCCGCAGGTGGTGATTCATCAGCTCACCGCGATCCCGCCGGCGATCGACATGCGGCATTTCGATCGCGACTTTGCGCTGACCAACCTGCTGCGGACCGAGGGAACACGGAACCTGCTGGCCGCTGCGGTGGATGTGGGGGCGACGCATTTTCTGGCGCAGAGCTTCGCCGGCTGGACGTACGGTCGCTCGCGCAACGGGAACAAACCCGTAGGAACGAAGCCCGGGACAAAGCTTAAAGCGGAAGAAGACCCGCTTGATCCCGATCCGCCAGCGAAGCTGCGCAGCACGCTCGATGCGCAGAAGACGCTGGAGCGGGCGGTGTTGTCGGAGTCGCGCATCACGGGAACGGTGCTGCGCTACGGGCCGTTCTACGGGCCGCATACTTCGATTGCGAAGGACGGATCGATCGTGCAGGCGGTACGTCGGCGGAAGCTGCCGCTGGTAGGCGAAGGCGCGGGCGTCTGGTCGTTCTTGCACATAGACGATGCGGCGAGCGCGACAGCCGCGGCGGTCGAATCAGGACGTGGCGGTGTCTACAACGTAGTGGACGACGAGCCGGCCCCGGTTTCGGAATGGCTGTCGTTCCTTGCGCACTGCGCGCATGCACAGCCACCGCGCCAGGTCTCTGCGTGGATGGCGCGGCTGCTGATCGGCGAGCACGTGGTCGCAGTGATGAACGAGATACGCGGCGTGTCGAATGCGAAGATCAAGCGGGAACTGGGCTGGACGCCGCGCTGGCCGAGTTGGCGGGAGGGTTTTCGGGAGGCGTGTAAGAGTGCTTCCCTGCCCGTCCGCGAGCTTTTCGGAACTCAGTCGCGGTTTGACTATCGGCCGTAGGTTGGGACGTAATGCACCGATCACTCAGGGCGCTCAAAAGCGCAATCCAGCCGCCAATTGCATTTCATTGGGGAACGCCAACGGGTGAATAAAACCGGTCGAGTTCTATAGGAACCGGATCGGGATGCTCGATGCCCATCAAATGCAGAAGCTCTGATGGTCGGAGTATCTTTGTAGGATATCCATCTCGCCACTCCTTTGTAATAGCGAATTGCCTTGCAATGTTACAAAGCGTGTCGTCGAGTGTCAGAAATACATCCATGCTGTTTCGCTGCGCGGTCCAGACGTGAAACATATCCGGGTAGTTTTTAGCACTGTTGCCAACCACGCATAGTTTTCGAAAGCACGTCAGATGTAACAAACTCTCAACGTCGAATTGGGTCAACCCCAGAAGAGCACGCTGGTTGATCAACACCGACAAAGCTTTCGTGTCTAAGCTGCAAAGCCATTCCATAAAGCTAATTTGACTGATCGGGTTGTCACCGTGACCGCGTTTTCGATCCTCCTTGCCTCCTTTCCTGACATACGCTGGAAACTCGCCCGAGAAGAACCTTGATCGTTCTATCGCTGGTTCGCAATTTTTGATTTCACAACGAGCAAGCGCATCAAAATCTGGTAGGCCGATGGTCTGAGCAAAGCGTTCGCAACTAAGCTCTGAATAGGTAAATGCTTGAATCTTTCCTTCTCTTATCAAGCGTCCGACTGTGAAGAGAATATCCATCTCCGCTTGGTACTTCGGATTGCTGTTTAAAGGCTTACGCCGAAAGCCGAATATCTCAACCGATACCTTGTGGGTACCCCAGCGGCGGGTCCGCTTCTCTGAAGCAGGCTCGGCGAATTGTCTGTGCCCAAGAATTCCGTTGTCGAGCATTACAAGCATCTCTTGATTATCGACGGCTATTGCGTCTAATTGCGAACGCACAACTCAGCCGGTGTATTCCTCTTCCTTGGTTTGCGCGATAGCTATCGCGTGGCTGCTCTGCTTGGCTATGACGTGGCCGAGGGCTACCGCTCCGAGACAGAGCAGGACGGAGAGTCCAGCGTTCAGCAATGCTTTTCCCCACGCGCCGGTGCGCAGCAGATCGTAGGTTTCCAGACTGAAAGACGAAAAAGTGGTGAATCCGCCGCAGAGTCCGATCATGACGAAGATGCGGACATATTCCGGCACCTGGAAGCGGCTGCCGGCGACTGTGAGCGTGCCGAAGAAGCCGATGACAAAGGAGCCGAGGACGTTGATGAGAACGGTGGACCAGGGAAAGCTGGCCCAGGGAAGGCTGGCACTGTGCTGGGGAAGCATTGCGCGGCCGATCGCAAAACGAAGAGCGCCGCCGATGGCGCTGCCCAGCACAACCCATACATAGAGATTCATCTCCTGCCTCACGCTGGTCACCGCAGCGGACCGTATACGGAGGCCGCGGTTGGGATGGGCAGGAGTTATCAGCCGGATGGCGGGCTTGAGGACTGAATCCTCAGGGGAAACTCCATTCCCCTTCTGCAACTCAGTTTAGAACAGAACTGCGTTGACGGGAAAAGTGGCCCGGAACAGCGGCTCGGAAAAGCGCCGCGGTTCTGACAAGGTCTTCAAGAAAAATGAATCCATATGGCGAAACCTATTTCCGGCCCCGTCCTGTTTTGTAGTCGAATCTGACGCAACAATCGCATCCTAACGGACTAACCGCGAGTCCTTACATAGTAGACACGTGTCCAACATAGTAGACACGTCTCCATTAGGAGTGAGGTAGGACGATGAAGCTGACTTTTTCCTTTTCTGTCTGTGCCGCCCTGTTATGCGGCCTGGTTCTCCCTGCGGTCTCTCCTCTGTTCGCCCAGGAAGAAGCTGCGAACGCACCATCCACAATTGTGACTGTAGAACCGAAGGGCAGCGGTGAACTGGCCGAGCCTGTGCCGGCATCCGCGGTGAAAGCGAAGCTAAACGGCAAGGAGGCCAAGGTGACAGACTGGCACGCCTATACTACGAGCGGCACGCAGCCCAACCTGCAACTGGTGCTGCTGCTCGATGATGGCTCGCGCGCCAGCCTGGGGCTCCACCTGCAGGAGCTGCAGCGCTTCATCACCCAGCAGCCCTCAACCACCGAAGTGGCCCTGGCCTATATGCGGAACGGCACCGCGCAACTCACTGGTCCGTTCACCACCGACCATCAGCAGGCAGCACAGGCTCTCCGGCTGCCGCTCTCCGCTGCCGGGGTAAATGGCAGTCCCTACTTCTCGCTGCGCGACTTGTTGCAGAGGTGGCCCGCGCACAATCCGGAGGAGCGGCGCGAGGTGGTGATGGTCACGGACGGTATCGACCGCTACAGCGGGCTTCGCTACGATCCCTCGGACCCCTATCTGGAGGCGACCATGCAGGATGCGATCCGCAATCGTGTGGTGGTGTACGCGATCTACTTCCACAATGCGGGCTTTGCCGACCGCACCGGGGCGGGCATCAACAGCGGGCAGAACTACCTGACGCAGTTGTGCGGCACGCTAGGCGGAGAGTTCTTCTACCAGGGCTTCGGCAATCCGGTAGACTTCACACCCTACCTGAACCAGATCAACCGGAAGCTCGCAAATCAATATGAGTTGCGCGTACAACCTCCTGCAGGCGCCAAGAACATCGTGAACCTGAAGGTGCAGGTATCGGCGCCCAATACGAAGACACAGGCGCCGCAGCGGATCTTTGTGGGTCAGTAGCACATGCAGGCAACCGCAGACAACTTCAGGTAACTACAGACGAAGGCAGAGCAGCCCTTCTGCTTTCGTCTGAAGCCGTCTGCATTTATCTGCCGTTGTCTGCACTGCGACTGGTGCAATCTGAACAGGCGCGCAACACTCCCTCTTTACAATAGGACCGCAGTCGTCCATTTGCTGCCACCTCTTGATCTGACAGGGAGAAGAATGTCTTTGACGCAGAACCTGGGAGCCTGGTTGATGTCGGGAGTGCTCCTGGCAGCCGCATCGGCCAGCCTGCACGCGCAAAGCACGGCGCCGTTCGACCTGAACGGGCCGCGCATCGACATGCGCGTGACTCGCGGCGGCAAGACGCTGCCGATCGCCAATGTGCCGAACCTGCAGCCGGGTGACAAGGTGTGGGTGCATCCGGAGCTGCCGCCGTCGCAGTCGGCGCACTACCTGCTGGTGGTGGCGTTCCTGCGTGGCTCGACCAATCCGCCGCCCGACGACTGGTTCCTGAAGCAAGAGACATGGCAGAAGAAAGCGGCGAACGAGGGCATCCACTTTACGGTGCCGCCGGACGCACAGCAGACACTGCTGTTCCTGGCGCCGGAGACGGGCGGTGACTTCAAGACCCTGCGCAATGCTGTGCGCGGCCGTCCCGGCTCGTTCGTGCGCGCTTCACAGGACCTGAACCAGGCCAGCCTGGACCGCTCGCGTGTGCAGACGTATTTGGGCAGCGTGCGGGATACGGTGGAAACCAACCCGAGCTCGCTCGAAGCAACGTCCAAGCTGCTGGCGCGGACGCTGACTTTGAAGGTGAAGCAGGAGTGCTTCGATCTGCCAGCCACCGAGCAGGAGCAGTGCCTGACGCAGAACAGCGAGGCGCTGGTGATGAACGATGGGCACGAGTCGATGGTGTCTACGCTGACCAGTGGCCCGGGCAGCGACCTGGCGACGCAGCTCTCGTATGCGCCGACGGCGGGCGCCGGGTACTACAGCGCGTATGTCGGCGCAGTGATTGACGTGGCAAAGCTGCTGGAAGGACTGCACACGGCGGAGTACCAGTACATCCCGGCGCTCACGTTTCCTAAGGAAGACGCGCTCGATCTGAAGCTGAACAATCCGCCGTCGTTCCACAATCCGAAGTCAGTGATTGTGGTGGCGCTGCCTGCGGTGGAGACGGCGCAACTGCCGCCGCTGCACGCGATCGATCCCAAGGAAGTGAGTTGCCTGCAGGGACCAAGTGTGGTGCTGCCCGTGGAAGGCGCACCGCTTGTCTACTCGACCAGCCTGGCGCACAGCCTGGCACTGCATG
>DATBCB010000443.1:0-5438 GCA_036270675.1 Acidobacteriaceae bacterium | reverse complement strand
CCGGTGGAAAAATTTTCGAGCTGCGTGGTGCCATGAGCGAGTCCGCCGAGCAGGGCGTAGCGATGGGAGATGCTCTTGTCGCCGGGCAGGCGCAGGCTTCCGAGCAGGTTGCGGGCGGGCGCGATCACGCGAGTCGCTGTGGCTTGGGACAAGCGAAGGCTCCAATCAAGGGGATGTTCTCAGGGTACAACGTGTGCGTCAGTTGGCAGGGCTCGGAGCAGGGGCATCGTTGACGCGCAGCACGATCAGCGTCTCGTCGTCAAAGTGTTCGGCGCCGGCCTGGAAGTCGCTGATCCTCTTCATCACCAGGTCGGCGAGCTCATTGGCGCCTAGAAATGCGTTCTGCTGCACGATTTCGCAGAGCTGCTCGGTCCCGAACATCTCCCCTTCGGGATTCTGGGCGTCGGCAAGCCCGTCACTGAAGAAAACAACGGAGTCACCCGGACGCAGCGAGAGCGTGAACTGCTCATAGGAGACATCGGGGAAGAGTCCGAGAGGGAAGCCTTCCGCATGGATGGTCTCCACCTCGCCATTGCGGCAGACCAGCGGCTGCACCGCGCCCGCGTTCGAGATCTCCAGTGTCTCGTCTTCATCGTTCCACACCGCGTAGACCATGGTGACGTATTGCGCGTCGACCCGCCGCTCCTGCAGCGAATCGTTGAGCAGCCGCAGCATCTCTTCCGGATGCAGTGCCCGCGGGGCGGCGGCGCGCATGATGCCGCTCACCAGCGCGGCATAGAGAGCGGCGGGCGCGGCCTTGCCGCTGGCGTCGCCCAACGCGATGCCGGTGCGGTGATTGTCATAGTGCAGGAAGTCGTACATGTCGCCGCCGATGGTCCGCGCCGGCAGAAACCGCGTGGCGAATTCAGCGGACTTGTGTTTCGGCAGCGACTGGGGCAGCAGTCGTAGCTGCACCTCGCGCGCCATCTCCAGATCATGCTCCAGCCGCTGCTCCTGCTGGGCGACACGCTGATAGAGCCGCGCATTTTCGATGGCGATCGCGATCTGCGCGGCCAGTGTGACGATGGTGCGCCGGTGGTCCTCGTTGAAATAATTGGCGCGCGTGTGTTCCATATCGAGGACGCCGATCACCTTTTTCTTGTAGACGAGCGGAACAGCCAGCTCCGACCGGGTGAGCGGATTGACCATGTGATAGCGAGCATCGCGTCGCACATCCGGTGCGTAGACGGATGCCTGGGTCTGCATGGCAACGCCGACAAGTCCACGGCCGAGGGGCACGCGTTCGACAGGAACATAGCGCTCCCCGAAGCGGACGGCGAACTGCGTCTCCAGCACCTGGTCGCGCTCGTTGAACAGCAGGATGGAGAACATCTGGTAGTCGATCAGGCGGCGCAGCAGGTGGCCGATACGTTCCAACAGCTCGTCGAGATCAAGGATTGAACTGAGGTCGCGTGAGATCTCGGTGAGCACCGCAAGCGTCTGAGCCTGCCGGGAGACACGCGTGTACAGCCGCGCATTCTCGATGGCCACGGCAACGCGCGATGCCGTCAGTTCGAGTAGACGAAGCTGCTCGTCCTGGAAATAGCCGACCTGCTCACTTTCGATATCGATAACTCCGATGACGCGCCCCTTGACGATCAGCGGCACAGCCAGCTCGGAGCGCACCGCCTCAATGGCGGCGACATAGTTCTTTGCCTTGCTCACATCGTTGACCAGGACAGGCTCTTTGCGCGAGGCAGCTTCGCCGATGACGCCTTCGCCGATGCGGAAGCGGCGCCGCTCCGTCTCCGGCGTGTGGCCAATCTGGAAACGCATGCGCAGGTCATTGGTGCGGTCATTCAGCAGCAAAATGGCGAAGATGCGGAAGTCCATGACGGCGCGGACCAGCTCCGCCGTCTGATGCATGATGGTTTGCAGATCAAGCGTGGCGTTGAGCGCGTTCGCCAGCCGCATGAGGAATGCGAGCTGGATCGGTTCGGTGCGCACGCGTGCGCGCGCCGCGCCGCTCTCGCTGGTGGGCCGGTAGTCTCCTTCGAAGCTGTCCGAAGGCCTGTCCTGGGGCCGATCCTGCTGGCCGTCATCCTTCACAGATTCCGCTCCACTGCCTGCGCCCCGGACGGGGCGGGCAATCGAGTCATCATAGCGCAGCGGTGGGCCGCAGATATGACCATCACGGCGCCTGCAGTTGCTCAGATGGGTGCGGTTTTGGCGGTGGCTTCAAGCGTCGCGTGCAGCTCTTCGACAATGCGGACACCGGCGCTTGCGCCAATGCGGCTTGCCCCGGCTTCGAGCATCGCGCGCGCGTCGCTGAGCGTGCGGATGCCCCCGGAGGCCTTGACGCCGCATCTGTCGCCCGCAATACCGCGCAGCAGCGCGACGTCGGCTGCCGTGGCTCCTCCGGTGGAAAACCCGGTGCTGGTCTTCAGGTAATCCGCCCCGGCATGGATGACCATTTCGGCGGCGCGCAGCTTCTCCGGCATGGTCAGCAGGCACGTCTCGAGAATCACTTTCACAATCGCGCCTGCGGCGCGGCCAACCTCCACAACCCAACGGATGTCCGCTTCGGCCTGCTCGTAAAGGCCGCTCTTCAACATGCCGATATTCAGTACCATGTCGAGCTCGCGCGCGCCCATCTTGACCATCTCGCGTGCTTCGTCGCGCTTGGTTGTAGAAAGATTGGCGCCGAGTGGAAATCCAATCACCACGCCGACAGGTACCGCAGTGCCGGCAAGCACGGAGGTGGCAAGCGGCACCCATGCGGGATTCACCATGGCGCAGGCAAAGCGCTGTTCTGCCGCCTCACGGCACAGGGCCAGCACCTGGTCGCGTGTTGCCTCCGGCTTCAGCAGCGTATGGTCCGTCACAGCAGCCAGGCTGGCTGGTGTGGCCAAGGCGTTTGCGGCGAAGGCAGCGGCGTCAAACGTGCCGCGAGTGACGACGACAACTTCGTCTGAGGTGTTCGGTTCCATGACTCTCATTTTCCCACTCCAATTCTCTGGTGCAGATGCCACCATCCTGATGGACGCAGGCGGTCGGCCGGAGTTGCCAGTGGGAACGTGAAAGTATGTCGAAGGCTAGTCCGCCGCCTCGGGCGGAAAGATGCAAATATCAGGCAAATTCCGGAAACGTTCCGCGTAATCCATGCCGTAGCCGATGACGAAATGATTGGGAATGCTGAAGCCGACGTACTCGGCCTGAATGGGTTCGATGCGGCGCTCCGGCTTGTCGAGGAGTGCGGCAACGCGCAGCGAGCGCGGCCGGTGCTGCATGAGCATCCGTTTGAGGAAAGCCAGGGTGAGCCCGGTGTCGAGGATGTCCTCCACCAGAATGATATTGCGCCCCTCGATCGGATGATCGAGGTCCTTGATGAGCTTGACGGCGCCGCTCGAACGCGTGCCTTTGCCGTAGCTAGAGACGGCGACGAAGTCGAAAGTGCACTGAATGCTGATCGCGCGGGCCAGATCGGAAAGAAAAATCGCCGCGCCTTTGAGCACGCCGACCAGCAGCACCGACTCACCGGCGAGGTCACGATCGATCTCCACCCCGAGCTCCGCAACCCGGCTTCGAATCGCCTCACGGCTGATCAGCACGGGCGGATGGGCCGCCAGGTACGAGTGTCGGATCGGCGCGGCCATGAACCTATCTTCACCCAGTATCGCTGCGCTGGCTATACTTGTGGAGAAGCTGTTCTCATGTATCCATATATTCATCTAGGCCCGCTCACTGTCGGCACTTTCGGTCTCATGCTCTGGCTGGCGGCGGTCTGCGCCGGTTATGTGCTCCATCTCAACTTCCGGCGCTTCCATGTCGAAGCAGATGCAATCAGCGTGGTGGCATTCGTCACCGTTCTGGGTGTCATCGGCGCCAAGCTGTGGCACGTCTTGGAAGACCCGGCGATGCTGATGCATTACCCGGTCGCGACGCTCTTCGATCGCGCCGGTTTCGCCTGGTACGGTGGGCTGATCGCCGGCATCCTGACCCTGATGTGGCAGGGGCGCGCGGCGAAGGTAGGCGCTCTCGGGATGCTGGACCTGGCGGCTCCGTCTGCGGCCGTGGGGTATGGCGTGGGCCGCATTGGCTGCCTCACCTCAGGCGATGGAGACTACGGCATTCCCACCAGCCTGCCCTGGGGTATGAGTTTTCCGCATGGGTTGGTCCCTACGGTGCAGCGCGTCCATCCAACCCCGATTTATGAGTTGATAGGCGCCCTGATCATCGCGGCGATTTTGTGGAAACGCGGCCGCCGCAATCCGGGTGAGATCACCGGTGAATACCTGGTGCTCTCCGGCCTGGCGCGTTTTCTGGTGGAATTCATCCGCATCAACCCACGGATTTATTTCGGCATGAGCAACGCGCAGGTGGCGAGCATCGGCTCCATGATCGTCGGTGCTGCGCTCATCGTCTGGGCGCGGCGTCATGCCGCGGCGCGCACAGCGCGTGCCGCTCCGGCGACTTAGGGAAGCTCCGATTCCGTCTGAGTGTCATCCTGAACGAAGTGAAGGACCTGCAGTCTTTTCGTCCTGCCACGAATTTCCGCCGGAACATCGCTACGTCGCTGCGCTCGAGATCACGATGCTTAGAGCTGCTTCAGGTAACGCTTGGCCGCCTCAAGCTCGGGGAAGAGGCGCTCATCGTGCTGAAAGGCGCGCGAGTGCACACAGCGCCGCCCCGAACGCACCGTCACCGGATGTTTCAGGTGCAGCATCTCGTGGTAAACGAGATACTCGACTGCGCAGCGCGGCGTATTGCGGCGATCGAAGACGCGGCTGATCACGATAGTGTTGTGGGCCGGGTCATAGTGGCCAAGACTGCGGCGTGCCATGTGGCTGCTCCAGGTCAGCAGCGGGCGGCCCATCAGTCCGTGGAAGAAGCGCTGGTTCAGACTTTCGAAGACTTCTTCAAGATCGTAGTACTGCCCTTTGGGACCGAGGATAGTCTTGCGGCCGCGCATCTGCCGGATGAGCTCGGTCTGGCGCATGACCGATTCGCTCGAAGAGAAGTGGCGGTATCTGCGTGTGTGCCGGGCATCCAGCGGTTTGCGATAGAGCTTCGCGATGAGGATGTGGGCAATGGCGCGCAGCACTGGCTCGGGCGCGCCTTCCAGAACATCGGAGAGCGAGACATGCAGGTTGCCCTCGCGCAGCCGGATGGTGGTGTTCAGGGTAGTGAAACGGCGGAAGCGCACCTGCAGCTGCGGCATGGGCGCGCGTGGACGGACCACGCGATACTCGTCCTGAAATATCTGTTGCAGCTCGGGACTCACGACAACGTTAGCGTATAGCAATTTTCCTGCTGCTGCGAGGTCGAGGTCACGTATCAGCGACTGCATGCAGTTTGGGCGTAATGAGTCGGACTGGCTCAGCCAGTAGCAGCCAGCCGCGCCACGGTAAAGAAGCAGGCGGCCGCGAGAGCGATCAGGCAGGCGCGTACTGTCCAGCCGAAAGCGGGGCGTGCCAACCGGCCGGTGTCTTGGATCT
>DATBCB010000442.1:0-1746 GCA_036270675.1 Acidobacteriaceae bacterium | reverse complement strand
GGTGAGAGACGATGAGCGCACCGGCCACACCCAGCCCGGCGCCGGTGGCGGCCAGGCCGAGTCCCCGCCGCAGGACCATCTTGAGGATATCGCCTCTTTGCGCTCCCAGCGCGAGGCGAATCGCCATCTCACGCCTTTGTTCATTCACAAGAAAGGAAATAGTCCCGTAGATTCCAAGTCCGGCTAACAGCAAGGCAGTGGCCGCAAAAAACGCCACCATTTCCATCGAGAATCGCCTGACCGAAAGCGAAGTGGAAAGAACGTCATCCAGGGTCTCCGCATGGAAGACGGGAAGTCCCGGATCGATGGACTGGACCTGCTGGCGCACTTGTGCCGTGATGGTGCTGGGGTCAGGTTGTCCGCGAAGAAAGATGGCCAGGTCTTTGGCGGGGCGCTGGTACAGGCTGCGGTAGATCTGCGGAGATGGCGCGTCTGCCAACGATTCCGTGCGGGCATCCGCAATCACGCCGACGATTGTGGTCCAGGCTGGCTTGGCAGAGCTCAATGGCTGGCGGCTATCCAGGCGCAAACGGACGCGTTTGCCAGGCGGGTCCTGATTTGGCCAGTAGGTGCGAGCCGCGGCCTGATTGATGACTGCAACCTGGGGCGTATCCTCGAGGTCCTGGTCGCTGAAAAGGCGTCCGTGCTCGAGCGGCATGCCCAACAGGTGGAAGTATTCGGGCGAAACGATGGGACCATCGATCACAGGAGCCTCATTGTCCATCGTCTCGACGCCTTCGCGGATCAGCGGCAGCTGGCTGGGATGGCTGTGGCCCAGGGGAAGAGCGGCCACGTCGCCGATGGCCGCTTCTTCTACGCCCGGCAGGTTTCGGCTGCGGCGAAGAATCTCGCGCAGCAAGACCGATTCCTGGGTGGCGGTCCGGTAGATATCCGCACTGGGATCGTTAGGCCCCGGCAGCCAGGTCTGAATGGCCATGACGCAGTCAGGATTGAAACCGGGCCGCACCTTGAACAAGTCCCAGAAACTGCGCAGCAGAAGCCCCGCGGCGACCATGAGCACGAGGGAGAGCGCCAATTCACTGACGACCAGAATCTGGCGGGCACGCGAACGTCCAAGTGAACCAATGGATCCGCGGCCTTCCTGTCTGAGTGTACCGATCAGATCGAAGCGGCTCATGAGCCAGGCGGGGGCCAGCCCAAAGACGGTTCCGGCTGCGAGGGAGACGACGAGAGCGAACACCAGCACCCCCCAGTGGATCGATATGTCGTTCAGGTGCGGGAGGCTCTCCGGAACAAGACGCAGAAGGAAGTTCCTCGCGAAGAAGAGAATTGCAAAGCCGGTAAGCCCGCCCAGCAGGAAAAGCAGCAAGCTCTCCGTCAAAAACTGGCGGATGAGCCGCGTCCTCTGTGCTCCCAGAGCCTGGCGAACCGCGATCTCGCGTCCTCGCGCACTGGCGCGTGCAAGCAGGAGATTGGAGACGTTGACGCAACTGATCAGGAGGACCAATCCTACTGCACCGAACAGCAAAATGAGAGATTGGCGAACGCTGCCGACCACGCTTTCGCTGAGCGGACTCAGGCGCACGGTCCATGCGGCCTGTGCCGGATACTCCGCCGCATATTGTTTTGTCAGAGATGCAACCAGAGCATCGAGGTGCTCCTGCGCGGCCGCAATCGAGAGACCGGGCCTCAGGCGCGCGACCACGCGACCCTGAACACGTGTACCACGCAGCGGGGACGGAAACGGCAGACCGGCCATGCCTGCTGCCAACCAAATTTCCGTTT
>DATBCB010000441.1:0-7991 GCA_036270675.1 Acidobacteriaceae bacterium | reverse complement strand
ACGGATTTACGAATTATCTGTAAATTATTTCGTCTTTTTCCTCAAAAAGTTACGAGCAGGTGAAATCTAGTTCAATCCTCTGTGACTCGCCCATCTCTTAAGAACTGCTTAAGTCTCGCGATGATGTAGTCCCCACATCCGGCCACGATCTGTAACCCCGGAGGCCACTCCTCATGCACCGCTCTTCCCCCACGGTGGTGTCTCGAGTGCGTGCCCGCAAAGTGTTCGCACTTCAGCGGGTTTTCTTCAGCAGTCAAAAAAAGAAAGTTGATACATATGTTCTCGAAGCATCCGCGACCGTTGTCCTCCATCTCCCGTTTGTTCAGTCTGTTCATCGTTATCCTCGCCATCGCCCCGCAGCCATCGAACGCCCAGGCACAAACCGGCAGCATTGTCGGAACAGTGCAGGATGTGAGGGGTTCGATTCTCGTCAGTGCCAGGGTCACAGTTCAGCCGACTGGCGCCCAAGCCGCAACCAACGATCAAGGCGAGTTCCGCATCTCCAATCTGCCGGCTGGCGACTATACCGTCACTGTCTCCTATGTCGGATTCGCATCCTCTTCCACGTCGGTGAAGATTCAGAGCGGCCAAGTCACGACGGTGAACCAGACGCTGAAAATTGCCTCGGGCGACACCGTGATGGTCACCGCATCGCGCCTGCAGGGCGAGGCCGAGGCGATCAACATTGAGCGAATGTCTTCAGATATCGTTCAGATACTTCCTGAACGCGTCATCGCCAGCCTGCCGAATACGAATATTGCCGATGCGATTGGCCGTCTGCCCAGCATATCGCTGGAGCGCGACGAAGGTGAGGGTAAGTATGTGCAGATTCGCGGAACAGAACCGCGGCTCAGCAACGTCACCATCAACGGAGTCAACGTTCCGGCGCCCGAGGTGACGGTGCGAAACATCAAGCTGGATGCAGTGCCGTCGGATATTGTCGAGCGCATCGAGGTGTACAAGACGCTCTCCGCGGACCAGGATGGGGATGGCATCGGCGGAACAGTGAACCTGGTTACCAAAAGCGCGGTGGAAAGGCCGACGTACATGCTGAGCGGCACCTCCGGCTATAACCCGATTCAAAATGGCTATTGGCGCGGCGGCTTTGATGGCACCTTCGGCCAGCGCTTCGGCGTCAACAAACAATTCGGCTTTTTGCTTGGCGGAACCTGGGACCGCACGAATCGCGGGATCGATGATCTGGAGCCACAGCCAGCCATTGGGCAGGATCCAACCACGGGAAATAATGTGGGCTACTTCTCGACGCAAGATCGTCGCTCCTACGATTACTACCGCACCCGCTATGGCTTCGAAACCGGCATCGACTATAAGTTCACGCCATCGACGACCGCCTATGTGAAGGGGCTCTATGCCGACTTCCACGATTTCGGAGACACCGTCGTCTATACCCCGAATGCCGGCGCAATTACCTCGGTCAACGGGACCACAATAAACTTCGACAACACTGGAAGCTGGCAGTATCGGCACTACATTCGCAGGCCGGACCAGCAGGTGTTCAGCATCTTGACCGGCGTAAGGCAGGAGTTCGCCAAAGACGTCATTGTGTACGAGTTTGCCGGATCGCGCGGACACAATATCGGCGGCCAGGATTTTCCAACCACAAACTTCAGTGGCCCAAGCGCTGTCACATTCACCCAGAGTCTGAAAGACCCCGTGAGGCCTAGCTTTACCGCAACCGACGGAACCAATGGCTACGACCCAAACCTCTACACCGTTTCGTCCACAGATTCCACGCGTTATCACGCGACCCAGTTGAATTTTCAAGGAAGTGCCTCGATTGCGCACAACTTCACCGTTGCTTCCATGCCGAGCACCTTCTCCGTCGGCGTGAAGATTCGCAATTCCGCCTCAACCCAGAATGAGAATGATCAGCTTTACAACCTCTCCAGTGATCCGAACGTTGTTCCTTTTACACTCAGCAGCGTCGTCGGCTCCTACACGAATCCGACCTACTACAACAAATCATTCGCGATCAATGGCCAAGCCTATGGCCCGACCTCGAGCTACGACAAGATTCTGAAGACGATCGCAGCCAATCCCGGCATATTCACATTGGATGGTCCAGGCAGCATCACGCAATCCCAGGCGGCCTTTTTCAACGCCAATGAGCGCATCTCTGCGGGCTATGTTCAGGACGTCCTCTACGTTGGCAAGTGGCGGTTCCAAGGCGGTGTGCGTTTCGAGAACACGAGCACTCATTTCCTCGCTAATCAATTGACTGCGAATGTCGATAACACCGACCCGAACAATCCGATACCTCTGCCTCCTACCATTACGCCCATTCGACAGGACACCAGCTATTTCAATGTACTGCCAAGTGTGCAGGCGCAATATCAGCTGCAGAAGGACACAAACATTCGCGCCAGTTACGGTCGAGGGACTTCGCGGCCGAATCTAGTAAACCTGGTGCCGGCGACGACCGTGGATCCGAACGCGAGCCCGAAGAGCATCAGCAAAGGCAACCCCAACCTGCAGCCAACCCGCGCAAACAACTACGATGTGCTGATCGAGCACTACTTCCAGCCACTAGGGATTCTGCAGGCCGGCTACTTCTACAAGCAACTCTCCGACCCCATCTTCCCGACAACTACGACGACAACCGATTCAAATTACCCGGGAGTTATCTTTCAATTGAATCAGTCCATCAATGGCCCGAGTGCCCATATTCAGGGTGTTGAAATGCAGTGGGCACAGCAATTTTCCTTCCTTCCCGGCCTGCTGAGCGGCATCGGCATCGATGCGAATTACAGCTACGTCACATCGCAGATCACCTTTCCCTTCGGCTTTAACGCTCCCACGGTAGGTGCTCCCGGACGTACCGATCACCCACGCCTCGAACGCGACGCTCCCAATAACTACAACTTCAATCTGACCTACGACAAGGGACGTTTCTCATCGCGCTTCGCCATCAGTCATAACGATGCGAACATCTATGCGTATCAGTGGGGCCCGGGCACCGGTCCTGCGAACGATCCAGTCCTCGGACTAAAGGGCCCGACTGGCGACCAATCTCTTTATGCTCATACGCAGTTTGATATCCAGGGAAGCTACCGTACCTACAAAGGCATTCAACTCGTCGTGTCTGGGTTGAACCTCAGCAATGAAGTCTTCGGCTTCTACGACGGAAGCACAATCTATCCGGTCCAACGAGAGTACTACCGGCCGACCGTTTCCTTCGGTCTGCGCTGGGTCTCCGGTCAAGAGCAGTAATCAGGAAAATTTGCCGGTGCGGGTGCCCACATCTCGATTTGAGATGTAGGGCACCCGCGCGCCCACTTCGCTGAACCTGAGCGACCGAAGGAAGCGAAGCTCACCAAAACGCGCCGAAGGCGCCATCGCCCGGACGGCCAGTCCTCACCAGCGCAGCAGAACGACCTGCGCGCAGAACCCCGGTCCCAGTGCGGCCAGCACGCCCCACGTGCCCGCCGCCGGCCGGCGGTTCTGCATGATCTCCTCCAACACCAGCAGCACGGATGCGGAGGAAAGATTCCCCACCTCGCGCAGCGAATCCCATGATGCAGCGCATGCCTCGCGGTCGAGGCCGAGCGAGCACGCCATCGCATCCAGCACCTTCGGGCCGCCGGTGTGCAGCACCCAGCTCCCCACATCGCCGCGCGTCAATCCATTGCGGCTCAACAGCGCATCCACATCCCCCGGCAGTTTTGCGCGGATGATCGCCGGCACCTCCGGCGACAGCACAATCCGAAAACCCTCTTCGGAGATCTCCCAGCCCATCGCATCTTCCGTGCCCGGATAGAAGCTCGAAGCCGTATCCACAATCTCCGGACCGTAAGCAGTGACTTGATCGCCGGCAACAATTACCGCCGCGGCGCCATCGCCAAATAATCCCGACGCAATCAGGTTCGCGATAGACAGATCGCTTCTCTGCCAGGTCAGCGAGCACAGCTCCACGGAGAGCAGAACCGCCACGCGGTCCGGATACGCACGCACGTAATCTGCCGCCTGTGCGATTCCCGCAGCACCCGCTACGCAGCCCAGCCCGAAGATCGGCGTGCGCCGAATGTCCGCCGGCAACTGCATGCGATTGGTAAGGTGTGCATCGAGCGATGGGCTCGCGATCCCCGTCACCGAAACCGTCAGCAGCGCGCTGATGCGATTGCGCTCCATGCCCGCGCGCTCCAGCGCCAGGTCGATCGCCTGTTCACCCAGTTCCTCCGCCTTCTCCAGCCAGACGCGATTCGCATCCCCCCAGCGCGCCAGGCAGTCATATCCCTCCAGGGGCAGCACAAAGTGTCGCGTCTCCACTCCGACACGGTGATGAAACCGCGAAAGCAGCTCCGGGTTATCCAGCTTTTCCCGCCAATGCCGCGCGAGTGCCTCAAAGATCTCCTGCTGGCGAAAACGGTAAGGGGGCAGTGCACGGGCGACACTGGCAATCTTCATATTCCTCTTTCTCGATCGAATCCCGCTGCATAGCGCAGCCACAAGCATGTGTCGCGAAAACTGTTACGTATGGTGAGCTGTCCCGTAGTCAGCAGTGTCGCGGCCTCGTTCCTTGCAAAATTCCACCAGCTCTGCTCGCGAAGGTGTACGCGCAATAGCGCAGCAAACCTCTCCGGCCGCTCCGCCATCCTGGTGACAAACCTTCGCTCCAGCCACGGATAGCGATCGAGCAGCAGCAAAAGTCGTGCCATGCGCTTCGGCCCCTTCGCGATCTGCCGATGCATCGCAGCATAGCGCTGTGGCTCGCGTGCGGCGATTGCGTCGGCCAGCGCATTTGCCTGTTGCAGCGCACTCAGCAGGCCCTCGCCGGTGACCGCATCCACCGCTCCTGAGGCGTCGCCCAGCACGGCTACGTTGCCGCGGATCACCTCGCGCCGGCTGTGGGTTCGCGTCACTGCGCCACGCATGCTTGAAGTACGCGCCGCGCCCGCCAGCCGATTGCGAACCACAGGAAAATCGGGAAGCGCATCGCTCAGCTTGCGGCCGCGCGTGCGGGTCAGCAGCGTGACGCCAACTTCATCCTCGCGCAGCGGCGTTATATAGAGCTGTTCGTGGTCGCGCCAGTGCACCTCCACCTGGTCGCTCCACGGCGCACACCGAAATTGCTGGCGGCTCGCATAGCGCTTGCTCGAACACGCGCGTTCGCAAAAACCGCTGGCCCCCGCAAGCGTAGAACAGAGGCCGTCGGCAATCACAAAGAAATCCGCCTCAATCGCAATGCCGCCCCACGCAAATCCGCCACCCACGGCCCGCACAACGGCACCCCAGTGGAGCGCGATGCCCATCTCGGCCGCCTGCGCAGCCATCCGTCCCTGCAGGTGCGTACGGCGGACCGCCAGCCCTCTGCCGCTGGCGAATAGAGCGTATGCCCTGGCATGGGTATCGTGGAATGAGATGCCCCGGAAGGCTCTGCCGTCCTGCTCGTCGAGCGACACTCCGAGCGCCCGCAGCAGCCGCACCGCCTCGGGCATCAACCCTTCCCCGCATGCCTTGTCGATCGGCGGGCGCTGCCCGTCATACACCGCGACGCAGCATCCGCGCTGTCGCAGCGCCAGGGCCGCGGCCAGACCAGCGGGGCCTCCGCCCAGAACCGCGATATCCATTCCGCTCCTTCGCACGTCCATTACTCTTACTCTGACACTGACGCATCGGCGTACAGCCTTCGTCCAATGAATGTGAGACGCGGAAAAGCCACCCTCTGTTACGTCATCCAATTGTCATTGCCTCGTTGTCGTCAAGGAGAGTTGTTGACGACGAGTGGCTTGACATCGTCGACATCGTCAAGGAGATCGAGGAGATCATGGAAAGAGTTGTGGACGACGAGTGGCTCGACGACGACCGCGGCACACCGGCGGAGATCGACGCAGCGCTTGACTACGTGGCCCTCGCCAATCGGCGCTTCGGTGGGGTGCGCCTGCATGCCCGCCTGCTGAAGCGGGCACTCACGCGCGTGCCGCGGGACCGGAGTCCGCACCTCAGGCCGCACATTCTGGAGGTTGCCAGCGGCCGCGCCGACGTGCTGCAGGCAGCGCTCGCGCGGCTTGGCGTCGCGGCAGATGTCACTCCTGACATCGTTCCAGACATCACCCTGCTCGACCGCAGCGCCGCTCACCTGCCGGACCCGCGAGCCTGGCCACCTGCATGGCCCACGCCGCGCGTGCTGACGGGAGACGCTCTCGCGCTCCCACTCGCTGACGCAAGCGTCGATATCGTCTCCTGCTGCCTCTTTCTTCACCATCTGGAGCCGCCACAGGTAGCGCGTTTCCTTGCCGAGGCGCAACGCGTGGCGCGCATCGCCGTGGTCATCAATGACCTTGAGCGCAATCCAATCCACTATCGCCTGGCGAAACTCAATCGCATCATCGATCGCAGCCGCATATCGCGCCACGACGGCCCGGTATCCGTGCATCGCGCCTACACCTGCCGCGAACTGGCCCGCATGCTGGCAAACACCGGCTGCAGCTTTGTTCTGGAGCGTGCGTATCTCTATCGCCTCGGCGCGGTGCTCTGGTGTAACTAACACTGGGAAGTCGCTGGGTAAATTGGGTCGTCATCCCGACTGAAGCGGCGCAGCCGCGCAGTGAAGAGCTTGCCCTGAGCTTGTCGAAGGAGATCTGCTTTTCTCGACTGCATGGCGCGCGATCTTTTTCTGACCCACCCTCATTGCACCAGGAACGCCTTCACCACAATCCCGCTGGGATTCTTTCCCAGAGGAAGCAGGGTAAACAGCGCGCGTGTCTTGGTGCGCACTACCGCAAGGTCGCTAGAGCGTGCATCGACCACCATCAGCAGATGCCCTGCGGTAGAGAGCGCCACGGCATCCGGCCCTTCGCCCACGGCAACATTTCCCAGCAGCTTGCCATCGTCAATTCCATACAGGCTCACCGTGCCGCTGCCGAAGTCCGTCACCCACAGCAGCGAATTGTCTTTGGTCACGATGCCCTCGGAAGGCCGCATCCCCACCTGGTAGGTGCCGCCCACCTCGTTGTTGCCGGTGGCAATTTCAGAGATGGAGTTGCCGCCGAAGTTGGTCGCAAAGGCCTCGCCTCCATCCGGCTTCAGCACGATGCTGGTCGGCGTCGCGCCTACATCCAGCAAAGCCAGAAGGCGATCCGGTTTCGCGCTCATCCCGGCGATGGCCGCGCGTGCCAGGCCAATCGCCATCACCTGGTGTCCGCCGGAGCAGGCCACGAATGCCTTGGTCGAATCCGGCAGCACAATCACAGCCGTTGCGCTTGGGCAGCCGGAGAAGAACGCGCGCACCCGGTCGAGCTTCGGGTCCACCACGCTCACACTCCCACTCTTCTCATTGCTCACCACCAGCGCGCCGCCATCCGGCGCAATGCGCGCCACACCAGGTCCCTCTCCCACTCCGATGGTGGCGGTCACGCGCCGCTGGTCGAGATCAATCACGGAGACATCGTTCGCGCCCGAGTTCGCGACATATGCTGTGCGTCCGTCGCTTGCGACATCGATCGAGTAAGGCGTGCGATCGACCGCGATCGTCGCTACCACCTCGTTGCGCGTGGTGTCGATCACGCTTAACGAGCCACTGTCCGCATTCACCGCATACACTTCATCGCGTGCCGGGTTCGCCGCGATGCCCACCGGCCGCCGGCCCACAGCGATCACGCGGTCCTGCCGCAGATTCACCAGGTCCAGCACGGTCACCGTATCGCTGCCGCTGTTGGTCACGTATGCGAACTCACGATAATTCTTCGGGTAAACAGGGAAGTCCTGCTTGCGGCAACCACCCAAGATGGCCAGTGGCGCGGGCATCAGCGCGCAAATGGCAGACGCGAGGCACATGCCCCGCGTCTGGCGCCGCCGCCTGCTAACGCGAAGCAGGGAACGCGGCCCCTTCCTGCGCCGTCACCTCGATGCCCCGCGGAATACGCCGATGCACCACCTCTGCGATCCGCGAGCACTCGTCCATCAACTGCGCGAACTGCTCCGGGTAGAGCGACTGCGCGCCGTCAGAGAGCGCCTGGTCCGGCGCGTGATGC
>DATBCB010000440.1:0-55873 GCA_036270675.1 Acidobacteriaceae bacterium | reverse complement strand
TGAGATCCGGCCCAATCCGCGTCAGCAGGGCCGCTCAGCGAGGCGGCGAAGCCACATCCTCCGTAGACAGCCACCAGCGCCGCCCGGCAAGCCAGCAGCCGTCTCCGGGTTTGCTATCGCGATGCAGCGACTTGACCTTGTTCCAGCGACGGTTACGAAATGCCTCGGCCAGCCGCCGTTCTTCCTCGACATCTCGCGCGCCCGCGCATCCGACAAACTGCGCCTGAAAGAGAAATCGCGCAGCGTACACCGCGTCATCGGTCCGCGTGATCAGCAGCATCGCGCCTGCGCCGTCGTCCGGCGTCAGCGGAAACAGCAGCCTCCCTCCACTGTTCAATGCATCCAGCCACGCCGCCAGCGGCGCGGTCGCGCCGGCATTCACGTACAGCACATCGCACGCCGGCAATGGGCCCTCCGCCCCACTGCGCGCATGCAGCCTCGCCTGCGGCAGCAGAGCCAGATTCTCCGTCGCGCGCCGCACCAGCCCCGGCTCGATCTCATACGCATCCACCACGCCGCGCTCGCCCACCAGCTTTGCCAGGATCGTCGTGTAGTAGCCGGAGCCTGCGCCCACGTGCACAACGCGGTCGCCCTTCTGCGGCCGCAGCGTGGCGATGCACATCGCATGCAACGAAGGCTCCCCGTTGTTCAGTCCGTCCGCGCCCAGAGACACCACGACATCCTGATACAGAAATGCGGGATCATCGTGCGGCGCCTCCACAAAGCCGTGGCGCGTCAGGATGCGCCACGGCGGGCCGCCCACAAAGCGCTCGCGCGGCGTCGTGCGAAACGCATCGGCCAACTCACTATCTGGAGAAACACCCGCCCGCGACGCAATCAAATTCGCATAGAACTCCCGATGCGCCTCAATACGCTCCGCATCCGTCCGCCAGTGCTTCCTGAGCATCTCCGCCGCCTGCACAGGAAGATGCGCCGCGCCCGCCCGCAGGTACTCAGCACACCTCGCAGCCAAGGTCTATGCCCTCAAACCGGCTACAACCGCTCATGAAAACTAGTAGCGAAACCGGGGTGCTCTACCCTACCGCAGGTAGGATAGGGTGTGTTCTGCGAATCCCAGAACTTTGAACACAGTTAGAATCTGCCAGCAAATCAACCCAGAGCGGGCGTCACCCTACGCGTGTCTCTTCTCAGGAGAACCTGTCATGAATGATCCGGTCTCGCGCACCGCGGAAATCGCAGGCGTCAAACTACACTACCTCACTGCCAGCAGCGGCACGCCGCTCATCCTGCTGCACGGTTATGCGGAGACCTCGCGGATGTGGCAGCCCATCATCCCGCTGCTCGCCGAGCGCTTCACCGTCATCGCGCCCGATCTGCCCGGCATCGGCGACTCGGACATTCCTGCCAGCGGTCTGGACATGAAAAGCGCCGCCATCCGCATCCACGACCTCGCCAAATCACTCGGCGTCGAGAAAGCCGAAGTCGTCGGACACGACATCGGCCTCATGGTCGCCTATGCCTATGCCGCGCAGTTCCCCTCCCAAGTCACCAAACTCGTCCTCATGGATGCCTTCCTTCCCGGCGTCGCAGGCTGGGAGGCCATCTACAACAGCCCCAGCATCTGGCACTTCCGCTTCAACGGCCCCACGCCCGAAGCCCTGGTCCAGGGCCGCGAGCGCACCTATTTCACCTATTTCTGGAATGACCTCGCCGCCGACAAAACACGCTCCCTGCCGGAAGCCGATCGCGAAGCCTACATCGCCGCCTACTCCCGCCCCGGACGCATGCACGCCGGCTGGCAGTACTTCGTCTCCTTCCAGCAGGCCGCCAAAGATTTCGCCGAGTTCGCCAAGACCCGGCTCACCATCCCCGTCCTCACTATCGGCGGCGACAAATCGCTAGGCGGACCATTAGGCCAACAAGCCAGATCGATCGCGGATAATGTAACCGTGATTGTGCTTAAAAGCACCGGCCACTGGATCCTCGAAGAGAGTCCAAAGGAAACCACCGAAGCCCTGCAGAAGTTCCTGTGACTACAGATTTTCGGCTTGCCGGTTCTGTTTCTAACGCTGATTCAGCTTCTGAATTGCCTTACGCAGAGTCTCCTGCCGTAAGGGCCCCTTTCCTTTCGCAGCCTCGACTACTGTCTGTCCTTTGTTGTTGCGAAGGGTCAGGTCGGCACCCTGCTCAATGAATAGCGGAATGGCTTTATCGTCGACCGTCGTGAAGATCGGTGTCTCTCCGTCGTTGTTCCGCGCATTCACATTCGCCCCAAGCTTCAGCAACTCCTCTTCTACATCGGTGAGAAATGTTTCATGGAGTGGAGTATTCCCATCGTTATCCCGCGCATTCACATTGGCGCCTGCCGCCGCAAGCATCCGCACGCACTCTACCCGAGCGCCTTCCTTATCGGAATCGCGATAGTCGCCTGCTGCGAACATCGCAGTCTTACCTTCGCGCTCTCGTAATTCGAGCTTCGGGCTGTAGCGAAGAATCTCCCGCACCATCTCGGGATTGCCGGATTCCGCGGCCTCGATCAGCACACTTCCCGCGCCTGGGCCCCACAGCGTCATGCCGCCACCGCTCTGTGTGACCGCCAGCTTGCTGAGGTCGACATTTGGATTGGCACCATAGGCGATCAACGTCCGCGCTGCTTCCACGTGTCCTGACTGAGCCGCCCCGGCAAGTGCCACGTCCTTGTCTTTCTGATCGTTCTCGCTCGCTCCCGCGTCGATGAGCAGTTGAAGCACGTCAGGATGGCTGCTCGCTGACGTGAGCCATCCCGCTTCCACAAAGGGAACCGAATCGGATGAATCTTTGCGCTTAGGAACCGGTATGGGCATCAGCGGCACACCGGCTTCCAGCAGTTCACGCACCGTCGCAACCTGCCCGCGAGCGGCGCACTGCTTCAGCATCACCTGCGCGTCGAAGGTATGAAAGTTGAAGTGCTCTGCCTGTAATCCTGCAACTAGCCCGTCGCTTCCTTCTATCCATCGCTGCGTACGCGCCAACGCATCAACTTCACCCTCCAACGCCGTAATGACTGCAGGCATCCCCACCCAGGAGCCGACATAATCTTCTACCCGCTTCTCATGCCCGTCGATTGCAATAGAAAGCATGTAGGTTGGATTATCTGTCACATCCGCGCGGTACTCATCGTCCATCGAGTAGAAGTCCGCAGTGACAAAGCGCCTTACAAGATCGCGCACCTCATCCGGGCTCACCGTATCGGTATGCTTTCCGGTGGCGACGACATTGTATTTGCCGTCGAACACGATGCCATCCGTGCTCAGTGAAAGAGTGTAGGCAGGACAACTGCCAAAACATCCCGTCCTCGCGAGCGTGATTGTGCTTTTGGAATCGGACCGAAGGACCGGCGCAGCAACGTGCTTCGTGGGCGGCCGTTCTGGCGGAACAAGGTCGATATATTCCTTGACCTCTGCCGTAACTGGCTTTCCGTTGTGTTCGAACGGCGTGAACTTCCACTGGGCCACCTCTTCCTGCAGTTTCGGCCACACATCCATGTCATCGCCGTCACCGCTGGCTTCGGCATGCAACACGTCGCCTGTCGGAGACACGATGAGCGTGAGACGCAGCTGGTGGAAGCCGCCCGAGAGAATGCCCTCAAATGGAATCGTGCGACGATGCGGCTGCACTTCGTGCGAAACGGCGGCATCGTAATCGAACGAGGGGTAGGTAGGCTGTTTTTTCTCTGACGCCCCGGAGGGAAATACTGGCCAACAAGCACGCGGCGAGAGGAACCAGGGCGCGAATCATCGCGAGCATCGTATATGAGACCCCGAGTCTTATTACTGAATCAATAGACGCCAGCGAAAGCTCTTCGGCAGTGAAATCCCGAAGTGGAACTCGGCGCCGTAGCATCAGCAAAAATTTGCCATTTCAACCTATTCAATTTGCTAGCCTTGAAATAAGGGAATGGAAAACGGTCCGGCGGCGCTTGGGTGGCTCCCACCGATCGCTCGATCGCTGCGATCGCTCACTCTAAGTCACTCAGTATGAGGAATTTACAGGGAAGCCCAATGGAATGAAGATTTTAGCTCGCCGGAGAGGCGTTAAGCCGCGACAACAGAACAACTTACAAGCAAGGCCTCCCGGCACCGAGAGGGGGTAGGCAGGTAATGTTACTAAGCAGAACGGGCGGGGCCGAAGCGCCGCCCGCATGAGTGTCGAGCCGCAATCAGACGTTGATCGCCATGCCCTCGACTGCGCCGAAGCCGTCCAGCATCGCCTCGGCCAGGGTCGGGTGCGCGTGGATGGTGAACATCATCTCGTCGACGGTCGCTTCCAGTTCAATCGCCGTCACCGCCTCGGCGATCAATTCCGTCGCCTGCGGACCGATGATGTGCACGCCCAGCACTTCGCCGTACTTCGCGTCGGCGACAACCTTCACGAAGCCCTCGTGCTCGTTCACGATTGAGGCTTTCGAGTTGGCGGAGAATGGGAACTTGCCGACCTTCACCTGCAAGCCCTTCTCCTTGGCCTGCGCCTCGGTAAGCCCGACGCTGCCGATCTGCGGCTCGCAGTAGGTGCACGCCGGAATGCGCTCGCGCTTCACCGGTCGCGCCGGCCGGCCCGCAATCCGGGTCACCGCCACGATGCCGCTCATCCCGCCCACGTGCGCCAGTTGTGGCAGTCCGGCCACGATGTCGCCGATCGCATACACCCCCGGCTCCGCCGTCTCCATCCACTCGTTCACATAAACAAATCCGCGCTCGAGCTTCGCCTTCGTTTTATCGAGCCCAACGCTTTCCGTGCGCGGCGCCCGGCCAACCGCAACCAGAACCTTCTCCGCTTCCTTCACCTGCGCGTTGCCGTCGGCGCTGGTGAAGCTGACCTTCACGCCGTCCTTGGTTCGCTCCACCTTGTCGACCTTGGCGCCCACATGCGACTCGATGCCCCGCTTGCGGAAGACGCGCGCCAGCTCCTTGCTCACGTCTTCGTCCTCGTTCGGCACCAGCCGCGGCAGGTACTCGACGATCGTGACCTCCGACCCGAAGCTCTTGAAGATGGACCCAAACTCCACACCCACCGCGCCCGCGCCGATCACCACCAGCGACTTCGGGATCTGGTCGATGCTCAGGATCTCGATGTTGGTCAGGATCCGATCGTCGGCCTTCAGCCCCGGCAGCAACTTGGCATCAGAGCCGGTCGCTACCAGCACGTTCTTGGCCTGCACCTGAGTCGCCTTACCATCAGCGCCCTTGACGGCGACAGTATGGACACCGCCCTTAGCCCCGCCGGTCAGGCTGCCCGTGCCGGCAATCACCGTGACCTTGTTCTTCCGCATCAGGAAGTCGAGGCCCTTCACATGCTTGCTGACGATCTGGTTCTTCCGGTCGAGGATCGCCTTCCAGTTCAGCGTCACTTCGCCCACGCCTTCGATGCCGTACTCCTTGGCATGCTTCAGGTGGTCGTACACCTCGGCATTAAAGAGGATGGACTTGGTCGGGATGCAGCCCACGTGCAGGCAAGTGCCGCCCAGCTTTGGCTCACGCTCAATCAGCGCCACCTTAAGTCCCAATTGCCCACCGCGAATGGCCGCCGTATACCCCGCCGGCCCGCTGCCAATAATCGCCACATCATAAGTAATCTCTGCCAAAACTTTTTACTCCCCTTCCGGCCAGTCGACATCCTTGCTTCAGGCCAAACACCTCATTCTACGCGTATATGAAACACTGGCTGGGTGCGTCCGCACCTGGCCACGCTGCTCGATGATTTCCGCCGCTATGGCCAGGATTGCGCGGTCGTCAGCCACACCGGCAACCGCAGCCTGCCATCGACCTATGCCGAACTAGCTGAGTTCAGCGCCCGCTTCGCTGCCGAGTACGCACGACGCGGCATCGAGTCCGCTGACCGCATCCTGCTGTGGGGCCAGAACTCTGCCGCATGGATCGCTGCCTTCTACGGCTGCGTCCTGCGCGGCGTTCTCGTTGTGCCGCTCGATGCCGCCGGTGACCTACGATTCGCCCAGCGCATCATCGCCGAGACCTCGCCGCGATTGCTTGTCGGCGATCCGTCGCTGTTACAGAAGCTCCTGCCATCTGATGTCCCTACCCTCCTCCTGGATGCAACCCGCCTGGATGCAACCGGCCTGCCCGCTCCCGATTACGCGCCGATTCCCGGTCTCAACCGCAGCACGCCGCTCCAGATTATCTTCACCTCTGGTACAACGTCGGAGCCGAAAGGCATCGTCCACACCCACGGCAACGTGCTCGCCTCGCTCGACCAGATCGAGCGCGAGATTGCCAAATACCGACGCTATGAGCGCCTCTTGCACCCGCTCCGCTTCCTCCAGACACTCCCCTTGTCGCACGTATTCGGCCAGTTCATGGGCCTCTGGGTGCCACCCCTGCTCGCCGCCGAGGTCCACTTCGAGTCCCGACTCGATGCACCGCGGCTCATCCAGCTCATCCACGCGCAGCGCATCTCCGTGCTGGCCGCTGTGCCGCGGGTCCTGGAACTCTTACATGGCCACCTGGCACGGCTCGACCCAACGCTCTCGGCGCGGCTGGATGCCGCACAGAATGTCTCTGCACTCAGCCGCTGGTGGCTCTTCCGTCGCCAGCGTCGGCTCTTCGGCTGGAAGTTCTGGGCCTTTGTCTGTGGCGGCGCCACTCTGCCCGATGACCTGGAACAGTTCTGGACCCGCCTTGGATTCGCGCTCATCCAGGGCTACGGCATGACCGAGACCACCGCTCTGGTCACGCTGAACCATCCCTTCCACACTGCGCGCGGAAGCATCGGCAAGCCGCTCGCCGGGCGCGAGATAAAGATTGCGGAGGACGGCGAGATCCTGGTTCGCGGCGATTCCATAGCCGAAACGGAATGGCGCGCCGGACATGCGCAAACGCGCAATGCCGATGGCGGGTGGCTGCGCACTGGCGATCTGGCTGCTCGGAACGACAAAGGTGAGCTGGTCTTTACGGGCCGCAAGAGCGACGTCATCGTCACGGCTGCCGGCCTCAACGTGCACCCGCAAGATTTGGAAGCTGCGCTCACCCATCGGCCCGGTGTGCGCGACGCATGCGCCTTCTCGTTCGACAGCGGCGGCGGTCCCCAGCCGGCAGCCGCATTGCTGATGAGCGATGCGTCGAAGGCCGATGCCGCGGTGACTTCGGCGAACGCAACGCTTGCGGACCATCAACAGATACGCCGCTGGCTGCTCTGGCCCGATCTGGACTTCCCGCGCACTTCCACCGGCAAGGTAAAGCGCCGCGAAGTTGCCGGACGGGCGCAACTCGCATTCACCGCGAAAGGTGAGATCAGCGCTGGCGATGATCCTTTGTTGAATGCGCTGCGACGCCTACCCGGCGCACGCGTAGACAATGTCACGGAAGCAAGCCGCCTTAGCGAAGACATCGGCATCGACAGTCTTGGTATGGTTGAGTTGCAGAGCATGCTCGAGCAGCAATTCGCGATTGAGATTCCCGATGACGCGTGGCAACACACGCGCACTGTCGGCGATTTGCGCAGTCTCATCACTCCCCAAGCGAGAACAGCGGAAGCTGCCGTGAGCACCTCGCCTGCGCAACCGCCTGTCAGTCGTCGTGCGGTTAGCGACAACTCTATCTACCCGCGATGGCCATGGAGCACGCCCATTCGTTGGCTACGCGTGGCTTTCCTGGAGTGCGTTTCCATCCCGCTTACATATCTGCTGCTTGACCCACGTATCGTTCGTCCGCACATCATTCGGCCGCACGTCATTGGGCTGCGCAAACCATTCCTCATCGTCGCTAACCATGTCACGGCTTACGATCTCCCGCTGGTCCTCGCCGCGTTGCCCGCGTCCATCCGGCGTCATACAGCGGTCGCAATGGCCGGCGGGCTGCTCACGGGATGGCGCCACGCACGCGCCGAACGGCACGCGTGGCTTCGTCTGCTCACGCCGCTCGCCTACTGGCTGGTCACCGCGCTGTTCAACGTCTTTCCACTACCGCAGGGCGCAGGGTTTCGCCGCAGCTTCGCGCATGCTGGAGCGGCGATGGACCACGGCATGTCAGTGATTCTGTTTCCCGAGGGCGGCCGCTCCGCGGATGAGAGGCTGGCTACATTCCAGTCCGGCATCGGCTTGCTGGCACGCGAATCCGCCGCACCCGTGCTACCGGTTGCCATGGTTGGACTAGGCGAAATCAAGCAGCGCAAGCGGCGCTGGTTCCGACCGGGCACAGTCACGATTCGTGTCGGCCATCCAGTCACGATGGGAATCGGCGAGACGCCGCAGGAGTTCACGGCACGCCTCGAAGCGCAATTCCGAGCAATGCTCGTGCAGCCCTGACTCAGCTACAGCAGCTTCGCTGCTTCCTTGGCGAAGTAGGTCACGATGAAATCCGCGCCCGCACGGCGAATGGAGATCAGCGACTCCAGCATCGCACGCTCGCGTTCCAGCCAGCCACGCTCGAAGGCCGCCTGCATCATCGAATATTCACCCGAAACCTGGTACGCGCCCATGGGAACATCGAAGCGCCCGCGTGCCGCGTGGATCACGTCGAGATACGGCATCGCCGGCTTCATCAGGATCATGTCCGCGCCTTCGCCCAGGTCCTGCTCGATCTCGCGCATCGCCTCGCGCAGATTGGCGCCGTCCATCTGATAGGTGCGCCGGTCGCCGAACTGCGGCGCGGAGTCCGCCGCTTCGCGAAACGGTCCGTAGAACGCAGAGGCAAACTTCGACGCATAGGAGAGCACCGGCACCTGCTCGAATCCGTCTTCATCCAGCTCGTCGCGAATGGCGGCGACACGTCCGTCCATCATGTCCGATGGCGCAACGATATCAGCGCCGGCTTCGGCGAGGGATGCCGCCGTCTTCGCCAACAGATCGAGCGTGGCATCGTTGTCCACGTGAAATTCGTCGCCGTCGTGCCGCACCACACCGCAATGTCCGTGGGATGTGTACTCGCACAGGCAGACGTCCGTGATCAGCACCAGCTTTTTCCCAGCCGAGCTCTGCTTCAAGGCGCGCAGCCCCTGCTGCGTGATGCCAGCAGGATCGTAAGCGCCGCTCGCCTGTTCGTCCTTCGTCTCCGGCAGGCCGAACAGCAGCAGTCCACCCAGACCCAACGAAGCAGCCTGCTCCGCCTCCTTCACCGCCTCGTCGACCGAGACGTTGTACACGCCCGGCATCGACTTCACCTCGCGGCGTATGCCCTCGCCCGGACACAGAAAGAGCGGGTAAATCAGCGCGCCGGGGTGCAGATGCGTCTCACGCACCAGGGAGCGCATGGGCACGGTCGTACGCAGGCGGCGAAGGCGGGTCTGCGGGAACTCCATGCTTCGATTCTATCCGGCTCGATTCTGTCCGACTCCACTCTGTCCGGCTCAATTCTATCTACCCCAGTCAAGGTAGAGTGAGAGCGTGGGTTTGCTGCCATCCATTCCCGAGCCCGTTGCCGACTTCAGCCCTGCCGCGCTGGAGTGGGAGGCGCTGCTCACGCTGCTCGCGCAATACGCCACTGCCGCGGTGACACGGGAGTGGCTGATGGCATTTGCGCCCTCGACCTCCAGCACTTGGGCCGCCGAGCAGCATGCACTGGTGTCGGAGATGCGCATCTGCCTTGCTGCTGGCGTGCGTCCGGCGCTGGCCGCGTTATTTGACCCTTCGACGTCGACGGCGAAGACACGCATTCCCGGAACTGCGCTCGAGGTAGAAGAGCTGCTGCCGCTGCTCGCGCTCGGGGACGAAGTTGTGGCGTGGTACATCGCCATGCAAGAGCCGCCGGATGACCTGGCATCGCGTATCGCTTCACTGCGTGCCATGACCGATCCGCTGCGCGGCAACCAACTTGCACCGCTGCTGCACTCGCTGCGGTCACGGATCAATCCTGACGGCACGCTCAACGATGATGCTTCGCCTGACCTGAAGCGCATTCGCCGCGAAGTCGAGCGGCAGCAGCGCGCGATCGAGAGCAGCTTGCGCCAGGCGCTGCGTCGCTTCTCCAGTGAGGGCTCAACACAGGAAGACCTCATCACCATTCGCGGCGAGCGCTTCGTCATCCCGGTGAAGGCGGAGTGGAAGCGCCGCATCCCCGGTGTGGTGCATGGGGCAAGCAGCAGCGGACAGTCGGTCTACATTGAGCCGCTGGAAACGATCGAGCAGAACAACGAGCTCATTCGGCTGCTGGACGAGGAACAGGCTGAGGTGCATCGCATCTTCGTTCAGATGACGAGCGAGATCGCCCGCGAGGCGACGGCCCTATCGGCCGGCGCAGCGATCCTTGGGGAGGTCGATGCATTGCAGGCGCGGGCCCGTTTTGCTGAAGAGTACGAATGCGTCGCGCCCATCTTTGCCGGTGATGACGCGCCGGAGTTCCTGTTGCAGAAAGGGCGACATTCACTGCTGGAGCGGCGACTGCGCCGGAGCGGTGGCACGCTCGTTCCGCTCACGCTCGGGTTGGAGTCCGATGCGCGGCAGCTGATTATCAGCGGGCCAAACACAGGCGGCAAGACCGTGGCGCTGAAGACGGCCGCGCTGTTGGCGATGATGGCGCAGGCCGGCGTGCCCGTTCCCGCCGAGCGGCTGGTGCTGCCCGTCTTCCGCAGCTTCCTTGCAGATATCGGGGATGCGCAGTCCATCGAGCAGAATCTCTCCACCTTCTCCGCGCACATCGTCAACCTGAACCGCATCGCGGCGGTGGCGGATGAGCACTCGCTGGTGCTGCTGGATGAACTGGGCTCGGCCACCGATCCGGAAGAAGGCGCGGCGCTGGCAGTCGCCATCGCCAGCCACTTCCTTGGCGCGCGCGCCTGGTCGATCATCTCCACCCATCACACTTTGCTGAAGGTCTACGCCGCGCAACATAAGGGCGTGCTCAACGCGGCAGTCGGCTTCGATGAGCAGACTCTGGCGCCCACCTATGCACTGCGGCTCGGCGTGCCGGGTGCTTCGGCGGGCATCAACATCGCGCAACGCATCGGGCTCGATCCTGCAATCATTGCCGCGGCTCGACGGCAGCTTTCGCATCAGACGGAGGACATCGCGCACTTCCTCGACCGTCTGCATGCGGACCTTGCGGCGGTGGATCGCGAACGAGCTGCCCTGCGTCAGCGGGAGAGCGAAGTGGAACGCGAGCGGCAGCGACTGGAAGCGGAGGGCCTGAAAGAGTGGAAAGCTAAGGTCCGCGAACTCGAACAGCAACTGGCCGGGTTGCTGAAGGACTTCGAGTTCCGCATGCGCGAGGCGGTAAAGGCGATCGACGACCGCATGCAGCAGCAGAAGCTCTCGAAAGAAGCAGAGCGGCGGATCGCGCGGCTGCGACGTGAGTTCGCCGAGCAGTTCAACGCCACCGCGGTCGCGCAGCACACGGGCGCGGACAAAGGCGATCCACAGGCGCAGCCACACGTGGTGCGTCACGTTGCCGCGGGTGACACGGTGCGGCTCAAGTCGCTCGGCCGTGTTGCTGTCGTGGAGCGGCAGATCGACGACAGCAATTTTGAGGTGGCGATGGGGCCGATGAAGATGAGGGTGCCCCGGGGGGACATCGCGGAGGTGATCTCCAGCCGGCGGGCGGCGGCGGAACTGAACCCGGTAGAGGCCGCACGGCGGCGTGGAGTGTCAGTGACCATGGCTTCGTCGAGCGACGACATGCGGCCGGAAATAAACGTCATCGGCCAGACCGTTGCGGAGGCCAGCGCCGAGGTGGAGAGCTTCCTCGACCGGGCGTTTCTGGCGGGGCTGGAGCGGGTGCGGGTTATCCATGGCACGGGCATGGGCGTGCTGCGGCGGGCGCTCCGGACAATGCTGACCAGCCATCCGCATGTCGCCACAGTGACGGAGGCGACTCAGGCGGAGGGCGGTGCAGGCGCGACGATTGTCGACCTGCGCCAGTAACCAAAATTCGGCCACGGCAGTCTCAGTAGTCAGGGCTGCGGGCAGGTGGTAATCTCCACTCGCGTAGATCGGCAGTAGGCCGACGCACAGGCGGTGCAGCATGGTACGCATCATCACGGTGGAGCGCGAATACGGCAGTCGCGGCGGCGAGTTCGCCCATCTGCTCGCCGAGTACCTGGGCTGGCGCATCATCGACAACTGCATCGTGGACGAGATCGCCCGCAAGCTCGGGCTGGAGAAGGCCGCTGTGGCCAATTGCGACGAGCGGCTCGATCCGTGGTATTACCGGCTGGGCAAGACTTTCTGGCACGCCAGCGTGGAGCGGATGCCCGCGATCATGTCCTCTTCCGAGATCTTCGACAGCGAGCGGCTGACCAGCCTGATTCGCGATTACCTGAAGGACCGGGTGGCCGAAGGGCACTGCGTCGTGGTGGGACGCGGGGCAGCTTCGGCGCTGGTCAACGTCCCGGGCACCTTTCATGTCTTTGTGTACGCTTCCACGGCCCGCAAGCTGGCGTGGTTCCGCGATCAGTTTCCCGACCGCGCGGACGATGCGGAACAGGAACTGGAAGCTACGGACCGCCGCCGCGCCAGCTATATCCGGCGCTTTTACAACCAGGACTGGAGCGATCACCGGCTCTATCAACTCATGCTGAACTCGTGCATGGGAGTTCCGGCCATGATCGGCGCGACGATGGAGGCGGCAGGACTGGCTCACAGCGTCAGCGAAATTCCCGCGGCAAATCGGCTGGGCGAAACTCCCGCAAAAAAGTAAGAGGGCGGACCATGAAGTCCGCCCTTTCCATCGGGTCCGCTATATTTAGCGGCCGTGTCCGTGTCCTCCGCCGCCGTCATGTCCGCCGCCACCGCCGCCGTGAGGCTCCTGCGGCTGGGGTGCCTGGTGCGTCTGCTGGGGCTGCGGGTGGTAGGCCTGCGGCTGGGTGTGCTGATTCATCTGCGGGCTCGTCTGCGGACGGTACGTCTGCGGCTGGGCCTGCGGATGGTACGCCTGCGGCTGCGTGTGCTGATTCATCTGCGGGCTGGTCTGCGGACGGTACGTCTGCGGCTGGGCCTGCGGATTGTACGCCTGCGGCTGTGTGTGCTCGTTCATCTGCGGATTTGCCTGCGCATGATAGGTCTGCGGCTGAGATTGCGGACGGTATGTCTGCGGCTGTGTGTGCTGGTTCATCTGCGTGTTTGCCTGCGGATGATAGGCGTTGTTGTTGACCGCGGGCCGAGTGTTCACCGGCATGTTGCGGTTGAAGGAGGCCGGCTCGGTGCGGGCCAGGTTCTGCGGCTGGCCGTGGTTCACGTTTGCAAACTGCGCGCGGTTCTGGCTGGCGCGCATCTCGTTCTGGTGCTGCGCAGCCAGAGGTGCAGTGTGCTGCTCACGACCCCAGTTCTGCTCCTGCGCCGTGGGGTGCATCTGGACGCCGCCGTGGCCGCCGTTAAAACTCACGCGCGTCGTGTTGTAGTTGTTGGTCACAGTCTTGTTGTAGACCACCTCGTGGAAACGCTCGTGGTCCACGTGCATGACTTCCGCGTTGTAGCGGAAGCGGTCGTGATCCCAGTAGCCACCTTCAAAGCCGCGGCCGAAGTAGCCGAAGCCATAGTTCACGCCGCCGTAGAAGCCGACGTGCGGTCCCCAATAGCCAGCGTGCCATAGGTAGCCGCCATCGCCCCAGCCCCAGTAGCCGGGAGTCCAGAGGGCGCCGGTATAGGGTGCGAGCACCCACGCACCAGGTACCCAGTAGTAGCCGGCCTCCTCATCGTAGGCCCAGTAGCCGGGGGTCCAGATGTAACCGGGCGCGGGGCAGATGGGCTGCACGTAAACGGGCAGGACGGGCGGTGCGCCAATACCGATGGAGACGAAGACACCCGCGTGCGACACGGCCGGGATGATGCTGACTGCGGCCAGGACTAAAGAGCGGATTGCTGTTGCGATGCGCATACCCTTCACCTCGCCGGCAGCCCGTTGCCTGCTGCTCCCGCTGATGCAATTCCTGCACGGGAGTGCGCGTTCCGTCCGGCCTTTCGTCTGCTCTAGCTTGCCTTGCAGACAGCAATGTGAACCGCGATTTCGGCAAAATGTTGCGCAGGGTAACGTGACCCGGCACCGTTCTCCCCCTTCAGGTGCCGGAGCCTCGTCTGTAAGCTGCTTATTCTCAGTAGGTTAGTGCGCCCGCCGAGAGCTGGCTAGAGCATCCAGCGGAGGACGCGGCGTGTGGTTTCGAGGACCGCTCCGTAGACGAGGGGTGCGGGGAGACCACCGTTACGCGGAGCCTGGGACCTCTGCCGGGCGAGATTGAACCAGGGAAGCACCGCCTCCGAGCCGCCGAGAAAGAGCAGGTTGGCGTACCCGGCGCCATAGCCGCGGCGAACGATGGGCAGGATCTCCGCCGTGAGGCCGTAGACACCGCCAGTGAGTGCGCCGACTGCGTAGTGCACGACGCGCGCGGCGTTGCGTCGCTGGGTCCGGCTGAGACGCTTGCCGAAGGTCGACTTTGCGATGCGTTCGGCTGCTTCTGAGTGGGCGCGCTGCTGGTTCTGGATCAGAGCTTCCTGGCGGCGGCTGAGGATGGGAGAGGCACCTGCTGCGTTCTCCGCGCGGCGGGTTGCTTCGAGTGAGCCTTCCTGATATCGATCAAGCGCCCAAGTGGCGACGAGACCGCCGACGACTCCTGCGGCAAGTCCGCCGAGAAGCTTGATCTCGCGCCGCTTCCGCTTTTCTTCCGGCCTTCTCTCTGGCCGCCGATTGTAAGCGCGTTTCCTGCCGGCATCATTCGTCTTGCGGAACATGGTGCCTCCAGTCTCACAGGGAGAGATGAGGTTTTGGGGGATGGGGATGTGCCGTGCAGCCAAGCAGCCATAAGACAACTGCAGGCAACTTCAGATAACCACAGAGAACTACAGCTCACGACGGAGTTGCCCTGGATCCCACATCTCCAAACGCGAGATGTGGGGCACCGGGATATTGGTAACGCGAGTTATGCGGAGCGCCGGCGGCGGCCGCTTATCAAGTAGATGGCGGCGCGAAGTTCGAGCAGCGGGTCGTCCGAGGGTTCGATGCCATCGAGACGGGGGATGGGATCGAAGATGATCTGCTTCTGCTCGGCGGCGTTGTCAGGCACGATGGAAGTGAGGGCGAGGGTGCCGAAGTCCTGCAGCGGGCGTGTTTCTGGCCAGTGGATGGTGGCGTTGTCGACGGTGTCGCCATCTTCTGCAATCTGGACGACGATGCGGAAGCTTATGGGGCCGGCGGCGACGCGCTGGGAAAGCTCATCGAAGAGGTAGTTGGGCGATTTCGCTTTGGCGGCAGCGTCGTCGAGGTGATCGTTGCCGGCAGCAGGAAGAATTCTGTAACGGCCGTAGCGACTTTTTCCCTGCTGGTTGGTGAAGCGCATAGCGGCGACGCCGAAGTAGCTTTCACGGGCGAAGCTGGAAGGATTGGGCTTGGGCGCCTGTACGAACGCCAGCGCGGCGGGATGCGAGCCGAGGAAGGCTTCGAGCGGCGAACCCTTGAGGTTTGCCGGATCGCTCGATGCAAGGGCGCGGAGAAATTCGAGGAACTCGTCGCCGGTATGGGTGGGAAAGCCGTTGGTGGAGTGAGCAACGATGTCGGTGTGGACGTGCTCGGCGAGCTGGAAACGGATGGCAATGCCGCGCGGGCTGGCGTTGGGATCGGTGTCCGGAATGAGCGGGACGCCGGTGGAGTCGGAGAAGCGGACGAAGACGGGCGTGGATGGCCGCGTGATGTGCGGGGCGCGGGTGAGTTCTGCCGCTGATTTGGCGGGCGTGAAGCTGCCGCTGAGCAGGATGCCCTTGGCATGTACGGGACGGAAGCCTGGGTTGAGACCGAAGATGGTATCGAATTGCTTGAGTATGTTTTCGCTGAGGGCGAGGAGTTTTTCGTCGGTGGGCAGTGGCATCGGGGTCTTCTCCTATGTCGGGTGCTGTGGTTGGGACTGCGTGGCGGGGAGGAATGATGCTTGTTCAATTGATGGTGCAGCGGGGGGGGCGGTTGGCGAAAAGTGGCCCGTGTTTCGTGGTCTGCGTTGCCTTCGCGGCTGCAATAGGCAGCGCGTCGGGACCGCGGCTTCATTGCTGGTTAGCTTTTGAGGAACGCCAGAAGGTCGGCGTTGATCGTAGCCGCTTCCGTAGTGGGCATGCCGTGGGGGAAGTTTTTGTAGGTTTTCAGGGTTCCGTTCTTTAGCAGTTTCGCGGAGAGCGGCCCGGCGGCGACATAAGGCACGATCTGGTCATCCTCGCTATGCATGACCAAGACCGGAATGGTGATCTTCTTGAGGTCTTCTGTGAAGTCGGTCTGGGAAAAGGCCACGATTCCGTCATAGTGCGCCTTTGCCCCGCCCATCATCCCCTGGCGCCACCAATTTGCGATGACGGCTTCAGAGGCCTTCGCGCCTGGCCGGTTGTAACCGTAGAAAGGTGCACTCGGCAGGTCGCGATAGAACTGCGAACGATTGGCGGCGAGTTGCGCCTGCAGGTCATCAAACACTGACTTGGGAAGACCTTGCGGATTGGCCGGTGTTTTGACCATGAGCGGAGGCACCGCACTGATCAGCGCTGCCTTGGCGACTCCGCTTTCGCCACGCCGTGCCAGATAGCGCGTCACCTCGCCGCCGCCGGTGGAATGGCCGACATGGATGGCGTTCTTCAGATTCAAGTGCTCGGTAAGAGCGGCCAGGTCGTCGGCGTAGTGGTCCATATCGTGGCCGTCGCCGGTCTGCGTCGAGCGGCCATGGCCGCGGCGGTCATGGGCGATAACGCGATAGCCATGTTGCATGAAGAAGAGCAACTGCGCGTCCCAATCATCGGCCGACAGTGGCCAGCCATGGCTAAACACGATCGGCTGGCCGGAGCCCTAGTCCTTGTAGAAGATCTCGACGCCGTCCTTGGTTGTGATGGCTGGCATGTGTGGGCTCCTTTGAAATGGGTCGCTAGCGCCACCGATTAGATCACACTCGTGTGTATCTATGCGGCTCGGCCGGGATGACAGAGAAACGAGGTGCAGCCGAACTTCGAATTTAGCTGAACTGCTTCAGGTCGATGCCTAACTCCCAAGCTTCGTGGTCCTTCTGCAACTCGTCCCAGGTGGTTTCGCGGCCGGAATAGGCGGCTTTGCGGCCGAGCATGCAGGCCAACGCGCTTTCCACGCCGGCGGCGATCTGGTTGTGGAACTGACCGCTGGTGATGCTGTCGATAAAGCCGCGATCCTTATCGCGATCGGCGTAGATGAGATTGTCCGTGAAGGCGCCGTTGGCGGCGAAGCGGGCGGGCTCAGCGGATTGCTGTGGCGTGCCTTCGGGATCGACCCAGGTCCAGGCATTTTTGCCAACGATGCGGAGGGGGCCGGAGTAGGGCATCTCGGCGAGGCCGTCGGCGCCGTAGACGCGCTCCGAGACGTCGAAGCCGAAGTCGCCAAACTGCGTGGATGAAAAGCTGACGTGCACGTTGTCGGGGTAGGTGAAGTCGACCTGATAGTTGTCCCAGATGTTGCCGGCGTGGGTAAGGACGTTGCGGCCGCCGGTGGCGAAGGCCTTGACGGGATGTGTACCGAGGACCCAGTTGCAGATGTCGATGACGTGGATGTTCTGTTCGAGCAGGATGTCGCCGGAGAGAGTGCGGTCCCAGAGCCAGTTGCGCAGGCGCGTCTCATCCGGGGACATGCCAGGTGCGGCGTGGTCCACCGATGCGGGCGCGTTGTAGTAGGCGGCGATGCTGGCGAGTTTGCCGAGCGCGCCGGAGTGGATACGGCGCACGATTTCGACGAACGGCGGCGCGCTGCGAATCTGGAAACCGACATCGACGCTGGCTTTTCCTTGCACGCGCTTCGCGATCTCGAGCGCTTTGCGCGTCTGCGGGACATCGACGCCCACGGGCTTTTCGCAGTAGGCGTGCTTGCCGCCGGCGACTGCGGCTTCAAGGTGCTGGACGTGGAAGAATGGCGGCGTGGAGATCTGGATCGCGTCGATGTCTTTCGAGTTGGCGAGCTCTTCGAAGGCGCGGTAGCCACGGAAGGTGAGTTGCGGGTCGATGACCGGCTTGCTGACCGAGGCGTTGAGCTCGTCGAAGTGTTGTTTGCCCAGGGCGAGCTTGTCGGGGAAGATGTCCGCGAGCGCGACCAGGTGCGCGGGGGTGTTCTTTACGAACGAAGTGGCGACGGCGGTACCGCGATTGCCACAGCCGAGCAGGCCGAGACGCACGGCGGAGTTGGCCTGGTATCCAAAAGCAGTAGACGGCTTGACGATGAGGAGGCCGGAGGCTGCTGCGGTGGTCTTGATGAAGTCGCGTCTGTCCATGATTGATTGTCTTTCCTTTACTGATGCTGGCTGACAGCAGATCCCTCCACTTCGCTTTGCTTCGGTCGACGGTGTAAAAGAGTGTTTGCGTCGCATGCTGGTTATGTAACTTGTGCGAGCACTTTTTCCAGGTACTGTTTTTCGTGGCGGACATCTTCGATCTGTTGCGGGCCGTGGGTTTCTCGCTCGATGGTGATGGCGCCGGTGTAGCCCGCTTTGCGCAGGCCTGCGAAGACTTTCTGGAAGTCGACGAGGCCGGTGCCGATGAGAACCTCTTCGCCGAGTTTGTCAGGGTCGGTGGGCCAGCGGCCGTCTTTGGCGTGGACGGCGTGGACGTGCGGGCCGAGGATGGCGACGGCGTCGACAGGATTGGCCTTGCCATAGAGGATGAGGTTGGCGGTGTCGAGGCCGACGCCAAGGTTGGGCAGGGCGACGTCCCGGATGGCACGCGACATGGTAGTGGGGGTCTCCTGGCCGGTCTCCATGAGGAAGCGTTGATCGTTTTTCGCGCAGTGTTGGGCGACTTCGCGGATGGCGGCGACGGTTTCCTTATAGAGAGTATCGTCGGGATTTTCCGGGATGAAGCCGCAGTGCGTCTGCACCTGCGACACACCGAGGAGCTTGGCGAAGTCGGATGCCTGCTTGAGCGCGTCGATGCGCGCAGCGCGGGTGGAGCGCGGGACCAGGCCAATGGTGGATGGGCCCTGCATGAAATCCCACACCAGCGGCGGCGGGCCGACGACTTCAACGGTGGTGCAGGTGACGTTGTACTTCGCGAGCAGCCCCTTGAATTGGGTGGCGAGCGCCGGGGTGAACTTACCGATATAGGCGTCGAGCGAGAAGAAGCAGGTGGGCAGGCCGAGATCGTGCACACGACGGATGGTTTCTTCGGGACCTTCGGCGGGTGAGATGAGCAGGCCGAGCGGCATCGCGTGCGGATCGTTTGCGGCGGTGTTTTGCGGAGGGGGCGCGAACGTTTCGGCGAATGCGGCCGTTGGGAGCAGAGCAGCGGCGGCTGCGGCGGAGGAGAGAAAGTCGCGTCGGCGCATGGTTTCTCCGTTGAGTTGGTGGACCGTTTTCACAATAACGTATTCGCCGGGACAATACTTGACGCAGCTTTTCGGTCAAGAAAAGCTGCTCTGCGCTGCTGCTGGCCGGACACGCGATTTGTGAAAACGGTATAGACGCGTCCTTTATTGCATCTTGGTTCGGGAATGTCCAATGTTCGTCGCGGTCACGACACGGGATAGATCGCGTAGATGGTGCCCTGGATGTCGTCGGTGACGAGAAAGCTGTCGGGACCGTTGCGGTAGATTCCGCAGGGACGGCCGATCTGCATCTCACGGCGGCCCATGCTGGTGACGGTAAGGATGTGGCTGTCGGGCTGCTGCTAGGCGGGCGTTGCGATCTTCTGCTCTCCAATTCGCAGCGCGCGGTGGTGATCGAACCACCAGGCCCATGGGAGCAGAATCCCTTCGGCGATGAGGCCGGGCCATGCAATGTCACCTGTTCCGCTGGGCGGGGAACTGAAGCGATCGCCTACATAGAGGAGCAACAGTAGCGCGGCGAAGGCGAAGAAGGCGTAGCGGCCGATGCGGTCCCTTGGGCGAGTTGTGCGCATGTAGAGCCACAGACCGGCCGCGAACATCGACAGTTCCACGACCAGCGTTCCGGGGATGGAATTCCATAAGCCGAGGCCGTAACACGCGCTCCCGGGGTAGAGCGGCATGTCTGGCCGGTGGGTGATCCAGTCGAGAATCCAGTGGCTGAGGACGGCGATCCAGATGACGCAGGCGCCGGCGCGGTAGCGCGCAAAGGCGTAGTAGATGAGCGCAAAGGCGGTCGCCCACACGAGCGTCATGAGCAGGCTATGGGACCAGGGAAACCAGACGAGATCGAGCGGAGTGAAGCGCGTGTTGCCGGGATCGATGCGAACTTTCTCCCAGCCGAGCAGCAGGAAGATAGGCCACAGCATGTCGGAGAACAACGCCGCTGCGATAAGCAGCGCCAGGTTGGTGCGAGGGGCAAACCTTTTGCCGGCAAATCCGACCGCGAAATGGCCGATGAACATGACGCCCCTTGGCGATCGCGTCAGTGGAAGCGCAGGACGATGCCGGTGCTGAGGGTGACTGGCTTCAACTGGCCAGAGAAGGTGTTGAGTTGGCCGTAGGACACTTCGATGACCCGCCAATCCAGATGCGGGAACAGCGTCTTGTCGACGCCGCCGAGGACGCGCCAGTCGAACTGGGTGGTGCTGGGCGCGTTGTTGCCGTAGCTGAAGTGGCCGGGGCCGAAGAGGAATTCGGCGTAGGGGTTCAAGGGCACGACCTTTGGGTGGATAGCGATGCGCGGCCCGAGGAGGACACTGGTGAGCGTGGTGTTGCTGGCCGGACGCACGAACTGGACCCGGATATCGCCGCCGACTCGAGCGAACGGGACCTTGTAGAAGTCGGAGTAGAGGCCGAATCCGCCGCCGTAGCCCCAGTCATTGACGTTGGTCGTATTGACCTTGAGATTCGTATTGAAGCGCGAGGCGCTGAACTGGCCGTAGATGGCAGTCTGTGCGTGGGCTGCAGAAGTGCCGGATGCAAAAAGGAGCAGGGCAAAAAGAACGAAAAGAATGCGGGGACGACGGGTCACAGATGAATTCATTCAGGAAAAAGCCTCTACTCAAAAGGGCGTTGACCGCTTGCTGGAGCATTTCGGTAATACTTTTGCCTGCGGAGATGCACTCTGTTCGGCTTTTCCCTAAGAAAAGCCGCGAGAGCGGCCGCTGGACCGTCTAGACCGATACCGAAAATGCTCTGGCAGTCGTGGTCAATCCCGATTGTACTTCGCGCTCTGCCGAAGGATGGCGGCCGTCAGGGCAGGCGGAGAACGAGGCCGGTGCTGAGCGTCCTGGGATTCAGGGTTCCGTTGATGGTGCTGAGCCCGCCGTAGGAGAACTCGACGACGCGCCAGTCGAGGCGGGGAACCAGGGTGAAGTCGATGCCGGCGAGGAACTGGTATTCGAATTGCGTGTTGCTGCCCTGGCCGGCACCGTAATCGTAGTGGCCGATGCCGCCGAGAGCTTCCAGATACGGCATGACGGGCAGCACATGCGGATGGACAGAAAGGCGCGGACCAAGCAGGCCGCTGGTGAGAGTCGTGGTCTGCGAGATACCGAGAACGGAGCCGCGGAGGTCTGCGCCCAGGTGGACGAGCGGCACGGAAACGAAGTCGTGGTAGACGCCGAACGTAGGCCCGTAGATCCAGTCGTTGCTGGGCGCATCAACCTTGGAGCCGCCGAACTCGATATAGAGGCCGGTCTGTGCGTTTGCGGCGGCGATGATGGCAAAGCTGGCGAAGAGCAAAAGAGCGAGCGTGTGCAGATGGCTGAAGTGTCCGTACCTTGTGAGACGGGTCATGGGGAGCCTCTCTTGAAAGGTTGGTGCGTCTCTTCGACTGCTGGGTGCGGCGCAACGGACAGCGGGCCGGTGACAGAATGGATGTAGGGAGCCGTACCTTCGGTTAGTCGGTTTTCACAAAAATTGTGATCCGGTCGAACTACCGCGAAGAGCAGCTTTTTTCTTGACGGAAGCTGCGTTGAGGTTCCTTGAGGGCCACAGGCCTTGTGAAAGTGGACTAGCTGGCATGGTGTTGTCGGTTGTGTATCTCGGAAGAGTTGCGTATGTCGCGGGGCTGGAGCTGCAGGCGCAGCTGGTGGAGCTGCGCAAGGCGGGTGTCATCGGCGACGTGCTGGTGATGCTGGAGCATCCGCCGGTGCTGACGCTGGGGCGGGCCATGGGTCGAAAAGATGGCGGCCGCGAGAACCTTCTGCTGACGGAGGAGGCGCTCGCGGCGCGTGGCGTGGAGGTGGTCGAAACCAATCGCGGCGGCGACGTGACCTATCACGGGCCGGGGCAGCTGGTGGGGTATCCGATTTTTGATCTGAGAGGGCCGCTGCGCGCAGTGGGCAAGCGGCTGGGGCCGGTGGACTTTGTCCGGCAGATGGAGGAGGCGCTGATCCGCACGATGGCCGACTACGGCGTACTGGCAACGCGCGTGCCGGGACGGACCGGGGTGTGGACGCAGCCCCACGGCACGATTGAGGAGCGGAAGATCGCGGCGATCGGCATTCATGTTTCGGCCGGGGTGACCTCGCACGGATTCGCCCTGAATGTAACCACCGATCTGAAGGATTTTGCGTGGATTGTGCCCTGCGGCATCAGCGACCGCGGCGTGACCAGCCTGGAGTTGGAGAGTCCCAGTCCCAATCCAGAAACCGATTTGACCCTGAAAACCGCTGCGGAGCGGGTCGCGCGGCAGTTTGGGCATGTTTTTCATGCACAGATGCTGTGGCTGGAATCGCTCGGTGATCTGTCGCCGGCGCTCGCCGAACTCTTGCCGCTGCAGGCGTGATTCACGCTGCGAACAAGAGTTGTAGATAGCGTTCGCATGCACCGGAGTGCCTCAACGTCGCTTTTGGCATGGAGCGTTTTTCCTGTCGATTCAGGTGCTTGACCGCCGGTCTACGTAGCCTTTCCGTTACGAATGGCCACTTCGCAGGAATCTCTGCGGCGAACAGCAACAGGAAAAATGCTTTAAAATGACCAGTTCGGTACTGACCGACTAGGATCGCTGTCGATGGCGAGTAGAAAAATAGAAGTGAAGGACGCGGGGGGGCCGTCTGCCTCCGCGAATGGGACGCCGAAGGGTTCCAACGGAAGCAGCACATCCCTCCAGCAGAAACCCCCAACTAAAAATCCGCACGGCATCCCCGACTACCGGCTGGAACAGCTGCCGTTCCACATTGAAGGCGAGTGGAAGAACGGCAACTACCATTACAAGGTCGTGGGCGATACCACCGCTCCGGCTCCGCCGTTGCGTCCTTCGAAGTATCTGACGCGCGAGCAGTCGATCGATATCTACCGGCTGATGATCACCAACCGGAAGATGGAAGATTCGCTCGAGCGGATGTACAAGCAGAGCAAGGTGATCGGCGGCTTGTATCTGAGTCAGGGGCAGGAGGCCACCTCCGTGGCGTCGGCCTATGCCCTGGACAAGGACGACTGGCTGGGGCCGATGATCCGCAACCAGGGCTCGATGATCGTGAAGGGCTATCGTCCGCGCGACACCATGATGCAGTACATGGCCAAGGGCGGCTCGCCAACCCGCGGACGCGAGAGCGGCTCGCACTATGGCGATGCGAAGAAGCTGAATGTGATTGCGCCCATCTCGCACCTGGGCGACTCGATCAGCGTGTGCGCCGGCGTGGCTCTGGGCGCGCGCATCCAGGGCAAGAACATTGCCTGCCTCGCCTATATCGGCGATGGCGGCCAGTCGACCGGGCCGACCTACGAGGGCTTCAACTTCGCGGCGGTGCAGCGGCTGGGTCTGGTGTTGATTGTCGAGCACAATCTGTGGGCGTATTCGACACCAGTGGAGCTGCAGTTTGCCTGCAAGGACCTGGCGGACCGCTCGCTAGGCTACGGCGTGCCCGGTGTGATTGTGGACGGCACGGACGCGAACCAGGTGTACGACGCGACGCACGAGGCGGTTGAGCGCGCGTATCGCGGCGAAGGCGCCTCGTTCATTGAGGCGAAGCTGATGCGCATGAAGGGCCACGCCATGCACGATGCCGCAACCTACGTGCCGCCCGAGGTGAAGGAGTACTGGAAGCGGCGTGACCCGATTCTGCGCATGGAGCACTACCTAATCGAGCGCGGCTGGCTGACGGCGGCGGAGGCGAAGAAGATTCAGGCCGACGTCGATACGCTGATGGAAGAGGAGCGTGCGTTTGCCGAGGCATCGCCCATGCCAAATCCGGCGGATGCGGGAACGGATGTGTACTTCGACAATGCGACCGAGATTCCGCTGAAGTATGGCGAGGTACGCGTGCAGAATGCGAATGCGAGCGCGAAGCTGGCCGAGTCCAGCGCGACCACGCATTACAAATAAGAGCGCACAAGAACGCCCCGAAAGAAGACCCCGAAAGAAGACAAGGACTGATTAAGCAATGGCAGCAGTTACATATTTAGAGGCGATCCGCCAGGGCCTGTGGGAAGAGATGGAGCGCGACCCGCGCGTGTTCGTGATTGGCGAGGACGTGGGCGTCTACGGCGGCGCATTCAAAGTGACGGAAGGCTTTCTGCAGCGCTTCGGCACGGAGCGTGTGGTGGATACGCCAATCTCCGAGATGGCGATTGCCAGCGCGGCCTACGGCGCGTCGCTGACCGGGTTGCGGCCGGTGGGCGAGTTCCAGTTCATGGACTTCATCAGCTCCGCGCACTCGCAGATCGTGCAGATCCTGGCCAAGAGCAACTATCGCTGGGGGGCGCCGGCGCCGCTGGTGCTGCGCGGACCCTCGGGCGGCGGGGTAAGCGGCGGCCCGTTTCACTCGCAGAACCCAGAGATGTTCTACGTGCACACGCCAGGACTGAAGGTGATCTGCCCGGCGACCGCGCGCGACGCGAAGGGGCTGATCAAGTCGGCGATCCGGGACAACAACCCTGTACTGTTCTTCGAGCACAAATATCTGTACCGGCGAGTGAAGGAAGAGCTGCCGACCGAGGACTACACGGTCGAGATTGGCAAGGCGCGCATCCATCGCGAGGGCAAACATGTCTCAGTGATCACCTACGCGGCGATGGTCTACGTGGCCGAGGAAGCCGCGCACATCCTGGCGAAGGAAGGCATCGAGCTGGACATTCTTGACCTGCGCACGCTGCTGCCGCTGGACAATGCGGCGATTGCGGCGACCGTAGAGAAGACCAATCGGGTGATTATCCTGCACGAGGACACGAAGACCGGAGGCATCGCGGGCGAGATCGCGGCCATCATCAACGAGGAAGCCTTTGACGCGCTCGATGCGCCAATCGCGCGCATTACCTCGTTGGATGCGCCGGTGCCGTTCTCGCCGCCGCTGGAGAAGGCCTTCCTGCCCAAGGTAGAAGATGTGGTGCGCGAGGCACGGCGGTTGGTTGCATATTGAAGTTGCGTCCTGAAGTGGCGTATTGAGGCAGCTCGCCGAGCGACGGCCTTATGATCGAAATTGATTGCTTAGCGGCCGATGCGCAGCACGCCGCATGAATGGGAAGGCGGAAGACAGAACATGCCGACAGACGTCATCATGCCCCAGATGGGCGAGTCGATCTTCGAGGGGACGATCACGAAGTGGCTGAAGAAGCCCGGCGACACCGTACAGCGGGATGAGCCGCTGTTCGAGATTTCGACCGATAAGGTAGACGCGGAGATTCCGGCGCCGGCGAGCGGGACGCTCTCGGAGATCAAAGTCGATGCCGGCAATACAGTGCAGATCAATACCGTGGTTGCGGTGATCGGCGAAGGCGATGGCGCGGTTGCGAGCAAGCCTGCCGCAGCTGCACCGGCGCCGCCGAAGCAGGAGCCTGCTAGACCAGAGAACAATTTAGAGAAGAAGCCCGAACCGCCCAAGGCCGCGCCAGCACCGGCAGCTCCGGTGGCGGCTGCCACCTCGAGCGGCGGCGGCATCGATGTCGTGATGCCGCAGATGGGTGAATCGATCTTTGAAGGCACCATCACCAAATGGCTGAAGAAGGTGGGAGACAGCGTCCAGCGGGACGAGCCGCTGTTTGAGATTTCGACGGACAAGGTGGACGCGGAGATTCCGTCGCCGGCGAGCGGCACGCTCTCCGAGATCAAGGTGGACGCCGGCAACACCGTACAGATCAATACTGTGGTTGCGGTGATCGGCGGCGGGGCGGCGAAGGCGAGTGCTCCCGCGGCAGCGGCACCAGCACCAACCGCGGCGGCTCTACCTGCTGCTTCTGCGCCCGCAGCTGAATCCTCTGCTGCGGCATCGCATGGCGAGCGGCTGCGCTCGTCGCCACTGGTGCGCAAGATTGCGAAGGAGCATCAGCTCGACCTGCGGCAGGTTCCGGGAACCGGCTCGAGCGGCCGCATCACCAAGGACGATATTTTGCAGTACCTAGAGAAAGGCGGTGCGGACAAGGGCGGCCCGAAGGCTCCTTCTGCGGCTGCTCCTGCTGCGGCCGTTCCAGTAGCAGCACAACCAGCGGTTGCCGCGCCAAAGCCTGCTTCAGCACCGGCTCCCGTAGCCGGTCCTCAGCCGGGCGAACTGGTGCCGCTCACACGCATGCGCTCGATCATCGCGCAGCGCATGGTGGATTCCAAACGCACCAGCGCTCATGTGCACACCGTCTTCAAGGTCGATCTGACGCGCATCGTGAAGATCCGCGAGAAGGAGAAGGCAAAGTACGAGCAGCGTAATGGCGTGAAGCTTACCTACATGCCGTTCATCACGCGCGCCGTGGTGGCCACGCTGCGCAAGATGCCGATCGTCAACGCCTCGATGGAAGGCGACGCGATCCGCTACCACCAGAATGTGAATGTCGGCATTGCGGTGGCGCTGGACTGGGGACTGATTGTGCCGGTCATCAAACAGGCGGAGGAGAAGAGCTTTCTGGGCATCGCACGCTCCATCGCTGATCTGGCCGAACGCGCGCGCGCGAAAAAGCTGAAGCCGGACGAGGTCGGATCTGGCACCATCACGATCACGAATCCGGGCATCTTCGGTGAGCTATTTGGCACGCCGATCATTAATCAACCGGAGTCAGCGATCCTTGGCGTCGGCGGCCTGTTCAAGGAGCCCACCGTGCTCACGGATAAGGACGGCAATGATTCTATTGCAATCCGCAGCATCATCCGGCTGACGCTCGGGTTCGATCATCGCATCATCGACGGCGCCGATGCCGGTAAGTTCATGGCCGAGCTGAAGAAGTATCTCGAGAACTGGTCGGAAGAGATCGGCTGATCTCGAACAGATGAAGCGAACGGCGGGCCTTTGGGTCCGCCGCTTTCTTTTTAGAGGCGGCTCTTGGCTTCCAGAACGCGCTTCACTGCCTCTTCTGGCGTCTCGCCAATCGCCGAGAGATGACCCATCTTCCGGCCGGGCCGCGCCGTATGCTTTTCGTAGAGGTGCAGACGTACGCTTTCCACTTCGAGCGCGCGGTCGAAATGCGGTTGTCCATCGGCCCACACGTCGCCCAGCAGATTGGCGATTGCCGCCGGGCGCAGAACGTCGGTCGTCCCCAGCGGAAGATCACACACCGCGCGTACATGCTGCTCAAACTGGCTGACGACGCAGGATCGCTCGCTGGCGTGATAGCTGTTGTGCGGGCGAGGCGCTAGCTCGTTGATGAGAAGCGCTCCCTCCTGCGTGACGAACATCTCCACCGCGAGAATTCCTTCGAGGCCCAATTTTTCGGCAAGCGAGCACGCGATGCGTTGCGCCTCGGCTTCCATTGCCGGAGAAATCGACGACGGGATCACGCTCCAGGAAAGGATCTGGTTTTCGTGATGATTGGTTGCAGAAGGGAACGATTTGAGGGCGCCGGACGGCGTGCGCGCGACCAGCACGGAGATCTCGCGGTCCAGCGCGATGGCTTGCTCGGCGATGCACGGGCGCTGGCCCAGCGCGCGCCAGGCCAATTCGGCGCTTTCGCCGCCACGCGGAGTGATGCGAAGCTGGCTGCGTCCGTCGTAGCCCCCGCGTGCACTTTTCACGAAACAATCGCGGCTGAATGCATCGAGCGCGGCGCGCATATTGTCGAGCGATCGAATGGAACGAAATGGCCCGACAGGGAACTGGCGCGCGGCTAACCATTCCTTCTGCACAATGCGGTCCTGAATGATTGCCAGCAATGCTTCCCCCGGTCGCACCGGCGCATAGCGCTGCGCAGCGCGCAAGCTATCAAGCGAAAGCTGCTCGATCTCGAGTGTCACCACGTCGCAGCCGCGAGCGAGATCGGCCGCCGCTTTCGCATCGTCCCAGGCGCCTTCAAAGCAGGCATCGACTACAAATCTCGCCGGACAAGAGGGATCAGGATCCATCACCTGCACGCGATAGCCCAGCGAACGCGCGGCCATGGCTGTCATGCGTCCCAGCTGACCGCCGCCCAGAATGCCAATGGTTGCACCGGGAAGAATCGCGCTCACTGGGGAAGCTCTTCTGCGAGCACCTCGCGCAGGCGGCCCTCACGCCAGGTCTTCAAACGTTGGCGCAACGCGGGGTCGTCGTTGGCAAGAATCTCTGCTGCCAGCAACGCGGCATTTGCCGCGCCTGGCCGGCCAATAGCTAGCGTGCCCACGGGAACGCCCTTCGGCATCTGCACGATCGAGAGCAACGCGTCCAAGCCCTGCATGGAGGTGGCCGGCACGGGCACTCCAAGGACCGGTACCAATGTCTTTGCGGCAAGCATTCCGGGCAAGTGCGCCGCGCCGCCGGCGGCGGCAATGATCACTTTCAGCCCGCGGCCCTCCGCCTCGCTCGCATATTGGAAAAGCAGATCCGGTGTCCGATGCGCGGACACGATCTTCGTCTCCGCTGGTATCTCAAATTCACGCAGAAGCTCGACGCACGGCTCCATCGTTGCGTAGTCGCTTCTGCTGCCCATCACAACACCCACCAGAGTTGAGCGCGCCATCGTCGCATTAAAGCATTTTTCCTGTTGCTGTGCACAGCGGAGACCATTTCGGCTGTCCACATTTACAGGAAAAATGCTCTAGACGGCGCGCTCAGCAGTGGCTCATTCAACGGGGCCGGAGCCACTCCACGACAAGCTGCAACAGCGTGAACAGCAGGCCGAATGCGCCGGCGAATCCCTTTACCCGCTGCACGCTCAGTTCATGGCGCTCCACCCGCTCCTCGAGTAGGCTGAGCCGCCCCGGTTGGCCGTCCCCTAACAGCGACGCCATCTGGCTCTTCATCACGCTCAGGTCGGCCAGCACCTGTGCCTCAAACGTACTCATCATGTCCATTCCACCGTCACTCACATCTGGTCTCATTGCGTTGCTGCGCTCACAAATATGGCGCTGGAAAAGCGCGAGTAATTCGGCGGCTTGGCGCCGTCGTACATCCGCACGTTGTAGCGCTCCACCGGCGCTTCGCGAACGATGGTGAAGTTGGGCACTGGGCTGCGCAGCACCAGGTCCGCGCCGTCGCCTGCGCCGAATTTCCAGTCGCTGCGTCGTACCTCAAACCCACCGCCGCTTGGAGGCGTCAAGCCCGCCTGCACCTGGATCTGCGTGGCGCTTACGCTGGTGACCGATAGATCGTGCGCAGAGGCCAGGGCGGTCGGACTGGTCAACGCACTCGGCGGCAGCCATGCGTTCAAAGGCGCACCCTCGTTCATCTTCAGTGACAGAGCCTCAGCCCATTCATTGGCAAATGTCACCGTGTAGCTGAGCAATTCTGGAGCGCAGGAAGTGGAGCGAATTTGTACGCTGCGCACCAGCAGCTCAGTCGAAAGACCGGCGGATGGCGCGTCCACCTGCAACAGGTCACCCGGCCAGATATCTGCGGTCTGGTACGGATTCCAGCACGTGTACGTCCCCTTCCATGCGCCTTCGGTCCACGTTGAGCTGGCAAGCAGTGCCAGCGCAGCGTTCTCGCAATCGGCTGAGTTGCGCGTGACCGGATGTTCGGCAGTCAAGATCAAGCTGCTGAGCGGAGACGATGTGGGCGCCGCCATGCGCGCAACTGCGCGTCCGCCAATCCGATAGTTCACCCGTATGACTGTGCCCGTCGCGGGCACGTTTCCCGGATAGAAGATCATCCTTCCGGTGCTCGTCACCTTCGCCTGCGATGTTTGCGCACTGGCGCCAAGCCGCTGCGTCGCTGCGGCCGAACCGGTTGCCGCGCAATTCACCCAGACGTCTCCGGGCCGGGTCAGTTCAAAGCTCGCGACGCTGCCTAGAAAGCTCACGCTGTACACCACCACAGGCGTACAACTCGCCGGCGCTTGCGTCATCGAGCCGTCGTACAGCACAACCACGGGAAACTGCGCTCCGCCCGTCGTTTCCACAATGAATTTCACCCAACTGCAAGAGCGCCTCCGCAGGGAACTCCTCCGGCGGATCGATCGAGGCAGTGTGAATGGAGCTCTCCTCGCCCGCCAGACAGGATTCCAGCCTTCCCATATTTCTAATTTTCTTCGCCGGCGCCGCACTCTCAGCCTCGGCGCTCTCGATCGTCTGCTCGCCGCCCAGTTGCTCACCGTCGGTGATCTGCTCGCGCTCGAGGACAACTCTGCCGCTCCGCGTGAAGCGGCAAGCAGCCTCACCCACACTGCTGTTCCCGTTGTGGCACCAAGCGCCGCCATACATGACGCCGTGCCGCCCGTCTCGGCAACCCTCGACCTCGTGCACCTTCCGCTCGGCATCCTCGAGCAGATCCGCTCTCGCCGCGCCACCTCGCGCCGCGGATGGTCCCGGTTCGTCTCGGTGCGCCTCACACGACAACAGGCTGCCGGTATGCAACCCGTGTTACCGCCGGACACCATCGCCGTCATCGACCGCCACTACAACTCCCCCGTTGCCTATCAGCCGCCACAGCCATCCATCTTCGCGGTGCGCGTCGGCAACGCGTTGCAGTTCCGCCTTGCCGAGTTTGAAAATAATCGCCTCATTCTCAGGCCGATCGAGCTCAACTACCCCGTGCAACTGCTCGCTCTCGGACCGCACGAAATGCCATCCGATCTCATCGTCGGCCGTGTCTGCCTCGCCCTCGCCCCCATCCCCTAGCTCGTAAGTAATTCGCTCCCTCCAATGGGAGCGAAAGAACTCATGCTTTCGTCGACCGAGTGATGTCATTTCTGTCGTCCTCTCCCAATCGAACCCCGAGCGTACTTTGGTCTGCGTCATCCACAAGGCCGGAAGTGAGCGACCAAAGGGAGCGAACCCGATAGAACGCGCCGAAGGCGCCTGTGCCCGTGCGGCAAGCACCCCGGGCGCAAGCATCTGTTAGCATCGCCTCGGAGGACGCATTATGGATCAACCCGCGACATTGTTCAGCGCCGCGCGCCGCAACGAAGACATCGCTCTCGACCTGCTCAAATTCATCGCGAGCACGACCAACGTCGGCCGTCCCGCAACCGCCGCCACTGGCTTCACCTCGCCCTCTGGCGCCAAGGCTGACGATCAGGCCAACCACCTGCTCGAGCTCTACACACGCTGCCTCCAGGCAGTCGAAGGCAAGAGCGGCGCACAGTAGTTCTGTGGCGTCCGCACCGGCTCAATCCATCGGCTACGCCGTCATCGGCGCGGGCGCCTTCGGCAGCAATCATCTCCGAGTCATTCGCGAATTGAGCGCAGCCTCCGGCGATTCAATTCGCCTGGCCGCCATCGTCGAAGGCGATCCGGCGCGCCGCCAGGGACTTCAGTCTGACTTCCCTCGAACCCCCATCTTCCACGATATCGATGCCTGCCTGGCCGCGAGCGCCGCTGGTGCAATCGAGCTCCACGCTGCCTCGGTCTGCGTACCCACCAGTGCCCACGCCGCTGTCGCCAGCACACTGCTCCAATCGGGTATCGATGTCCTGGTCGAAAAGCCGATCGCCGCATCCCTCGCCGAAGCCGATGCTCTCATCGCTCTGGCCGCGCGTCACCAGCGCATCCTTCAGGTTGGACACCTGGAGCGTTTCAACCCTGCCGTCCTCGCCGTCCATCCCTACATCCATATGCCCATGTTCTTCGAGGCGCATCGGCTCAGCATCTTTACCCCGCGCTCGCTCGATGTCGACGTCGTGCTCGACCTGATGATTCACGATCTCGACATCGTTCTTAGCCTGGTGCAATCGAGGGTCCACTCGCTCCAGGCCGTCGGCCTTCCTGTTCTCTCACGCAAAGTCGACATCGCGAATGTCCGCATCGAGTTCGCCTCCGGCTGTGTCGCCAACTTCACCGCCAGCCGCGTCAGCACGGAGCGCGTGCGCAAACTCCGCTTCTTCCAGCCGCATCAGTACGTCTCCATCGACTACGCGCGGCAGGATCTCCTCTTTATCGACGTCAAGCCACAACCCTCCGCGGCTCCAGCCCCGCCGGATGCCGCGAGCCTCCTGAGCGGTCTTGCGATTTCGAAGCCTACCGTCACGCCCGGCGAGCCGCTGCGCCTCGAAATCGAATCGTTTCTCCAAAGCGTGCGCACGTGCCAGCAGCCGCAGGTCACCGGCCAGCAGGGCCGCGAGGCGCTCGCCCTCGCCCTCGAGATCAACGCCGCCATAGCGGAGCACGCCAGCCGAGCCCACCTGGACCGCTTCATCTAACCAGCAACAAAATTGGTCAGCCACATCACTGAACGTGAGCGACCAGAGGAAGCGAACCCACAGCGGGCGCCACAGGCGCGTCTGCTTGCATGGCAAATGCCAACCAAAGGAAGCGAACCCACAACGGGCGCCGCAGGCGCGTCTGCTGCATGGCAAATGCCGACCAGAGGAAGCGAACCCACAATTTGCGCTGCCGCCCGTGCGGCCAGCACCTATCGCAGTGTCTGAACCTTGTAATCGCTGGGAATCTGCAACTCAAACTGCTTGTCAGGCAACGGCTGGTTCACGAGCACCTTCTGCACCGAGATGGTGATCTGAAACGCCTCGCGTGGTCGCTGGATGACAATCGACCCCGGCATGTGTGCAGTTCCGAACTGTTTGTACGGCCCGTACTCCACATGCGTCTCCACTCCACCGTCTTCGCCATAGATGTCCTGGCCAATCGGCAACAGCGTCAACCGGCTGAAACGAATCACTCGCGTCGGCTTCAGTACATGCACCTTGAGGCCGTCCTTTGCCTGCGGATCTTCCTCGCCGATGTGCAGGTCATACTCTGGCGTCTCCACCAGCTTCTTGTCCTGCCTGCGCGTCTCCGATGTATTGGTCAGGTACACCAGCCGCTCTGGCTCGATCGACTTCACCAGCACCGAGTCGAGAAAGATGTCCGGACGCAGATTCTCGAGCGCATTCCCAGACGGCTTCGTCACTTTATTGGTGCCCACAATCGCGCGGCTTCGCGGTGGGATCACCAGCTTGAATGTCTGTCCATCGCTGGCCAGGTCAAAGGCGTGCGTGCGCACCACCGGTAGCAGTGCCAGCACGCGCAGCATCGCCGGTTTGCGCAGCAATATATAGCCATGAAAAGGAGTGATATCGGTTTCCTTGCCCTGGCGTGCACCGCCCGTGGTCGCCTGGAAGTCCACCGTCGCCGTCAGGCTGTTGATGGCTCCGTAGCGGTCATTCACTTCGTTAACGAGCTGAGCCACACTCGCGTCCAAGGGCGGACCGGCCAGCGTGGTTTTCTCCACTTTGTGGGTGTGGTAGAGGCAGCCGCTTAGACACGGCAACACTGCCAAAAATCCCACACTCCACCATCGACTTTGCATCACGGGTCTAATCAGGGCAGCAAACCTTAAGTATAGCTAAAGGTTGGAGCGAATCTCCCATAGGTGTACCCCGAACCAGCGGAGCCGGACGCGGCTTTTTCCGTAAGAAAAGCCGCTCTGCTTTGAACTTCGCGCGAAATAGCAATGGGGAATCCGCTTTAAGGGGGCGTCCCGCCCGCGCGTTGCGACTGCCGGTACGCCGCCACATTGCGCTGGTGTTCTTCCAGCGTCTTCGCGAATCGGGAATGACCGCTCGCCGCAGGATCCGCCGCGAAATAGAGGTAGTCCGTAGCCGCCGGATGTAACGCCGCCTTCAGCGATGCGGCGCCCGGGCTGCAGATCGGACCCGGCGGCAGCCCGGCATGCCGATAGGTGTTGTACGCGGAATCGCGCTGAAGATCGGACGCATAAATTGTCCCGCGGTAGCGGTTCTCGAGCATCGCCGCGTAGATCACCGTCGGATCGGTCATCAGCGGCATGTTGTCGCGGAGCCGGTTCTCCATGACGCTGGCCACCAGCGGCCGGTCGGTCGCCACCGGCGTCTCCTTCTCCACCAGCGATGCCAGCGTCACCGTACGATGGACATCTCGAGTCAGCCCCATCTGCGCCGCCTCCTGCCGGAACCGCTTCACCATCGAGCGCAGCATCGTCATCGGCGTATCGCTGCGCTGGAAGCGATAAGTGTCCGGATACAGATATCCTTCCAGGCTCGTCGCCGTCGGGTCCAGATCGCTGATCAGCGACGTGTCCTGGTGAGCCGCCGCCAGAAAGTCGTCGTGCGTCGCCAGTTGCGCTGCTTCCACCGCGCTCGCAATGTCGAAGAGGTTGTATCCCTCCGGCACCGTCACCACGCGGTAGTACACGTCGCCGCGCCGCAGCCGGTCGTACACCGCAAAAACACTCGCCGGATGGTCGAAGCGATACTCGCCTGCCTTTAACGTGCCGTGCTTGATCATCCGCACCACGTCGAACGCATAACGGCTGCGAATGATCCCTCGCTCTTCGAGCAGCCGGCCCATTCCCTTGGAGGAAGTGCCTGGCGCAATCTCTACAAAGGTCTCCAGATGCGGCCCCGCGGGTGCAAACAGGAACCAGGAGCCGGCACCCAGAGCCAGCAGCAGGAGAAGCAGCAGCAGAAAGCGACGCAATAGCATTTTTGCTAATTCTCTGGCCTGTGGAGTGGCACTCGGTGTGGCCTTTCTTTCTTTAAGGAAAGGCCACAAGAACTGTCGCTGGCCCGTCGAACTTTATAGCAAAGACGCTAAAGCGTCAGATCCCTTCGCGGGTCAATCGAAGCACTCTCAGAATTGTATGCCCGCCGGAGCCCTGCTCTTGTGTGAGGGTAGGGTGGGTGAGCGTAGGTTAGGTAGTTTGCCTATCATGGCGAAATGAGTGTGTCCCAGCCGTGGCTCGGCCTCGATGTCGGCACGCGCCGCATCGGGGTCGCGCTCTCCAATCCGCTCGGTATCGCCGAGCCTCTGCTCACCATCGAGCGCACCCAGCCTCGTCGGGACCAGCGTTCTATCCTCCGCCTCCTGCGCCGCCACGGCTGCGCCGGCATCGTCGTCGGCAATCCGCTGCATCTCTCGGGAGACCGTAGCCGCCAGACCGAGCGCGTCCACCGCTTTGTTGATGAACTCAAAACACTCATCGCCGAGACCCTTCCCAAAGCAGGCGCGGCGATAGATCGCCCCGGCCTCCCGGTCGGCCTCTCGGTTCACCTCTGGGACGAACGCCTCTCTACCGCCGAGGCTCACGCCGTCCTCGAAGCCACCGGCCATGATCCCGCCGATCCCCACACGCGTCGCCACAAAATCGACCAGCTCGCCGCCGCGCTTATCCTCCAAGGCTGGCTCGACGCGCAAAGCGGCCGTCTCACCCTCCTGCCGCCGGACCCTTAGCGGCCAGCCCTGACGTCGTATAATGACCTTTTGGCGGATACCGGATCCCTGCCGTTCCTTGCGGCTTGTGCTTTTCCCAGGCCGTCACGGATATGTCCATGCCCGAACACATCAAGAAAAAACTAGAAGAAGAGATCCGGCAGATGGAGCATGAGCTCCAGCATGAGCTGCCGCAGGAGATCAAGAAGGCCGCTGCGCTTGGCGACCTCAGCGAAAATGCTGAGTACCACATGGCCAAGCAGCGCCAGGAGTTTGTGAACGCCCGCCTCGGCCAACTCAAGAAGCGCATGGCGGAACTCTCCCTGGTAAACCTCTCCAACATCCCGCATGACCGGATCGCCTTCGGTTCCACCGTCCGCGTTTTTGACACCACCAAGGACGAGGAGCTGGAATACAAGCTCGTCACCTCCGAAGAGTCTGACGTGAACAAGGGATTCATCTCCACCACCTCGCCCATCGGCCGATCGCTCATCGGCAAGCAGGTAGGCGACGTGGTCACGGTTGTGACCCCCAACGGCAAACGCGAGCTGGAGGTCCTGAAGCTCACCACCATCCATGACGAAGCCGCCCAGGGCAAAACCCAGTGAAGCTGAAGAGCGGCGTCTTGATGACGCGTGGAGGCGCATCGTAATGAGGAAGGCCGGAGCCTATGACCCAGGCCAGGCGGAGCCTATGACGCAAGACAGGCAGAGCCTATGACCCAAGGCAGGCAGAGCCTATGACATGGACTAGCGCCTTCGGACGCGGCTGCGGCGTCATCCTCCAGGCCATCGTCAACGGCCTCGCCCTCACCCGCATCTCGCCCAACGTCCTCACCTTCATCGGTCTGGTCATCAACACCGGCGCCGCCATCTTCTTCGGCTTCGCGAACAGCCACAACTACGTCCGCTTCTTCCTATACGCGGGTCTGGTCATCATCGGTGCCGGCATCTTCGACATGGTCGACGGTCGCGTCGCCCGTCAGACCGATCAAGTCACCGTCTTCGGCGCATTCTTCGACTCCGTCATCGACCGCTACTCCGACGTTGTCCTCTTCCTCGGCCTGCTGGTCTTCTACGCGCGCGGCAATCGCTTCTTCTACGTGGTCCTCACCGCCTTCGTCATGATCACCTCGCTGATGGTCAGCTACACCCGCGCCCGCTCCGAGGCGCTCATCGGCTCCTGCAAGGTCGGATTTATGGAGCGCCCGGAGCGTGTCGTGCTCATCATCCTCGGCGCCCTCTTCGAACGCTGGGGTGCGATGGCCCCCGCCCTCTGGGTGTTGGCTGTGCTCTCCACCATTACCGTCATCCACCGCATTTCGTACACCTACACGATAGCCAAGGGCCTCGCGCTCGACATGCCCGCTAGTAGCCCGCAGCCCACACCGATCCGCCGGCCCGCCAGCCCAGGGCCCGTCTCAACTACTGCATCGGTCAGCGCAACTGAACACCAAGAACTCCTCTCCGCCCCCAACGCCCCCCGCGCCTAGCTTTTTCTCTGCACTTGTCATCCAGACCGGAGCGCCGCAGGCGCGCAGACCTGTCCTCGGTTCCTGGAGCATTGTCATCCTGAGCGAAGCGAAGACCCTGCCCTGAGCTTGCCGAAGGGATCTGCAGTTCGTCCGCGTTGCCAACAAAGGTGCCCCACGTTCCGAAGAGAAGTGGGTTGAGATGTGTCCTTACTCCGTCCTCAGCGCCCGCATCGGATCAATCGATACCGCCCGCCGCGCCGGGAGCATCGCCGCAAGGAATCCGACCAGCACCAAAGCCAGCACAGCCACCAGGAAGACCCAGGGATTACCCGGCTGCACCTCAAACAGGAAGCTGCGGATCGACCGCGCCGCAAAGAATGCCGCCACTCCGCCGGCCATGACGCCCGCCGCCAGCAACATGGCCACCTGCCGCATCACCAGCGCAAACACTCCCATCCGCGCAGCACCCAGCGCCATCCGCACCCCAATCTCCCGCGTGCGCTGCGTCACATTCCACGCCACCAGCCCGTAGATCCCAATCCCACTCAGCAGCAATCCGAGCAACGCAAAGAAGCCGGAGAGAACAGACAGAAGTTGCTCCCGCGCGATCGAGTCGTTGAATTGCTGCGTAAACAGGAACGGGTCTGTCTCCGGTGTCGTCGGCGCAATCTCATGCAGAGCGGTGCGATAGGCCGCCCTTGCGTTGGCAATGCTGCGAGCATGGATCACAAGAAAAAGATCATCAAGATGGCCCGTCCTCTCGGAGAGCGCCAAATAGACGATGGGTGGATATCCTTCGTGCAACGTCTCGTACTTCGAATCCTGCGCGATGCCCACCACCTGGCAATCGGCCGTCTCGGTTGCATTGCCAACGATGTGCGGTACCTGCCGCAGCATCTGTTCCAGCGGATTGACATGTGGAAAGTACAGCTTCGCCGCGGCCTGATTCAAAATGCATGAGTTCAGGTCTGCGTCTTCATTCTTCAGGTCCCGTCCCGTGAGGAGCGGTGTGCCGACTGCGGAGAAGAAATGTGCGCCAACGCTGTTCGAATCGCTGACTGCGGGTTCAGCGTGTCCGGCTTGGCTCGCAGCAACGAACTCCTCTTTGTCCTGCCAGCCAAGCAGTGGAGGAATCTCCGCTACGCTCGCGTCGATCACGCCCGGCGATTCTTCTATGCGGTTCATCATGCGGCGATAGAGCGCAACCACATCTGCGGCCTTTTGCGGCACCCGATTGAAATCCGTGATGTAAAACAGCACATTCTCCGTCTGGTATCCGGAGTTGTCCGTCCGTAGCCGCACCACCGTGGATGCCAGCAATGCCGCCACGACCACCAGCGCAAGTGAAAGCGCCACCTGGAAGGGAACAAAGAAGCGCCGCGCTCCCGCGTTTCCCGAAGCCATACGCGACGAGGAACTGCGCATGGCTGCTTCCACGTCCGTATGGCTTGCCGTCCACGCCGGAGCCATGCCAAAAAGTAGTGTGCACAAGAGGGCGCACAGAGCTGTCACAGAAAGCACAGCGAGATCCGGCCGCGGCGACAGTGAAAGTTCAGCTTGCCGATTACCCAGCGAGTGCAAAATCCATGACCCCGCGGACCACGCGATTCCAATGCCGATCAGTGCGCCCGGCAGCGCGAGCATCAGGCTCTCGATGAAAAGCTGCCGCATCAATCGCGAGCGCGCCGCGCCCAGCGCCGCGCGGATCGCAAACTCCTGCTGCCGCGCCGCAGCCCGCGCCAGGAACAATCCGGAAAGATTGGCGCAGCAGATCAGCAGCACGATCCCGACAAGTACCTGCAACAACATCAGTGGCTGCGTGTATTGCGTACGCAGATCGCTCCAGCCGGTGCGCGCCGAGCTCACACTGAGTTGCGTCTTCTGTACCATCGGCTGGCGCCGGAACGGAGCGGGGAGAACTTCATCCCGCACAGAAGGAAAGATCGCAGACATCTCGGCTGCCGCCTGTGACAGCTGCACCTCCGGCTTCAGACGGGCGAAGGCAGTCAGCCATAACCGGACGCCATTGTGCAAAGAATCTTCGCCGTTGAGCGCGGCCGTGAACTCCAGCGGCAGATAAATATCCGGGTGCTCGGCGACGATAGCGCCCTCGAATCCCTCCGGAGCCACCCCGACAACCGTGACGCTGTGATCCGTCACCGTCAAATGCCGTCCGACCACCGAGGCATCGCCGTGAAAATATCTCATCCACTCGCGATAACTGATGACCGCGGCCCATCCATCCGGTCCGCCACCGGGCTTGTCGTCACTGGGCAGAAGCATGCGGCCGAGCGCCGGCCGTACTCCCAGTATCGGAAAGGCATTGCCGCTCACAACAGCGCCGTGGATGCCATGAATTCCGCTGCTCTCCGTAAGCGGGAAGTCGTAGACACACCATCCGAAAGCCCCGCTGATTGAGTGCGACCGGAGCTCGATGGACTCGGTCATCGGCAGGCTCAGCCCCGCATCGATGTAATCCCCAGTCGGGGTTGGCAGATGGGAGGCCAGCCGCACTAATTGATCAGGATTCGGAATTGGAAGTCCCTGCAGCAGCAGCGCATGCGTCAGCGTAAAGACCGCAGTATTCGCCCCGATCCCTAGCGCCAGCGTGAGCATCGCGATCAGCGCAAAGCCCGGCGCGCGTCCGATCTGCCGTATTGCAAAGCGGACATCCTGCACCAGCCGCTCGAGCCACGTCCCCCACGTCGCGTGCGTCTGCTCGTTCACCACAGCGGCATTCCCAAACATCCGCATCGCCGCATATCGCGCCTCTTTGGCAGACATCTCCGCGGCAATGTTCTCCGCCACCAGCGCATCGAGATGAAACTGCATCTCCGTCTGCAGACGCCGGCCTTCCCGTCTGCGAAACAGCAGACTCCGCAAGCGCAGACCCAACCTATCCCGCCATCGCATGGGAACCCTCCTGGTGATCAGGCACGCAATGGAATATGCCTATGCCTAGACTGTCTACACAATCGATCTGTAGATAGTCAAGGCATCCAATTCGTATCCTCAAAACACCCGCCCCAAGTTCCCCATGTACGATGATCTGTTCGCATGCCCGATCAACCTATCCTTCTCGTTCATGGCGGCGCCTGGGCTATTCCCGACGACGCCGTCGAAGCCCATACCTTCGGCGTCCGCAGTGCGCTCCTTGCCGGCTATGACTTGCTGGAGCGCGGCGCCACTGCCGTCGATGCTGTGGAGGCCGCCGTCGCGGTGCTCGAAGACGATGAGGCCTTCGATGCCGGCCGCGGCTCCTTCCTCACCCGCGAGGGCAAAGTCCAGCTCGACGCGCTGCTCATGGACGGCGGCATGACCGGCACCATGCGCGCCGGTGGCGTCGCCTGCGTCGAGCGCCTGCGCAACCCGATCCACGCCGCGCGTCTGGTGCTCGAGAAGAGTCCCCACGTCTACTTTGTCGGGCGCGATGCGGAGAATTTCGCCGCCGAACACGGCATGCCGCTGATCGATAACGCCGAGCTGGTCCTCGATCGCGAGCGCGAGCGGCTTGCGCTGGCGCAGCACAAGGAGCGCGCCGGCCTGCCGGACCAGACCTTCTCCGGTGTTCAGGAGACGGACAAGGAAGCTCCTCACGCTATCTCGCGGGACGCGTCGTCACACGACACCTCATATGACGCGTCGTCACACGACACGGTCGGCGCTGTGGCGCTCGACGCCGGCGGCAATCTCGCTGCCGCAACGTCTACCGGCGGCACGCTCAACAAGGCGCCCGGGCGGGTCGGCGACTCCTCACTCATCGGCTGCGGCTGCTATGCGGACAATCTCAGCGCCGCCGTCTCCCTCACCGGCTGGGGCGAGCCCATCATGAAGCTCGTGCTCGGCAAGTGGGCGGTCGATCGCGTTCTCGCCGGCGATGCTCCGGAGAGCGCTGCGCAGGCCGCCATCGCCTATCTCTTTCGCCGCCTCGGCGGCCACGGCGGCATCATCCTGCTCGGCCCCGACGGCCGCTACGGGCTCGCCCACAACACGCCGCGGATGGCGTGGGGCGTCTGCAGCTCCCGCGGGGTACAGGTAGGGATCAAAGCGTGACCGCGCCGGATACTCACAGCAGACGGCCCTCGTTGATTCTGGCTTCGGCATCGCCGCGCCGCCGCGAGCTGCTCGCGCAGGCCGGCTTCACCTTCGATGTCATCACCGCCAATGTGCCCGAGGTACGCAAGCCCGGCGAAGATCCCATCCGCTTCGTCACCCGGCTCGCACGCGAGAAGGCAGAGGCGGTTGCGGCCACGCACGCGGTGGCCCCGGACACCATCATCCTCGGCGCGGACACTATCGTCCTGGTCGATGACGAGGTACTCGGCAAGCCCCAGGACGCAGCCGACGCAGCCCGCATGCTGCGCCTGCTCTCCGGCCAGACGCACCAGGTCATCACCGGTGTCTGTCTCGCCAAAGGGCGCGAGCGTCAACGCGCCGCCGAAGTTACATTTGTCCGTTTTGTCACGCTGTCCGATCAGGAGATCGACGCCTACGTAGCCACCGGAGAGCCGCTCGACAAAGCCGGCGCCTACGCGATCCAGGGTCGCGCCGGGCGCTGGGTGCCGCGCATCCACGGCTGTTATTTCAATGTGGTCGGCCTGCCGCTCGCGCTGGTCAGCAGCATGATTGAGGGGACGCAGTGAAGCCGGATGTGCGGGTCACGTTACCGCCCACCCTCCCCCTCCCGTCCCGGCGGGTCTGCCTGGAAGCCCTTGCACTGCAGCAGGTTAGGCAGCCTCCCGCAGGCAAATTCCTCCAGCGAAAGACCTTATGGCTAAATTCGTCCAGCCAATAGAGTTACCGCGTCTTCAAAATAAAAACGCGCGCGATCCTCGCGGGCGCTTCGTCGATCTCTCTATTTCCAGTGTAGCGAAGTCGACAGGGTGAATCGGCAGATTTCTGAAGAACGTTCCTATGTCGGTTTCAAATTGAAACTACTAGGCGGTCGTAGCGATCACCGCGGCAAGCAGCGCTGTTCGTGTGACGAGCGAATCGATGCGGATCGATTCATCCTCCGCATGCGCGCCTTTCCCGACTGCACCCATGCCATCCAAGGTTGGTATTCCCAGCGCCGAGGTGAAGTTCCCATCCGAGCCGCCGCCCGTCGCCGCTTCGTCGAGCGCGAACCCCAGTCCCGCCGCCAACTTCTTCGCCTGGGCAAACAACTCGGCTGTGCCTTCCGTCCGCTCCATGGGCGGCCGGTTCATACCGCCGGTCAGCCGCAATGAACAGTGCGGATCGCGCGGCTTCAGCGCCTGCAGTCTCCGCGTGACCGCCTCCGCATCCACTAACGTTTTCACCCGCACGTCAATCTCCGCCCACGCCGCAGCCGGCACCACATTCGGCTGCGTTCCGCCGCCGACCACGCCGACGTTCAGTGTCGTCCCGCGCTCCAGGTCCGTCAGCGCGCTGATCTGCTCGACCTGCCATGCCAGTTCGCGTACCGCGCTGTGGCCTGCGCAAAAGTCCACACCGCTGTGCGAAGGCACGCCGGTGATCTCCAGTCGAAACTGCCCTACGCCCTTGCGTGCCGTCTTGTACGCACCGTGCTGACCCTGCGCCGGTTCCAGCACAAACACCGCCCGGCATTCTTTCGCGATTGTTTCAATCAACTCCCGCGAGTGGCGGCTTCCCGTCTCTTCATCGCCGCTCAGCAGCAGCACAACCGGCCGATCCGCGTCCATCTCGCGTACCAGTTTCATAGCGGTCAGCGCCATGACCACCCCCGCTTTCATATCCAGTACGCCGGGCCCGTATGCCCAGCCATCTTCGACCCGCCAGGGCATCCGCGCCAGTGTTCCGATCGGCCAGACGGTATCCAGGTGTCCAAGGAGCAGCACCGGCTTTCGCTCGTCTTGGGGATTCCCAAATCGGGACTCCAAAATGCCTCCGTTACCGTTGCGAGCATGCCGCTTCACCTGCCCTCCGAGCTCCTCAACCCAGTCCGCGACGATCTCCCGTGCGGCATCGACTGCGTCAGGATTACTCGTTGGACTCTCCTGGCGAACCAGATCGGATACCCGGTCGAGCATCCCTTCGACTTCGCGTCCTAAGCGGTCAGTCCAGTTTTTGACTTTTATATCTTCTTTACTTATAGAGGCTTGCACCCTGTCATTCGCCTGCGGATTGTGTTGCAACTCCATCATTTTTTGCAGCCTTTATGTTGCATTTTTACAACAGTGAAACTTTTGCAGACATGGGTAGTCTATTCGCTCTAGCGGTATGGCAGAGGTGCCCACGCCTTAATGCAGGCTCAACTCGAACAGACAATCGCCGGCAGCATCCCATTTTCTGGAATCGGTCTTCATAGCGGCGCCCCCGTTCATCTACGCCTTCTCCCCGCCCCTGCCGGCACAGGTATCCTCTTCCGCCGCATCGATCTCGACAACTTTGAAATCCAGGCCATCGGTCGCAACGTTGCCAAGGTCTCCTACGCTACCAGCCTGATGCGCCAAGGCGTCCTCATCTCTACTACCGAGCATCTACTTTCCGCTTGCATCGGCACCGGCATCGACAACGTGATCGTCGAGCTCGACAACCTCGAACTGCCCATCCTCGACGGAAGCGCGCTCCCCTATGTCGAAGCCTTCCACAACGTTGGCATCAAGATCCAGCGCCGCCGCCGCGAATACATCCGCATCCTGCGCAAGGTAGAGGTGCGCGAGAACGGGAAATTCATCGGCGTCTATCCGGGCGACGGCTACAGCATCACTTACGAGATCGACTTTCCTACGCCGATCGGCCGCCAGGATTTCACCGTCGACCTGGCTGCGGACGCGTACGGTGCAGAGATCGCAGCCGCCCGCACCTTCGGCTTCCGCGAAGACGAGCGCATGCTGCGCAACATGGGGCTGATCCGCGGCGCCTCGGAAGCCAACGCCATTATCCTCACCCGCACCGGCGTCCAGAACGGCAATCTGCGTTTCTCCGACGAATTTGTCCGCCACAAAGTGCTCGACCTCATCGGGGACCTCGCGCTGGCCGGACATCGTATCCTCGGCCGCGTCGTCGCTGAGCGCGCCGGCCACGCCATGCACACCGCACTGGTCTCCCGCCTGCTCGCCGACCGCTCCGCCTGGGAGCTCATCACGCTGCCGCAGCCCGAAGTCACTCGCCGCCCCGCCCGCGCTGCGCGTCTGGCTCCTGTGCAGGTGTAGGAGAAGCAAGTCAGCGAGCTAGCGAGTCGGCAAGTCAGCCAGTTGTTTAGAGATGCTCCTCAGTTCCGCCAGTGCTTGTCGATTAGGGTTACCTGGCACATTAACCAGTGGGTCGAGCTCATAGCAGCGTCTCCGAAACGGTTCGACACGCGGCTCAACCGTTCCAGCCTCGATGAAGTCGTTCCATTCTTGCGGATAGCGCAGCTTACCCTCAACAAAGCGATCGATGAGAGCGGCAGCTTCTGCAGATCGCAAAGCCGGCTTCATGAAATTTCCTTCAAAATGACGGCATCGGAATCCGATGTGGTTGAAGCCGTCTGACTGCGCTCCGCTTCGCGAGCGCGCTTCACTTCTGCCGCAATCGCATATTTCAGCGCATCCACGCCCTGCCCGCTGACCGCGGAGATTGCATAGAACGGCAGCTTCCGCCGTTTCGCCATCGCCTGCAATTTCTTCAGCTTCTCCGGATTCGCCACGTCCGCCTTCGACGCCGCCACTATCATTGGCTTCTCGGCCAGGCCATGTCCAAAGCTCGCAAGCTCGGCCTGAATCACCTTGAAGTCATCCACCGGTGACTCGCGCCCGCTGCCGTCCGAGACATCCACCAGGTGCACCAGCGCGCGCGTGCGCTCAATGTGCCGCAGAAATTGCACCCCGAGCCCCGCACCCTGACTCGCACCTTCGATCAGCCCCGGGATATCCGCCACCACAAAGCTCTCTTCGTGCGGCGCCTCGCCGACCGTGACCACGCCCAGGTTCGGCTCCAGGGTCGTGAACGGATAATCGGCAATCTTCGGCCGCGCCGCGGAGAGTCGCGAGATCAGCGTGCTCTTGCCCACATTTGGATAGCCCACGAGGCCTGCATCGGCCAGCAGCTTCAGCTCCAGGCGGTAGCTGCGCTCCTCACCCGGCCGCCCAGCCTCATGCTCACGCGGAGCCTGGTGCGTCGACGTTGCAAAGTGCTGGTTGCCCCGGCCCCCGCGCCCGCCACGCGCCACCACAATCCGCTCATCGGGATGCGCGAAGTCATGCACCAGCTCGCCGCTCTCCTCGTCGTACAGCGTCGTACCCACCGGCACCTTCAGCACCAGCTCGTCGCCATCGCGTCCCGTGCAGTTCGAGCCTTCGCCATGCCGCCCGCGCTCGGCCTTGTGCTCCGGGTTAAAGCGGAAGTGCACCAGCGTGTTGTGCCGCTCGCTGGACTCCATTACCACGTCGCCGCCGTGTCCGCCATCGCCCCCCGATGGCCCACCGCGCGGCACAAATTTCTCCCGGCGAAAGGCCATGCAGCCGTTGCCGCCATCGCCCGCCTTCACCCGGATTCTTGCTTCGTCAATAAACATCGCTTGTCTCTTCAGTCTATCGAAGTAACGCGCGGCACCACTTATGGGGCATGGAGCTGCCGCCGCTTCTCCTCCATCATCGAAGCAGGCCGGCTCCTGAAACTGCAGTTCGGAAACGGCGTTCAGGAGCAGGGGCCATGCCGCAGCGCGGGGAGCGTTGGGGAACGATCTCAGGAAAGTGCGCACTTTCCGCCATCGTTGCAATGCTCTCCGTTTCACCCCTTTCGGTTTTCTCTCTTCGGGGCCAGTCCACAACGCAGGGCGTCGTGGGCGGCATGGTGGCCGGTCCCGGAGGCGTCCCCCTGGCCGACGCCGAAGTCGATCTCACCAACGCCGATACCGGTCACATCTACCAGTCGCGTAGCGATGCCCAGGGCAACTTCCGCTTCCTCGGGCTTTCCCCGGGTAACTATGAGGCATTGATCACCGAAAGCGGCTTTGCGCGCCTGCACATCGCGCACTTGCCGGTCGAAGTGGGGCGCTTCACTCCGCTGCCCGCGCACCTCGCTATCTCTCACGCGGAGGAGACTATCGAAGTCCGCGAGCCGGGCGCCGTGCTCGACCTGAGCTCGCCCGCGCTCTCCACCAACATCGACGAGACCTCCATCGAGGAGCTGCCCAGCAACAGCCGGCGCTGGACCTACTTCGCGCTGCTCACGCCCGCCGTCGCACCGGACCAGCAAGGCTACGGATTGCTCAGCTTTCGCGGCATCAGCGTCCTGCTCAACAACAACACGCTCGATGGCGCGGACAACAATCAGGCCTTCTTCTCTGAGGAGCGCGGCCGCACCCGCACCGCCTACTTCGCCAGCCAGGCATCGGTGCGCGAGTTTCAGGTGAACACCTCGAACTACTCTGCCGAATACGGCCGCGCTGCCGGTGGCGTCGTGAACACGGTCACGCGCAGCGGCACCAATCACCTGCACGGCAACGCCTTCTTGTTTGTTCGCGACAACGCGTGGGGCGCGCGCAATCCGTTCACGCAACTGGCGCAGTTACAGCCCGACGGCACCGTCGCCGCCGTTCCGGTCGCGCCCACCGACAATCGCCAGCAGTGGGGAATCGCCGCCGGCGGCCCCGTGCGCGCCAATCGCATCTTCTGGTTTTTCACCTACGACCAGTTCCACCGTAACTTTCCTGCCATCTCGCGCCCGGGCAACATCACCAAATTTTTCGACACTTCACTCACTTCATCGAATCTCGAAACGCTGCGCGAACGCCTCGGCGTTCCACTGCCTATCTACGCACTGGAGCAGTACCAGCAATTCGTCTCGGGCCTCATGGGCGAAACCGGCCTGGTGCCGCGCACTGCCTCGCAGATCATCCTCTTTCCCAAACTCGACTGGCAGCTCAACGATCGCAATCACATCTCCGTTCAGTACAACTATCTGCGCTGGAATTCGCCGCACGGCGCGCTGACGCAGACCGCCAGCAGCTACGGTGTCGCCAGCTATGGCGACGATCACGTCACGGACGACGTAATCATCGGCCGCTGGAATACCTTCCTGACCGCCAACCTCATGCATGAGTTGCGCGTGCAGTACGGCCGCGACTTCGAATCGCAGTTCAGCGCTCCGCCTTCTCCTTTCGAGCAGCCTTTCAGCCACAATCCGTTCGGCCATCGCCCGAGATCACGCTCATCAGCTCCGGTTCCGGGCTGCGCATCGGAAAACCGCCCACACTCGACCGTGCCGCGTTACCCGACGAGCACCGCACCCAGGCTGCCAGCACCTTCACCTATGTGCGCGGCAACCACCTCTTCAAGTTCGGCTACGACTTCAACCACGTTCTCGATGGCATCGACAGCATCTACAACGGCAATGGCAGTTACGATTACTCCAGCCTGCTCGACTTCGCCTCCGACGCGCTTGCGCCCAGCCGCTGCGATGCCAACGGCAGCGGCCTAGGCACCTCGCCCTGCTACAACTACTTCACCCAGCAGCTCGGCCCTCAGGTCTTCAGCTTCGACACTAATGACTACGCTCTCTTTCTCAGCGACGAGTGGAAGGTGAAGCATCGGCTCACACTCTCCTATGGCGTGCGCTACGAATACGAACAGCTTCCGCCGCAAAACAAGCTGCTGCCCAACCCCGCACTTCCGCAGACCGGCTTCGTTCCCCACGACCGCAACAACTACGGCCCGCGCGTCGGCGCCGCTTACGACTTGACTGGCCACGGCAACACCGTTCTACGCGGCGGCTATGGAATTTATTTCGGTCGCATCATCAACTCCACCATCTTTGCCGCGTACACCCAGACCGGTTCGCCCGCGGGCCAGCTCGGCTACTATTTCCGCCCCGGCGATGCGGGTGCGCCTTCGTTTCCGTACATCTTCAGAGGCCGCGCCGTCGTGCCGGAGACGCCCACCGCCGACTACTTCGATCCCAACTTCCAGAACCCCCGCATCGCTCAGACCGAGCTCTCGCTCGCTCAGCGCATCTCCCGCAACACCGAAGTGACGGTCAGCTACCTGCGCAGCACCGGCCAGTACTTGCCCAACTTCATGGACACCAATATCGACCTCGCTACCGCCGTCCCCATCACCTACACCGTCAAAGACACGCAGCACCAGGGACCGCTCAAGCAATCCACGTATTCGACCCACCTCTTCACGCAACGCCTCAATCCCGAATACGGATCCGTTACCGATATCAACAGCATGGTCGGCTCGCACTATCAGGCCATGGTGGTCAAGGTCGCGCATAACGGCGGACGCTGGTTGCACCTCCGCGCCAGCTACACCTACGCGCACGCCCAGGACAACAACCAGAACGAAACCACCTTCACCGATGTCAACGACGTGTTCGACCCCACCGACCTGAATCAGGAATACGCCGACTCGAACTTCGATGTCCGCCAGCGCGCTACCGTCGGCATGGTTCTTCGCGCGCCATGGAAATTTGAAAGCTGGCGAGGAGCACTAGCGAACGGCTACGCTCTCGCGCCTACCGCCAGCGCGCAGACTGGACTGCCGTACTCCATGCGCACCTCTGGCGCGATCCCCTATATCCGCTATATCAATCAGTTTGGACAGACGGAAAAACTTTCAGGCTTAGCCGGAAGCATCAATGGCTCCGGCGGCGCGACCTGGATCCCGGCCGTTGGCCGCAACACCTATCGCTATCCGGGCACCTACACGGTCGATCTCCGCGCCTCGCGCACCATTCCTCTCAGCGAAAAGACCCGGCTGGAGCTCATGGTGCAGGGCTTCAATCTGCTGAATCATCAAAACGTCACAGCCATCAGCACACTTGGCTACCTGATCAGCGGGGCCTCCAGCGCCAGCACCAGTCCCACGCTCACCTGGGAGCCCACCTTCGGCACTGTGACCAACAGCAACAGCACGAATCTCTATCGCGAGCGCCAGCTCGAGCTGGTGCTGCGGCTGCGGTTCTAGGCCCTCTCCGGCCTTTTCAGGCCGCGCTTGTCTTCTTCAGTAAAATAGAAGTACCCGTGCCCTTCACCGAACAATACGATGTCGTCATCGTCGGAGCCGGCCATGCCGGCTGCGAGGCCGCTATGGCTGCGGCGCGCATCGGGCTGCGCACGGCACTCTATACGTTCAACCTCGACCTGATCGCGCAGATGTCCTGCAATCCAGCGATCGGCGGCATTGCCAAGGGTCATCTCGTACGCGAAGTCGACGCTCTGGGCGGCATCATGGGCGAAGTGGCAGACGCCGTCGGCATCCAGTTCCGCCTGCTCAACACCTCCCGCGGCCCTGCGGTCTGGTCGCCGCGCGCGCAGTGCGACAAGCAGCAGTACCGCGTCAAAATGCGCCAGGTACTGGAATCCCAGCCCGGCCTCTACATCAAGCAGGCAGAGGTGATCGATCTGCTCATCGACACCGCTGCTGACGGCACGCGCCGCGCTCACGGTCTCAAATTGCGCGATGGCCGTACGGTCGAAGCCGGCGCAATCGTCATCACCACAGGCACGTTTCTGAATGGCCTCATCCACTGCGGCGAGGAGCAGTATCCCGCCGGTCGCAGCGGCGAACCGCCCAGCGTCCTGCTCGGCGAGAGCCTGAAGCGCCTTGGCCTGCGCGGTTGCCGTCTGAAGACCGGCACGCCGCCGCGTCTTGATGGGCGCACCATCGACTGGTCGCGCTTTGCGGAGCAGCCAGGCGACCCCGATCCCACGCCGTTCAGCTTCCGCACCACCACGCTGCCGCAGCGCCAGGTCTCCTGCCACATCGCCTACACTACGCCCGAGACCTTGCGCATCATCCGCGAAAACGTCTCCCGCTCGCCCATGTACTCCGGGCAGATCCAGGCCATCGGCCCACGCTACTGTCCGTCCATTGAGGACAAGGTCGTCCGCTTCCCGGACAAGGAGCAGCATCAGTTCTTCCTTGAGCCGGAGGGCCTGGACACGCATGAGGTCTACGTCAACGGCATGTCCACCTCGCTGCCCATGGACGTGCAGTGGCAGGTGGTGCGCTCCATCCCCGGTCTCGAAAATGCGGAGATGCTGCGCCCTGGTTATGCCATCGAGTACGACGCCATCGACCCAACCGAGCTCGATCGCAGCCTGCGCGTCAAATCCATCGCCGGCCTCTACCTGGCCGGACAGATCAATGGGACATCCGGTTATGAAGAAGCTGCCTGCCAGGGCCTGATGGCCGGTATCAATGCCGCACTCGCAGTCCGTCGCGAGCCGCCATTCACCCTCGACCGTACCGAAGCTTACACCGGCATCCTGATCGACGATCTCATCAGCAAGGGCACCAACGAGCCCTATCGCATGTTCACCTCGCGCGCGGAGTTCCGTCTCCACCTGCGCATCGATAACGCCGACCGCCGCCTCACGCCCTCCGGTCATCGTCTCGGCCTCATCGACGACGCAGCCTGGACCGCCTACGAAGCACGCCAGCAGCGTGCCGTTGCGCTCGAAAAACTGCTATCCACCACGCGCATCGATGCGGCACAATGTGCGGCGGCACTGCAACTGGACTCTGAAAGCATCGCTGGCCAGACCTACGCGCAGCTCCTGAAGCGGCCGGAAGTGACCATCGAGCATCTGCGCCCGCTGCTCCAGTCCATTGCCCTTCCCGAGGAGATGCGCACGCTGCTCGATCCAGTCCTCGACGATGCGCCGCTCTCCGCTCGCGCGCGCAACGAGCTACGCGCCGTCGAAACCGAAATCAAGTACGCCGGCTATCTCGATCAGCAGCGCAAGTCGATTGAAAAACTGAAGCGCGCGGAAAGCCTCAGCATCCCAGCGTGGTTCGACTACCAGGCTGTCAGCGGCCTCTCCCGCGAGATGCAGGAAAAACTCGGCCGCGTCCGGCCGCAGACGGTGGGACAGGCTAGCCGCATCCCCGGCGTCACCCCCGCAGCGCTCTCGCTCATCCATGTCTTCATCGAGATCCAGGCCCGCAAGCGCAGCGAATTAGCTGCCGCAACACGGAACGCCGCAGTCGGCTCCTGATCACAGCAGGTGTGATTCATCTTCGACAATGTGAATTGCCGTGACAAGAGAAGAAACACAACTATTCAAGCTCTTGCATAACTATGCTAGTAGCCAGCATCATTGCTTTCTCGCAGAGCTGTATATGAATCAGGACGATACAGGATATTTTGTTTGTTTTCGTCCTAAAGGTCCTTGTCGCGATGAGTCGGAGCGATTCGATTGTGCGTACCTCCAGATAGACTTGGAAGAAGCGAGAACTATGTGCTTCCGAAAGGCGATCACGACTGACGTCGCCCGTGAAATGGACGCGAAACTTGCGCGATTTGGACGACAGGCGTAAGGTCACCCACAAACTCAGAAGTGAGCGACAGCGGAGCGAACTCAACGTCACGCGCCAAAGGCGCCGCCGCCCGGACGGCGAGTCCTTATTGCGGCGGCTGATCGGTTCCCGGCGCAGGTGCGGGCTTCGTGCTCTGCGGCCCCTTATAGATCAGCGGAATATGCAGCGGGAGCGCCGCACTGCTCTTGCTGGTATGGACGGCGGCCTTCTTGCGCTCGTCTTCAGTCGCCACGACCGTACGCTGGGAGTTGATGCACTGCCAATTTCCCGCACTGTTCTTGCGGAAGACGTGCGTGAACACACCCTTTTCCGCAACCTTGTGCTGGTCGCTTCCACCCTGCCACTCCATCACGTAGGTGCCGTTCACCACCGCCAGATCGCCTATCACGCGCGCGGCAATCACTTTTTGCGTCAGCGATACCGGCTCCGCGCCGGCAACGAACAGGTGCGCGATCTGCTGATTGCGCGTCGTCACCTCACCCTCTGCGCTGATGCCGACGTAGTCGCGAGCGAGCAGGTTTTCGATCCCGAACTGATCATGCTTCGACACGGCTGTGCCCCACGTATCCTCGACCTGTTGCATGGTCGCGATTGCCGGCGACGGATCAGTGGATTGGGCGGCAACGACGCCGAAGGAAGCGGCGAAAATAGCAGAGGCAACAGTGCAGAGGAGACGAAACGACAGCATGAACAGCACTCTCCGACACATATGATACTAGCCGCGCGTGAACGCCGGTTACCAACATAAGGACACCGGCTATTCACAGAGCGGCAAGAGGAGAAAATAGAGCAACATAGACCATGGCTGCCTTCCCAGATATCTCTCTTGAGCGCGGCATGCCCGCCAGCCCGGATGCCGAACGCTCCATCCTCGGCGCCATCCTGCTGGAAAACGGGCACTTCCACGAAGCCGCCGAGAAAAAGCTCACCTCCGACGACTTCTCGCTTGACTCGCACCGCCGCATCTTCGCGCGTATGGACGACCTCATCAGCGTCGGCCGGGCCGTCGACCTGGTCACCCTGGTCGAAGAGCTGGCGAAGAAAAAGGAGGTTGAGTCGGTCGGCGGCGTCGCCTACATCGCCTCCCTTACCGAAGGCCTGCCCCGCCGCGTGTCGATCGAAGAGTACGTCCGCATCGTCAAGGACAAGTCGCTTCTGCGCCAACTCATCCACGTCTGCAACACGGCGATGACGCAGGCGGCCGATCAGTCCGACGATGCACTGGAGGTCCTGAATGCCGCTGAAAGCGCACTACTGCAGGTCTCCGAGAGCGGCATCACACGCGACTTCGCCAACATCCCCGCGATTGTCAAGGAGCACTTCGGCACCATCGACTCCATCTGGAAGCTGAAGCGCGAAGTCACCGGCCTGGCCACGCACTTCAAAGATTTTGACCGGATGACCAGCGGTCTCCAACCCGCCGAGCTCATCATCATCGCCGCGCGGCCATCCATGGGCAAGACGGCGTGGGCCATCAACATTGCGCAGCAGGCTGCGCTCAAGGACGGCCGTGTCGTCGGCATCTTTTCGCTCGAAATGTCGAGTGAGTCGCTCCTCCGCCGTATGCTCGCGTCAGAAGCCTTCGTGAACATGCGCAAGATCCAGTCCGGCTTCATCAGCCGCGACGATCAGGACGCGCTCATCAACGCTGCCGCCAAACTCACCGAGTCGCACATCTACATCGACGACACGGCCGGCATCTCACTTGCCGAGATGCGCGCCAAGGCGCGCCGGCTCAAGCAGCAGCACGGTCTCGACCTCATCGTCGTCGACTATCTGCAGCTCATGTCCGCGTCCCTGCCCGGTGCAGCCAACAAGCGACACGAGAACCGCACCCAGGAGGTCTCCGCGATTTCGCGCGGCCTCAAGGCGCTCGCCAAGGAGCTGCATGTCCCGGTCATCGCGCTCTCGCAGCTCAGCCGTGCCTCGGAGCAGCGCGGCGGAGACAAGAAGCCCATGCTGTCCGACCTGCGCGAATCCGGCTCCATCGAGCAGGACGCTGACGTCGTTGCCTTCATCCATCGCGAGAGCTACTACAACAAAGACGAGAACGGCAATGAAGATCCAGACTCGAAGGGCAAGGCTGAGATCATCATTGCCAAGCAGCGCAACGGCCCCACCGGCTCCGTCCATCTCGCCTATCTCAGCGAGTTCACCCGCTTCGAAAATATGGCGCATGATGGTGACGGCGGCAGTTACGAATGAAATCGTCTGCCTCCACCCGGCCCACCTGGGCAGAAGTCTCGCGCTCGGCCTTACGCAGCAACTATCGCATTCTGCGCGATCAGGCTTCGCGCGTCGGCGCAGATGCCGTCGCCGTGATCAAGGCTAACGCCTACGGACACGGTGCCGCGGAGACACTCGGCGTTCTTATCGACGATGGCTGCGACTGGTTCGCCCTCACCTGCCTCGACGAAGCGCTCCTTCTGCAGCCGCAGCTCAAGAACCATCGCACGCTTGTGCTCTCCGGCCTCTTCGAAGGCGAGGCAGCACAGGCTGTTCGCCACGCCCTCACCCCGGTGCTCGGTTCGCCCGATGAGCTTGCATGGCTCGCCGAGGCTGTCCCCGAACCCGCCGAGCCTCCCGTTCCACTGCATCTGGAAATCGACACCGGCATGGCCCGCCAGGGCATTCAGTGGAACGACACCGCCGCGCTCGACGCATTCGCCGCGCGGCTCAGACACCATCCGCAGTTGTTGTTGGAAGCAGTGATGACGCATTTCGCTTCGCCGGAGGATACCGACTCTCCGCAGACTGCCGAGCAACTCGAACGTCTCCGCGCCGCACTCGGCACGCTCTGCGAACATGGCATCGCGCCGCCACTGATTCACGCCGGCAATTCCGCGACTCTCTTTGAGGCTGCGCAGATCGCCGTGCTCCGGGACATCGCACGGCAGAATGGCAGCCGTCTACTGCTGCGGCCGGGCATCGCTCTCTACGGCTACGGTCCCCACGCTGCTGAGCGCGGATTGCAACCCGTGCTGAGCTGGAAGACACGCATCGCCGCACTGCGCACCATCGCAGCGGGCGAAGCGGTCAGCTACAACGCCACCTTCCGCGCCTCCCGCCCCACGCGCATCGCCCTGCTGCCGGTCGGCTACGCAGACGGTTACAACCGCCTGCTCTCCAACCGCGGCCAGGTGCTGGTGCGTGGCCGTCGCGCCCCTATCGCCGGTCGCGTCACCATGGACCAGACCATGATCGACGTCAGCGATATCGCAGATGCCGCCATCGGCGACGAAGTCGTGCTGCTCGGCCAGCAGGGCGTGGAGCGCATCACTGCGGACGACCTCGCCGCTCACAGCGGCACCATTGCGTATGAAGTGTTGTGCGCGATCGGGATACGTGTGCCGCGCCTATGGGTGTAAGTGAGCGACTAAAGGGAGCGAATCAAATTGGACGCGCCGCTAGCGCAGTTGCCCGGGACGGCGAGTCCCTTAAAAGCTAAAGCTCATCTGCAAATCAATCGTGCGCACCGAAGTCTGGTTACGATTGAAGAACTGTCCGGCCAGCGCCAGCGACTTGTCGAAGTTCTGGCTGCTCACCACATTGCTGGGCTGCGCCAGGTTCACTACGTTAAACACGTTGTTCGCCGCCACCGTAAAGTTCAGGTTGTACCTGCGCGGCACTTCTTTGGAGTGCGGCCCACCGAAGAAGCTTCCGCTGCCGCTGCCGCTCAGGCCGCCCGGCCCGAGTCCGCCGCGAGGACCGCCACCGCCGTGTGGGCCACCACCACCACCACGCGGACCACCATCGCCGCCGCCGCCACCATGCTCGGTCAGTTTTGGTCCAATGCCAAAGTTCTTGCTCAGCCGCACATTGGCACTGAAATTCGCGGGCCCTTGTCCATTGCCAAAGGGAATGATCTTCTCGCCTGGATTGGGCGTGATATTCAGGCAGCCATAGCGTGTAGCGAAATACTGCGTGGAACCCGGTGTGCACTGACCGGCGTCCACCACCGATGGCCGCTCGTTGAATTGGTTGTCCTTATTCAGGTCCTGTCCGGTCGTGATGTTGTAGGGCGCGCCGGCATTGGCGATGGTAAAGATGGATCCCTGAACGCCATACGGCAGGATCGTAGTGGCGAGCAGGAAAAAGCGGTTGCGCACATCATTGCTGGAGCGTCCGTAGTCAAAGCCGATATCGTCCTGGCGTGACGGAAAGTAGTTCACGCCGCTCGTATCGCTTTTCATGGAGCCCAGCACATAGAACGCCGCGATGGAATAGTTGCGCGCCCGGGCGTTCACTGAAGTGATGAGCTGGTTCTGCCGGTACACGCCCTCGGATTGGAACTGGTAGAGATTGCCCTTGCCCGGGAATGGCACCTGCGGTTCTCCGGTAGTGGGATCGATGATGAACGTGTTGGTCGAGTAGTCGTATAGCGGTGCGTTGATGTTGTCGGTCAGGTACTGATGAACGCCGCGGCTGTAAAGATACGTCACATTGGCGGTGATCGACTTCGTGATCGTCCGGTCGACACCGACCGCTCCCTGCATATCCAGGGCTGCCTTCACCTCCGGGCTGATGCTATACGTCGCCGAGCGCGGGCTCGTCGTAGCGTTGCCGGAAGGCGGCTGACCAGGCACATAGATCACAGGCGACGTCGGGGTTGCTTGATAGACAAGTTGCTGCTGGTTCAAGCCATTCTGGTGAATCGCCTGGATCACGCTTGCATTGCTGAAGCGATTAAAGAACCAGCCATAGCCCGCACGAATCACCGTCTTCGGCGGCCGCTTCCCGCCACCGTCCAGCGCGTACGCAAATCCGATGCGCGGACCCCAGTTCGCGTGGTCGCGGATTCGATTCTGCGCCTCGAAGCGCAGCCCATAGTCAAAGGTGAACTTCTGGTTCACCTTCCAGTCATCCTGATAGAACAGCGCGGCGTCAAAGAGGGTCGCGCGCGCGTTGAAGTTGGTGATCTTGGTCACGCTGCCCTGCGATGGGGTGC
>DATBCB010000439.1:0-2612 GCA_036270675.1 Acidobacteriaceae bacterium | reverse complement strand
GCTGATGAACGGGGAGCTGCTGCTCAATCCCGTCAAAGCGCATCAGGCGATCCGCATTGACGATATCGAGAGCCCCTACTCCCAGATTCCGTCGCTGCGACAGACCATTTACGCCCGTGGTATGGCCGGACCGGTCGAGGCTCCTGCAGCCACCCTCGACAACGTGCACCTCATGCCATCGGGCACCGACGAGTCCTCTCGCAAATGATCTCTGCCCGCTGAACGAAGCGACGCGCTGACTGCGTGCGCATCCTGTCAGTGTGCCGCCACAACCATCTGCGCTACCGTCGCATGTGCTCTGCTCTGTTCCATGGCCGCCTCGTGCGCCGCGATGCTCTGCGCCGCCACAATCGCCAGTGGAATGCTGACGTATAAAACCAGAATGCCGAATGCTGCTTTCATCGTCGTTCTCCGCAGCAGGATGCCGCAAAACGATCCTCCCACCGGCACCTTCTGGTCATCCCTCCCACCTTCGGCGCACCACCGTGACAACCGTACTCATTTCCCAAAATGATCCGTGCCGACCTCGCCCGAGTCCGCTCCGGCGCTACCTTCAGGTGATCCCGCGCTGCGACTTCCGATTCTGTACCGTCGCTCACCGGTCACATCCGTGCTGAATCCAGCAGGCCCGCTTGCATCTTTTTTCCGCTCCACCCCCTCTCAATTTCAGCTATGTCGAAAAAGCAAAAGCGCTCCTTAGCCGATCCCACCTCTCTCAACCCAGGCAGCGACGGTACCTTCCAGGTCATCATCGAAACGCCTAAGGGCTACCGGAACAAGTACAGCTACGATCCGGAACAGGGCATCTTCACCCTGCACAAAGTCCTGCCCGAAGGCATGGTCTTCCCGCACGATTTCGGATTTCTTCCCAGAACGCTCGCAGCGGATGGAGATCCCATCGACGTCCTTCTGCTGATGGATGTGCCCGCATTCCCCGGTTGCCTGGTGCCGTCACGCCTCATCGGCGTCATAGAAGGTGAACAGCTCGATGGGAAGAAGAAGATCCGCAACGATCGCCTGATCGCCGTTTCAGAGCTGAGCCATGCCTACAAGGATTTGAAGAAGCTCAAGGACCTGCCCGGCCAGTTCGTCAAAGAGCTTGAGGCCTTTTTCGTGAACTACCACGGCCTGGAGGGCAAGCAGTACAAGCTGCTGGGCTGCAAGGAGGCCAAAGTCGCTGTCGATCTGGTCAAAAAATCGCAGAAAGCTGCCGCCCGCGCCAAGTGAACCACCGGATGAAATGACAAATTGGAAACAATTGTTCCGTGCCAGTCATAACGTCGCGGAGCTATACTCAGGTCGCCTCGCAGGGTAAGTCTGGGCCGGCAATCAGCGCCATTCTCCCTGCCCGGAGAGACGGGGTAGCACCCGGGGGTAGCACCCATGACACGCTCTATATCGACCAGCTCTCTGTTTTCCACCGCTTTTGTAACCATCGTCCTCTGCGGCACGCCACTCCTTGCGCAGCAGACCACGCCGGATGAATCGGCGAGTACGCCGGCTGCCGAAAATGTCACTTCTTCGCAGCCGGACGCCGCCGCTCCCGCACAATCGGAAACAACCGCACCCGGAGTCCGGATCGTGCGCCTCAGTGAGGTAAAAGGCGAGGTGCAACTGGACCGGCAGACCGGCCGCGGCTTTGAAGCCGCATTCGCCAACCTGCCCATCGCCCAGGGCGGAAGACTGCGCACGGATGAGGGTGTCGCCGAAGTCGAGTTTGAAGACAACAGCAGCCTTCGTCTGACTCCGCACAGCCTCGTCGAATTCCCTGTCCTCTCGGCCGGCAGTGACGGCACGCGCGCGTCGACCGTTCACGTGGTGCAGGGCACCATCTACGCCAGTCTGACTAAGAGCAAGCAGAGCAACCTCAACGTGACCTTCGGCCGCGAGACGCTCGCCCTCGGCCCCTCCGCTCATATCGAACTCGCCGTGGATGGCAAGCAGCCCCGGCTGGATGTGATGGATGGCACTGTGCAGGCGGTCAACGGCGCAGCCACGACGACCGTCGGCAAGAAGAAAGCACTGCTCTTCGACCCCGCCAACTCTGCTCCTCCCACATTGCTCGGCAAGAATGAAAAGGGGCAGTACGACGACTGGGACAAGCACTCCGTCGACTATCACCAGCGTCTGGCGCCCAGCGGCGGCAACTACGCATCCGTACCCTACGCCTACGGTCTGGCCGACATGAATTACTACGGGGGCTTTACGGATATGGGCGGCGGCTGCGGCACGATGTGGCAGCCGTATCTCGCCAGCGCCAATTGGAGTCCCTACGCCAACGGCACCTGGGCATGGTATCCGGGCGCCGGCTACAGCTGGGTCTCGCCGTACCCCTGGGGCTGGACGGCCTTTCACTCCGGCAGCTGGAATTATTGCGGCGGCCGCGGATGGGGATGGCAACCAGGCAGTCAGTGGAACGGCATCAGCAATGTCCCGCTCGTGAAACAGCCTACTGGTCCACAGCGTTTCCGTCCGCCGGCGAAGCCCATCCCGCTCGGACCTACCATCGTCACCGTCAACGAAAAGCCACTCGTTGCCTCCAGGCTTAACGAAAAGGACTCATTCGTCTTCAGCAGGGACTCTGCCGGACTCGGCGTGCCGCGCGGCACATT
>DATBCB010000438.1:0-3395 GCA_036270675.1 Acidobacteriaceae bacterium | reverse complement strand
GATCGTCGTGGAATTGGCTGTGCCAATATGCGTAGCTGAGAACGATATACGGTGCGCTGTTCGGACCATGCTCATCGGAGCCGTGGAAGAATCGGCCAAGATACGGCTTGATCAAGAGAGTGTCGAAATAGTTCCCGCTCGCCTCCACGCCCCACACAAGCGACCGCTCTTCGCCCGTCTCCAGCGCGACTTGGACGATGCTGAAACCCGCCAGATCGTCAAAGCTGCGGTTGCGATTGCGCAGATCAAGATAGTCGGGATACGACTGGCTCATATCCTTGTTGCTCGCCCGCTCGATTCCGTAAAGACTCTGCGCCTGCGGCACATGCAGCGGGCGGAGAACCAGCCCGTCCATCACGCCGAACACCACGGCATTTGCGCCGATCGCCACCGCCAGCGTCAGGACGGCGACGATGGTGAAGCCGGGATACTTGCGCAGCTGGCGAACAGCAAATCGCAGATCCTGCAGCAGGGTGTACATCGGTGTCTCCAGCCGCGCCTGGAACCAACACTATCCACGGGCAACTACACGGCACGGTCACTTGTATCTTGCACTTGTATCTTGCAATTGAATGGCCCTGACCGGCTTCCTACCTAAATACCTGGAAAGAAATCACATCGATCGGTGCAATAAGTATTCCGCAGCCGGATAGGTGTCCATTTCCATAGGATCGCCGTCCATCCCCGAACATAGCCCAATGAACACCGCCGCGTGAACTTAGACCCGCAACCTGGGTCCGTAACCAAGGCTTGCTAAGGATGGACTGGCATTGGAGCTTCGGTTCGATCGCCGAAGCCGATGTCCATCGAGGTGTCTTTGGGAAAGGAGATATCTTGGCCGCGGCCGAAAAAATTCGTGTAGATGGACCTGCTGCCGCCATACGCGCTCATCAGGATGGCCAGCGTGTGCGAGCGGACCGCCAGCCCCACAGCAATGCCGACAAGCTTGAACGCCGTCGCTCCTCCAGCCGCCGGGCCGGCGGCGTCGCCCACGTCGTTCTTGCCGCCGCTCCCAACCATCGCCAGGCTCACCGAGATGCCGGTATTGACATAGCGCGACTTCGGATTGGTCGCTTTCGCGCCGCCTTCCTGATCAAGACTGGGACTAAGGGACTCTGCCGCCTGTATGGCCTTGAGCGTCGTATCCACTCGGAACGTAGCTCCGCTCGGCAGCACTAACTCATGAAATGCGATGCGCAGTTCGCCATTGTGCTTCATGCGTCGCGCCGGGCGCACCTGGAGAACCGACCCGTTCAACAGCGTTCCCTGCGGCAGAATCAAACGATCGCCATCGAAAAGTGGCTTGGAGACCACAGCCTGAACCGACGCACCGTGCTTCGTCGCGCCCGAGTTGAGCGCTGTAACCAGCGAAGCACGCACCAGACTTCCCGGCGGTGGTGGAGTGCCGATCGATTGCAGCTCCTGCGCTTTGACGGCCTCGCTCCCAAAGTCCAACGGCTGCTGCAAGTCGGCGTAGTAGAGCGTTCCTGCATCGATGTATTGCGGATGAACGGGCAATTGTTCCTGGCCCATCCGGAGCGCGCGATGCATTTTGCCCGGCTGCTTTACCTGCTGCATCGCCTGCTGCCACTCCTGTTTCGCCTCGGATATCTTTGCCGAGACTCCATGCTTCGCAGGCCCACTCCGGCCAGATGTGGAGTCAACCAGGTTCATGACCTGGCCGGAGCCCGGGACCACTGCCACATGCAGAGGCATCTGCCTGCCGTCGGCAAGCACGATCTCGTCAAACGACACCTGAATAGGCCGTGGGGGGGTGAACTGGGCATTCAGAATTGAGAATGTGAGCGCCTTGCCGCTGGGCCTGCCAATCGTGGCGATGTGACCCTGCACCTTGGTGCCCAACGGAAGAACGAGGTGATCGAAGGCGTAAACCGGCTGTAACAAATGCCCCTGGAGCGGTTGCCCCACCTTTTTCACCCGGACCTCGCGGTCGAGCGCAACCTGAAGTGGCGTTCCCACGGGCAGAGACAAAGCAACTGCATGGGTGGACGTGTCGCCGGCAGGAATGCTTGGCGCTGGCGAAGGTGGCATCGTGCTCTGCGCATGACCTTCAATGACCACCAGCGCGGCAAGAATGACAGCAGGGAGGGCAGTGCAGGACCCGGCGATTCTGATCATCGTGCGACTTTTCTGTATCCGAACGAATACCTACTGGCGTACGTGTGCATACATGGCCTCACCGTCACCTCCACAACGCCAAACGCCGAAGAGTCTTAACATATTAAGATTATACGTTAGTCGATCAGAACACAGCGCGACTGATTGCGCAAAACAGTTGAGCTGCTGGTCGGGGACTTGCCTAACCGATCTCCGTGGCAAGCTCAGCCGTTGTAGACCGCGACGCTAATGCCCATGCGATGCGTCGCGCCCGGAGACAGCGTCACCGCATTCTCCGCCGCGTTCGCCGGCTCCACGCACACAAAGTGCGGCCATGCATCCGTTCCACGATCCCAACCCAGATCGTCCAGCGCGCTCGCCTTCGCCTGCCACGGATTCCAAACAACCGTGCTGTTCGATCCGCGCTTCTCGATCACAATCCGCCGCCGCCATTCAGGATCAGAAATCGTAACCGCAGCCGTCGTATTCAGGTGAAGCTGGTCCGTTTCACCCGCAAAGCGGATCGCGCCCGCCGGCGCATGTTTGCGCTTCGCACCGTCTGCGCGATCCAGATAGTCCGTATCGCCCACCCCGCTCACCTCGATCTGCCGCACATCGCTCACCGAGTAGTACGCATGCAGCGCCTCTTCGAAACTCAGCGGACCGTCGCCAACGTTCTCCACTTCAAGCGCAAGCGTCAGCTTCTCGCCGACAATCACTTCATAGACCAGCACAGAATGATCGAAGCCCAGATCGCGCGTCGTCTGGTTGGGCAGCAGTTTGAAGCTGAGCGCCACGCCTTCCGCTCGCTGCTCCGTCGCAACAACTTCCCATGGCAGGGTGCGAGCAAACCCATGCATCCCTCCAGGCAAACCGCCCTTGCGCTCGGCGAACCACGGAAACACCAGCGGCACGCCACCGCGAATCGCCTTGCCCGGAGCGTAGTGGCTTTTCGCACTCAGAAACAGCACCGGATGCTCGGCGCTCGCCGGCTGCCACTGCGCCACGTGGGCGCCGTGCAGATAGATTTCCGCCATGGCCGCCTCGGTCGCGATCCGCGCCCGCGTCAGCCCACCGGGGCCATCCTCAAACCGCACTGCGCCGTCGAGTCCAAACCGCGCATTCAGTTCGTTCACTGCATTCATGGATTAGGCATCCAGCTTCTTCGTGACCAGCTCGTTCAGCAGTGCGGGATTCGCCTGCCCTTTGGAAGCGCGCATCACCTGTCCGACAAAAAACTGCGCCACCGTCTTCTTGCCACCGCGATACTGCTCCAC
>DATBCB010000437.1:0-26847 GCA_036270675.1 Acidobacteriaceae bacterium | reverse complement strand
GGTGCACGGCAGCGTGACCGGCAGCGTGCTGAACTTCCGGGACGTCAGCCAGCGGCAGGCTCTCGATCGGATGAAGGACGAGTTCGTCTCCACCGTGAGTCACGAGCTGCGCACGCCGCTGACCTCGATCCGCGGATCGCTCGGGTTGCTCTCCACCGGGCTGCTGGGCGAGGTGAACGAGAAGGCCGCCAACCTGCTGCGTATCGCAGTCAACAATTCCGACCGCCTGGTGCGTCTCATCAATGACATCCTCGATCTTGAGCGCATGGAATCCGGTCGTGCGCCGCTCAGCTTCCGGGCTTGCTCGCTCTCCGAACTCGCGCAGCAGGCGATTGAAGCAGTCACGCCTGTCGCCGACAGCGCCTCCGTGAAGCTGGTTCTTCGTGCCTCGGCAGTCGAGTTCGTCGCCGATCCAGACCGTTTGCAGCAAGTCGTGACGAACTTGCTGAGCAATTCAATCAAGTTCTCTCCACCCGACTCAACGGTGACGGTGGCCATCGAACAATCCGACGAAGGCGTTTCATTGAGTGTCACTGACGAAGGGCGCGGCATTCCCGAGGACAAGCTGGAGACGATCTTCGACCGTTTCCAGCAGGTAGACGCGTCAGATTCCCGCCAGAAGGGCGGAACAGGCCTGGGACTCGCCATCTGCCGCACCATCGTGGATCAGCACGGCGGCCGCATCTGGGCTGAGCAGAATCCTGTGCGTGGCGCCATCTTCCGCGTGTTCCTGCCTGCCGAACCTCAACAGCAGACGCGCCCTGAATCAGCGCCTGCCGCCGAGCGGGAAACGCTGCTCATCAGCACCAGCGATGGCGAGACGCGTACCAGCCTCGCTGCCAGTCTGCGCTTTCACGGTTACAACGTGATCGAAGCATCCACCGGACGCGAAACTCTCGCACACGCGCAGCGGCAGGCACCGCGTGCCGTGCTGCTCGATCTTACATTGCCGGACATGTCGGGCTGGGAGGCGCTGCGCATCCTTAAGGAAGAGTCGGCTACCTCCGACGTCCCGGTAATCATTCTGAGCGCGCATGCCATCAGCAAATCCTCCACGCTCGGCCTGGGCGCGGACGGCTGGCTGCAGGTTCCAGCGCAGGAAACAGATCTTCTGGAGGAGCTCTCGTCCGTATTGAACCGGCAGAAAACCTGGGCTGAGATTCTCCTGGTGGAGGATGATCTCGATCTTGCGCGAGTCATCAGCGCCACCTTTGAACGCGCCGGGGTGCACGTGCTGCATGCCAGTACGCGCCAGGCAGCACTGGAGATGTGTGCTTCTTTCACGCCCAGCCTGATGATCCTGGATGTGGCCCTGCCGGACGGCGATGGTCTGAGCCTGGTGGAACGGTTGCGGCATCATCCGGAATTGCACTCTCTCCCATTGCTGGTGTACTCGGCGCGCGATTTGAGCGATGCCGAGCGCGCACAGCTTCAGCTCGGTCCAACGAACTTCCTCACCAAGGCGCGAGTCCAGGCCCAGGAGGTGGAGTCATTAGTACTTGCGATGTTGCGTGCACCCTCGCAGAATGTGCACACGTCCGGGTTTGCAGTTCCGGGAGTGCAGCCGTTTATGGTTTCAAACTCTTATGACACGTCGCATACTCATCATCGATGACGAAGAAGACATCCGTCAGGTCGCTGGATTAAGCCTGGAAACGGTGGCCGGCTGGGAAGTGGTGCTGGCCAATTCCGGGTTGCAGGGCATGGAGCGCGCCGAAACAGAGCATCCAGACGCTATCCTATTGGATGTGATGATGCCTGCCATGGACGGTCCAACGACCTTCCTGCACTTGCAGAAGAATCCGAACACGGCAAAGATTCCAGTGATTTTACTTACTGCCAAGGTACAGGGCTCCGACCAGCGCCGCTTTGCGGAACTCGGTGTGGCAGGGGTGCTCTTTAAGCCCTTCGACCCACTGACGCTCTCGACGCAGGTCTCACAAACTCTGGGGTGGAACCAGATACATTAGGAGACTTTTTGATGGCAGATATTCGCTCAACTCACGCGGCTCCTGAAGAGGTTACGGGCAAGCTTCATGACCTGCTGGCGTCGCTGTGGGCGCGCAGTCGTCAGACCATCAGCGACCGCCTCGACGTGCTTCGCGCCACACACCGCACCTTGCGCACCAATGCGGCGGATAGGAACGCGCGGCGGGCCGGGGCAGATGCGGCTCACAAACTCGCCGGAATTCTCGGAACCTTTGGCCTGCCCGAAGGCACCAATCTCGCGCGCCGGGTAGAGTTGATGCTCGAGTCCCACGCGCCCATTGGGTCCTTCGACCTGGAAGGGTTGCAACAGACGATCGATCAACTCCACCAGATGATCGAGGCGAAGTCGAAAGACGCGGGTAAGCGCCGCGCCTGAGCCGCACACCCGTGCCGGTGTAGACTCATCGTTTGGCACATCCGCTTTCAGAACACGGCAGGTCCCACAACGAGTCTGGCGATGCGTCTGCAGGCCAGATGGGACTGCTCTTCCCCTCTGAACCGCCGCAGGAGTTGCGCCGTATCTGGACCGTTGGTGCACTGGTTGCTGAAATCCGTGGCCACGTCGAGCGAACGTATCCTGACTGCTGGGTCGAAGGCGAAATCTCCAATCTGCGCAACGCTGCCTCCGGACACCTCTATTTCACGCTGAAGGATGAGCAAGGCCAGCTTCCCGTTGTCCTCTTCCGGCGGCAGGCGGCGCTTCTCCGTTTTCGTCCGGAGGCTGCTCTGCACGTCCTGGCGCGTGGCCGCATCTCGATTTACGAAGAGCGTGGCCAGCTTCAGCTCATCGCCGAAACGCTCGAGCCGGTCGGTGCCGGATCGCTGCAGCTCGCCTTCGAGCAATTGAAGCAGAAACTGCAGCAGGAGGGGCTCTTCGACGCCTCGCGCAAGCGCGCGTTGCCGGCCTTTCCTCGCTGCATCGGCATCGTTACCTCACTCTCCGGCGCCGTCATTCACGATTTTCTCAACATCGCCGGCCGGCGACATGCTGGTCTCGATGTGCTGCTCTATCCTGCCACGGTGCAGGGCGAGCAGGCGCCCGGCGAAATTGCCGCCGGCATTCTTCATTTCAATCGCGGGATGAATGTCGACGCTATCGTGATAGCACGCGGTGGCGGCTCTGCAGAGGACCTTGCCGCGTTCAACACGGAACTGCTCGCGCGGGCGATCGTCGGATCAGCCATTCCCATAGTCTCCGCTGTCGGACACGAGACCGACTTCACCATCGCCGATTTCGTTGCCGATCTGCGCGCGCCCACTCCCTCCGCCGCGGCAGAATTGCTGACCGCGATGCACCATGGGGTAGAAGAGCGCGTGGATGAGCTGCAATTGCGTCTTCTACGGGCCTCCCGCTACAAGATTGCACTTGCCGAGCGCCGCTTCGCCGCCGTATCGGCAGAAGCCACGATCGCGCACATGCGGAACCGGCTGGATCGCGCCCAGCAGCGCGTCGACGAGCAGCAGTTCCGCCTCAGCGGCTCGTGGCAGGAGCTATTGCATGCGAAGGCAGTCGCGCTCCAACGACTCCATGGACGCCTCCTGCAGCAGAGCAGCTTCCAGGCACTCCGGTCGCGCGCCGAGCTTTGCGCAACTGCAAAACAACGCCTGGACCGCGCATTGCAGGGGCGCCTGCTCACCGCTCATCGCGCGGTCGAGGCACTCTCCAACCGTTTGCTGCTGCAATCGCCCTCGCATCGCTGCGATCGTCTTCGCCAGACGGTCAATCACCTGCAATCGCGCAGCACTCGTGCGATCGCGACCGGCCTGGAACGCTGCAACGCGAGCCGCAACGCACTCCATGGCCGACTGGCTGCGCTCTCGCCGCTGGCTGTTCTCGAACGCGGCTACAGCCTGACATTTACGCGGGAGGGCCAGCTGGTGCGTGAGAGTTCCGCAGTCACCCAGGGCGAAACCCTGACAACACGGCTGGCGCGAGGTAAAGTAACCAGCACAGTGACACACACAGAAGACGGGATATGAGAAAGCTTTTTGGAACTGATGGAATTCGCGCAGTTGCCGGCGAGCCGCCGCTGGACCGGCACACCATTTACGCAGTGGGGCTCGCTCTCGCTCACACCTTGAGCCATCAAAGCGCCGAGCCCCGAGTGCTGCTCGGCAGCGATACCCGCGAGTCAAGCGAGTGGATCAGCGCGACGGTCGGCGCTGGACTCCGCCAGGGCGGAGCCGTTGTGGAGAGCGCCGGCATCATTACGACGCCGGGTGTAGCCTATCTCGCGCGAAAGCATGGGTTCAGCGCAGGAGTCGTCATCTCCGCGTCGCACAATCCCTGGCAGGATAACGGGATCAAGATCTTCGGAGGCGATGGCTACAAGCTGCCCGATGAGCAGGAACTGGAAATAGAGAATGAGATCTTCCGGCGTCTGGCAGACATCCCATTCGCGCCTGAGGCAGCAACGGCGCTTCCCGTGCAGTCCCGCTACCGCCATGACTACGAGGTCTTTCTCCACCAGGTAGTCCCGACTCTCAATCTCGGCGGCAAAAGTATCGTGTTGGATTGCGCCAACGGCGCCGCCTCCGCCATCGCGCCGGAGCTCTTCGCGACACTCGGCGGCACTGTCCACTTGACGCACTCTCATCCGGACGGACGCAACATCAACGAACACTGCGGAGCATTGCATCCGGAAATCGTTGCTGCAGAGACCACCGCGCGAAAGGCCGATCTTGGTATCACGCTCGATGGCGATGCGGACCGGGCCCTTTTTGCCGACGCCAATGGAAAGGTAGTCAACGGCGACGCGGTGCTGCTGCTCGCTGCACGCGATCTGCAGGCGCGCGGCGAACTCCAGGACAACACAGTCGTGGCCACCACGATGTCGAATATGGGTCTGGAAACGGCGCTCGGAAAGACGAAAATCCGCATGCTGCGCGCACCGGTGGGTGACAAGTATGTGTTGCAGATGATGCGTCAGCACAACGCTACGCTCGGTGGCGAACAATCCGGGCACATCCTGTTTCCATCGCACAGCACCACGGGCGATGGCCTGTTAACCGCACTTTTGGTCCTCGACATCGTGCAGCGCTCGGGTAAACCGTTACACCAGCTCGTCGCTGACCTGAAAGTCTTCCCGCAGGTGATCGTGAATGTACGCGTTCGCGAGAAGCAGCCGCTGGAGCAGATTCCCGAAGTAAGCGAGCGCATTCAGGAAGCGGAGACTGCGCTGAAGGGCAAAGGGCGGGTGGTGGTCCGCTACAGTGGCACCGAGGCGCTGGCGCGCATCATGATCGAAGCGGAGTCGCGCGAGGAGATGGAGCGGCATGCGGAAAGCATCGCGCAGGCGATCCGCAGCAGGCTTGGCGTCTAGAGTCAGCCCTGCAAATCCCGCCAGTTCTGTCCGATGCCGACGTCGGCCACTACTGGAACTTTGAGCTCGATGACGTTTTCCATTTCGCCCTTCACCAGCGTGCGCACGTTGTCGACCTCATCCTCGGGAACGTCGAACAGCAGCTCGTCGTGAACCTGCAGTGTCATTTTTGTTTGCAGCTTCTGCTCGCGCAGCTTCCGGTCAATCCGAATCATCGCGACCTTGATGAGATCCGCCGCGGTTCCCTGCAACGGCGTGTTCACTGCCGTGCGCTCGGCAAATCCGCGCAGGTTGGGGTTGCGGCTCTGCATATCTGGAATCGGCCGCACGCGGCCAAACAGGGTGCGGACCTGCTGGGTTGCGCGAGTCTCTTCGAGTAGGCGATCGATGAATCGGCGGACGCCAACGTATCTGGCAAAGTAGGTTTCGATGTAGAGCTTGGCTTCCGCCTGCGGGATATTCAGATTTGCAGCAAGCCCGTACGGCGAGATCCCATAGACGATTCCGAAGTTCACCGCTTTTGCGCGATTACGCGTCTCCTTGCTCATCGATGCCGCTGGAATACCGAAGACTTCCGATGCTGTCAACGTGTGGATGTCCTGTCCCGCCCGGTAGGCCTGCACCAGCAGCGGGTCGTCAGAAAAGTGCGCCATCAGGCGCAGCTCGATCTGGGAGTAGTCCGCCGATAACAACACCCGCCCTGGTGCCGCGACGAATGCGGCGCGAATCTCTCGCCCCTTCTCTGTACGGATCGGAATATTCTGCAGATTCGGATTGGTGGAAGAGAGCCGTCCGGTTGCCGTGCCCACCTGGTTGAAGGTGGTGTGCACGCGTCCTTCGTTGTCGGCAAGGAGCGGAAGCGAGTCCACATAGTTCGACTTCAGCTTGGCCAGTTGGCGATGCGCAAGCACCTGCGCCGCCACCGGGTGGTGCACCGCCAGTTCTTCGAGCACATCCTGCGCGGTCGAAACAACTTTGCCCTTCCCATATTTCAGCGGCTTCGGCAGCTTCATTTTGTTGAAGAGCACTTCACCCAATTGCTTCGGTGAATTCAGGTTGAAGCGCTGTCCCGCCTGTTCAAAGATCTGCTCGCTTACCTGCGACATCTCCGCACTCAGCTCCGTCGCCAGTGCCGCAAGCACACTCACGTCGATCCGCACACCCGCGCGCTCCATCCCCAGAAGCACAGGCACCAGTGGCATATCAATCGTCTGGTAGACCTCGAGCGCTTGCATCGCCTCCACATCGCCCCGCATCGTGGGAGCGAGCGCGTGTATGGCGGCAGCCTGTTCGGGCAATTGCCGCTCGCCGTGCTCCGTTAGTGGAGTGCTGGTGGAGCGCGCGACCACGTCCGCCAAACGATGAGTGGCATGCGTCGGATTGATGAGATAGGAGTAGAGCATCAGATCGTCACGGACATTAGCAATCGCAATGCCGGCCCCATCCAGGACCCGGACTGTCGCCTTCAGGTCATGCACACTCTTCGGCACAGCCGCGTCTTCCAGAAGTTCTTTGAGACGCGTGCCATGCACCGATGCGAGAGAAACGCGCAAAGCGCGGCCTTCTTCTGCTGACACGGCAACGCAATGATCGCGTTCAGCAGATATCTCCGCACTCTGTGCCTGCTCAATGGTATCCAGCAAGGAGAGAGTGCGTAGCATCGGCGCCTCTTCCTCCACCGCTTCGGTCTGCGCTTCGCTTACCTGCTCTGTCAACGCTTCGAGAAAGGTCACGTCCACCGCGATCGCGAAGCCTTCCTTCGCGGCGGCGAAGAATCTCGCATATTCTTCCTCCGTCGGCGCAACGATCAGCTCCGCATGTGCCGCGTCAATGGCGGGAGCGAGTTCTTTCAGCAACGTCGTGAACTCGAGCTCATTGAAGAGCGCTCTTGCCGCTGCCACGTCCGGCTCCAGTGTCTGCATGCGCTCCAGCTCCAGTTCCACGGGAACGCTGCAGTGAATCGTCACCAGCTCCTTGCTGAGCAGGATGTTTTCGCGGTTGTTCTGAAGAGACTCACGATAGCTCTTGCGCTTCACCTCGTCCGCGCGGTCGAGAGCGGCTTCGACTGAGCCGAATTGCTGGATCAGTTCTACCGATCCCTTATCGCCAATTCCCGGTGCTCCAGGAATATTGTCGATCGAATCACCGCGCAGCGCCATCACATCGATCACCCGCTCCGGCGGGACGCCTAACGTCTCCTGCACTGCGGCGGGATTGAGCAGCAGGTTGTCCTTCGCCGGATTCATTACCAGCACCCGTTCCGTCACCAGTTGCAGCATGTCCTTATCGTTCGAGACGATGTACACCTTATGGCCAGCGAGCTCGGCTTTGTGCGCCAGCGTTCCAATCACATCGTCTGCTTCAAAGCCTTCGTACTGGATAATCGGGATGTGGAAGGCTTCGAGGGCACGCCGGATATACGGGATCTGCTGCCCAAGGTCAGCCGGCATTTCGGTGCGGTTCGCCTTGTATCCTTCATACGCAACTTCATCGAATTGCTGGGTCTTGATGTTGAACTTGCGTACAGAAGTCATCGCCTTTGCGCGCTCATCGCGGAAGACGGGAGTCATGGTGTCGAAGATGGCCGCGAAATAGTGCGGCGAGAAATCCTTGCGCAGCTTGTTGATCATGTTGACGAAGACATACGTCGCTGCGGTTGGCACGCCGTTGCGTGTGGACATGGGCCGCGCCCGCTGCATCGCGTGATACGCGCGGAAGATGAAGGACATCGAGTCCAGCAGAAAAATTGGCGGCTTCGTTTCGGTCGTCGTCATGGTGCTCCAGCTTATGAGATGAACATACAATCGCCGTAAGAGAAGAAGCGGTACCGCGCTTCCACGGCATGGCGATAGGCCGCAAGTGTATTGTCTCGCCCGGCGAAGGCAGAAACCAGCATCAGCAGCGTCGACTGGGGTAGATGGAAATTCGTAAGCAGCGCATCCACAATGCGGAAACGAAAGCCAGGCGAGATGAAGATGTTGGTTGATCCGGAGTGGGGATGCAGCCGTCCATCGGCGCTCGCGGCAGCGCAGTGTTCCAGGGTACGCACGGTCGTGGTTCCCGCTGCGACGATACGGCGTCCGTCATGGCGCGCTGCATTGATCGCTTCCGCGCATTCTGCAGAAATCTCATAGCGTTCGCTATGCAGTCGGATCTCTGCGGTCTCGGCAACGCGCACCGGCTGAAACGTGCCGAGACCGACGTGCAGGGTTATGGTGCGGACCGCTACGCCCGCCGCCCGGATCTCATCGAGAACTTGCGGAGTAAAGTGCAATCCGGCGGTGGGGGCCGCCGCAGAGCCGCGTTGCCTCGCGTAGACGGTCTGATATCGCTCGCGATCGAGCGTCCGGTCGTCGCGATGAATGTACGGAGGCAGGGGCATGTGTCCGAGTGCGTCCAGGCGGCGGTCGAAATCCGCCACAGGCGTAAACCGGAGCTTTCGTTCACCGCGTTCTTCCGTAGCCACAATCTCGGCGCGCAGAGCTGTATCGTTGGGGCCGCCGCCAAATTCAATCTCGTCCCCTACCCGGAGCTTGCGTCCCGGCTTGACGAGGGCGTTCCACTCCCACGCCTCGAGCTGTTCCGTCAGCAGCACTTCGATGCGGCCCACTGCAGGCTCGTTCTCTTCCGGGCGACGAGCTCGCGTTCCAAACAGGCGCGCTGGTATGACCCGCGAATCGTTCAGCACCAGGACATCGCCAGCGCGAAGCTGTTGGGGAAATTGCGCGAAGACGTCGTCTTTCCATGTCCCCATAGCCCGGTCGAGCAGGAGCATGCGCGACCCGCCTCGCTTCTCCGGCGGCTCCTGTGCAATCAACTCTTCGGGCAACGTGAAATCAAACTGCGAAACCAGCACTAGCCGATTCTAGTGTGTGGCGCGGTCCGAGAAATGCGCTTCGGCCAGCAGACGCAAGCGTTCAAGGGTCGCCTCAACCGCAAGCCGCACCTGCTCCTCTGCCTCACCCGATTCCGGCGGCGGCACCGGACGGCCCCATACCATCACAACCCGCGAGAAAGGTTTAGGCACCACGAGAGCATCCCAGGAACGCAACACCCAGGCGCGCTGCGGCAGAAGGTAGAAACTGTTCACGGGGTGTCCTGTCAACCGCGCCAGCCTGGTAATCCCGGGCTTGAGAAGATAACGCGGGCCGCGTGGGCCATCGCCTGGAATCACCGCGGTCGCGCCATCCTGGACAGCGCGGGCCAGCGCTCGCAATCCACCGGACCCTGCGCGCGAGCTCGAACCACGTACCGTCTCATAACCCATGCGCTCGATCGTGCGAGCGATCAGTTCTCCGTCGAAGCTCGCGCTGATCAACAGCGTAGTCCGCGGTCGTCCACGAAAGAAACATGCAGCAGGCAGTAGGCACCGGTGCCAGAAGCACCATACGCCGGCCTCGCCCGGCTGGTCCGCGCGGCCGCCCTCTTCCAGAATCTCCTCGTAGCGCAGCGTTGCGTGCAGCAGGCGCAGCAGTAGCGCAACCAACGGCGGCACCGTCCACAGCATCCATCGCTTCCGCCAGCTGAGCCTATACGGTGTCGTATCATCCATGCCGCAGTTTGAAAGTGCCTGCAGTGTAGCAGTCCGATACGCCGCTGGTAGCATCAGATCGTGCTCGCGATCGACACGCCCGTCCAGTTCATCAAAGGCATCGGGCCGCGCATCGCTGAGTCATTGACGGAAAAGGGCATCCATACCGCGGAAGACCTGCTCTATCACCTTCCATTCCGCTACGAAGATCGCGCCAACCCGCGGACACTGCACGAGCTGATCGCCGGCGAGGCGGCCAGCGTGATCGGCGAAGTCCGCGGTTCGGTGCTGTTGCGCACACGAACCATGCCGATCTTCGAAATGACGCTGGGCCAGGGCACCGGGACGTTGAAGTGCATCTGGTTTCGCGGCACCTATCTGAAGGACCGCTTCCAGGCCGGCCAGACGGTCGCCGTGTTCGGCAAGGTGGAAGCATCGCGATCCTCGCGCGCCTTCAAGATGATCCAGCCGCAGTTCGAGATACTCCCCGATGCGACGGAAGAGTTCAGCAGCCTGGAGATGGGGCGCATCACGCCGATTTACGAAAGCCTCGGCGGAACGAAGCTGGGGCCGCGCTGGGTCCGGCGGCTGCTCTACAGTTTGCTCGGTGAGCTGCGCGGGCGCATTCCAGAGACGCTGCCCGCCGCTATACTCGAGCGGCTGGGGATGCCATCACGTGATACGTCGCTGCACCAGGTACATTTCCCGGACAGCGCGACTTCCCTGGGCCAGTTGCAGAGCGCGCGCACACCGGCGCACCGCCGGCTCATCTTTGAAGAGCTGTTCTTCCTCGAACTTGGCCTGGAGATCAAGCGGCGTAAGGCCAAGGAGCGCGCCGGCATTGCCTTCGCACCCAACGAACAGGTGCGGGCAGCGCTCCGCGAGGTGTTGCCGTTTCATCCTACTGCCGCTCAAAAGCGAGCCCTGGGCGAGATCGTGGAAGACATGAAGCAGCCGAGCCCGATGCGCCGGCTGCTGCAGGGCGATGTCGGATCAGGCAAAACCATCGTCGCGCTGCAGGCAATGCTGATCGCCATCGAGAATGGTTATCAGGCGGCCCTGATGGCACCCACGGAGATCCTTGCGACGCAGCACTACCTGAGCGCGCGTAAGCTGCTGGAGCGCGCTACCCGCGATTACCGCGTCACGCTGCTTACGGGATCGCTGGACCTGCACCACAAACGAGCCGCGCGCGGACGCATCGCGCGTGGCGAAGCCGATCTCGTCATCGGCACGCATGCGTTAATTGAGGAGAAGGTCGAGTTCGAGCGGCTCGGCCTCGTCGTCGTGGATGAGCAGCATCGCTTTGGGGTGATGCAGCGATTTCGGCTCATGAAGAAGCCTGGCCAGGGAGAACCCGATGTGCTGGTGATGACCGCGACGCCGATCCCGCGCACGCTCGCCCTGTCGCTGTACGGCGATTTGGACCTGAGCGTGCTCGATGAGCTGCCACCCGGCCGCACCCCCATCGTGACTCGTCGCGGTACCGACGACCGCGCGGACGAGGTGTGGACGTTCGTGCGCAAGCAGGTGGCTGCCGGACGACAGGCGTACATCGTCTATCCCGTGATCGAAGGACCGAATGACGATCAGCCGGAGCTGGACTTCCCCGCTCCAGAACAACCGCCGGCGAAACCCGACAAGCGAGGCGCAAAGACGCCGTCGTTGTTCGAGCGGCCCACCCTCAAGGCTGCCACCCAGATGTACGAAGAGCTCCGTGACGGCGCACTGAGCGGTCTGCGGTTGGGCCTGCTGCACGGCCGTCTCAGCGCGGACGACAAGGAGATCGTGATGCGGCGCTTCCAGCGCGGTGAGCTGGATGTTCTGGTTTCGACCACCGTGATCGAGGTCGGTGTTGACGTGCCGAATGCCACGGTCATGGTCATTGAGCACGCCGAGCGCTTCGGGCTGGCACAGATGCATCAGTTGCGCGGACGAGTCGGGCGTGGGGGGGCGAAGAGCTATTGCATCCTGATGACCGGGGGGCGGGTGTCGCTGGAGGCGGAGCAGCGGCTGGATGCCATGGTGCGTACCCAGGATGGGTTCGAGCTGGCAGAGCTGGACCTGGAGCAGCGGGGGCCGGGAGAGTTCTTCGGTACGCGGCAGGCGGGGCTGCCGGACTTTCGCGTGGCCAACCTGGTCCGCGACCGGGAGATGCTGGAGCTGGCGAAACGCGAGGCAGCCGCATTCGTCGCCAGTGGCGGCGCGGAGGCCAGTGAGGCCGAGCGGGCGATCGTGGCAGCACGGCTGAAGCAGGCCTGGCAGCGACGCTACGGCTTGGTGGAGGCGGGATGAGCATACTGGAGGTCCGCGCTCTGTGATCGTGGGCACCGGCATCGACATGGTGGAGATCGAGCGCGTGGCTCACTCCATCGAGCGGTATGGCACGCGGTTCCTCGAGCGTGTCTACACCGCCGGGGAGATCGCCTACTGCCAGCGCAAGCGGCGCAATGCAGCGGAGAGCTTTGCCGCCCGGTTTGCTGCCAAGGAGGCGGCGGCGAAGGCGCTGGGCACGGGCATCGGCTTCGGCGTGACATGGCGGGAGTTGGAGGTGGGCCGTGAGCCCGCCGGACGCCCGCTGCTGCTGCTGCATGGCCGCGCGGCTGAGATCGCCGCTGCGCTGGGAGTGCGCCACAGCTCGCTCTCGATTACCCACACAGGAACGCAGTCCATGGCGCTGGTGATTCTGGAGAGCTAATGATCGGAGAGCTAATGATCGTGGAAGCTTGGGGCAGACTGCGACGGTTGCGAATGTTGTGTCATCCAACCGTGGCTGGCCGGACTGGTTTCGGCCGTGTCATTTGGTACTCTCATCCCTAGCGTTGTTGTGCTTTGTCCGAGCGTGTCTGCTTCGGGGATGACCAGCGAGGTGCCGTGCCCAGTCAACAGGAAGTGCAGTGGTCACAACTGAAGGTGGGAGTGCTGGTGATCGTTGCGCTGGTCGCGCTTACCGCACTGGTCTTCTTGATGTCCGGCAGCACGGGCGGCCTCTTCGCGGGCAAGATCACGCTGCGTTCGTACTTCGAGAATGCGGCGGGCCTCAAGGTGGGCGCCCCGGTGAACCTGGAAGGCGTGACCATCGGCAATGTAAGCCACATCAACATCGTCGGGGGCCGCAAGCTGACGCCGGTCGAAGTCATCATGAAGGTCAGCACGCGCAATATCTCGGATGTTCACGAGGACTCGAAGACCAGCCTGGACACCGTCGGCGTGCTGGGCGACACAGTGGTCGATATCAACTCCAAGCATGCGATCGGACCGCAGGTGAAGAACAACGACGAGCTGGGCACGACCGAGAGCCCGAACCTTTCCGACGTGATCAAGTCCAGCCAGGGAACGATCGAGCAGGTGAACACGATCCTGGCCAAGGTGGACAGTCTGGTCGACTCCCTGAATACCGGCAAGGGCTCAATCGGCCAGCTCATCAACGATCCCGGGCTCTACAACCGGGCCAATGAGACAGTCACCCAGCTTGCCAAGCTCAGCACCAACCTCAGCCAGGGCAAGGGCACGATCGGCAAGCTGCTGAACGACGACACGCTTTACAACCACCTGAACGACACCACCGCGCGGATTGACCACATCACGGCTGAGATCGACAACGGCCAGGGCACGATCGGCAAGCTGCTGAAGGACAAGACGCTCTACAACAACCTGAACGAGACGGTGACCAACGCCAACGCGCTGATCGCCGAGATCAACCAGGGCAAAGGCACGATCGGCATGCTGGCCAAGGATCCGGAGTTCCAGGCCAAGTTCCGCGATTCGATCGACAAGCTGGATGCGATCGTCGACAAGATCAACAGCGGCCAGGGCTCGATCGGTCAACTGGTGGTGAACCCATCGCTTTACAACAATGCCGATGCGATGCTGGCGGAGACCCGCAACCTGGTGACGCACATACGGGAGAACCCGAAGAAGTACCTGACCTTCCACGTCAAGGTCTTCTGAGGATTCGCTCCACGGTGAGGTGACGTGGGTGGGGTAACGTGACCACCCACTCCCTCCCCCACCTTTTCGCCCGGCTTCCGGAACTCATTGATGCAGAAGGGCTTATGGGCCCTTCGGAGGGCTAAGTCGTTGACAGAACCGACTCTACCGCTAAATTCGTCATTCCACTGCGCTTGACGCTAAATTATTCCAACGATTGAAGTTAGCTGCAATGCGCTGAAAATAAGCGGTTTAGCTAAAGATCCAGTTTCGGCAAAGCTCCCGGTTTCCATTCCTACTTCCAGCATAGCAATTTGACGCGTAGGAACCGGCACTTTCTGATGGCCTGAGATCGTGGCGATCCCGAATTGGACCACGGGCGAACAGCTTCCTTTACGTGGCCGTTGCATAACGATGCACATCGCGTTCGATCTCACTCATGTGTTCCGCTTGTTCCTTGCTTAGGTCATACGTGGTCTGGAGATTGATCCAGAACTCCGGTGTCGTGCCGAAGAAGACGGAAAGCCGCAACGCGGTGTCTGCCGTAATGCCGCGCCGTCCGTTCACGATGTCCGAGATGCGGCCCGCTGTGACATGAAGCCCTTGGGCGAGGCGGTTCATGCTGATGCGGTGCGGCACCAGAAATTCTTCCCTCAGGATCTCGCCCGGATGCGGTACTGCGGTGGTGAATGTCCATCCGCGTGCTGGTCTGGCGATGCTCATTGCTATACCTTCCGTTCAACGCGCTGCGGTGAAGGCACCGCGACCTTCAGTGGTAATCGACGATTTCTACTTCATGCGGACCGTCCGCTCTCCACTCGAAACAGATGCGAAACCGGTCGTTGATTCTGATGCTGTGCTGTCCTTCACGATTCCCGCGAAGCGCCTCCAAGCGATTGGCCGGGGGTGCCTTGAGGTCAGAGAGAATTTGCGCTGCATGGATCATCAGTAGCTTTCTTCGTGCCACCGATGCAACGTTGTTCCATTGCCGGTTGGAGCCAAAGACTTCCCGCGTGTCTTTGTCTCTGAAGCTCTGAATCACATCTCCAACTATACCGTATGCCGGTATCCGGTAAACGATCCTTAACGCGTCGAAGTTTAAAGCAAAATTGAAGCTCTCCCACCCTCGGGGCGCCTCGCGTTCAATTCGCGCTTTCCCCAATTCGGACCAATTTTGATCGCCATTTAGCGGAATTTTCATGGCCGGCCGAATGCCGACTGATTTAGTCTCTTTAAACCACGACTGATTCAGTCCTATTGAGACTCTTCTGGAAGGCCGCTCGGTTCATGACATCTCCCCGCAAGACTCTGGCTGCAGCCTGTGTCGCTCTTGGCTGCTTCCTGCTCGCGTTACCCGCCACACCATCCTTTGCCAATTCCGCGCCGGCGGCCTCTGATTCCACGCCGCATGCCGCTCTCACACCGCTGAGTTCTTCCGACAAGCCCGGCACTGTCCATGTGGAGGGTGTGATTCTGGATGCTTCCGGCGCGCTGCTGCCGGGTGCGAAGGTGCATTTTGCGAGCGAGGCGGGAGCTTCGGCAGATGTGGTTGCCGACGCGACCGGCAGTTTCCATGTCGATCTGCCGGGAGGAACCTATCGTGTGTCTGCCGCGCAAACCGGCTATCAACAGGTAGAGCAGCCGGTGGAATTGCGCGCGGGCACGCAGACACGGCTGACGCTGACCTTGAAGATCGCGAAGAACGTGGAAACGGTCACCGTGACGGCATCCGGTGGCTACGCCACCACGGTGCAGACAACGGGGAGCCGCGTGCCGATTCGGGTGCTGGACCTCCCGCAGTCCGCCTACACGGTGACGAATCAACTGCTGGAAGACCGCGGCGTCGACAGCCTGAAGGATGCCCTGGCCGGTGTGCCCGGCATCGAGCCCACACTGGGCGAGGGCCGGCGCGATTCCTTCAATATCCGCGGCTTTACCGCCGGGAGCGACCAGTACATCGATGGCGTGCGCGACGATGCACAGTACTTCCGCGATCTTTCGAACACCGAACAACTGGACGTGATTGAAGGCCCGGCAGCGGTGCTCTACGGCCGCGGTTCTTCAGGCGGGCTGGTGAACCGCGTCACCAAGAAGCCGGCCATGGAGGGCGTGGCGGGCTACATCGGCGTGACCGGCGGCAGCTATGGCGAGCGGCGCCTGGAGGCGGATGCAGCCGATTCCTGGCTGAACAACGCCCTGGGCGGACGGTTGACCGGAGCGGGTGAGTACACCGGGAGCCAGCGGCACTACTACTACATGAATCGCTACGCGTTTGCGCCGACACTGCGCTGGCGGCCGAGCGAGAACACCGATATCTATCTGCAGGTGGAGCGGCTGCGCGACGAACGGCTGCCGGACCGCGGCATTGCGGCGATCGACGGGCCACAGGGCGTGGTGCCGATTGGCAACTACTACGGCTACATTCTTGGCTCCTCCGATGCGCCACACGATTTCATTCACCAGGGTGCGACGGACGAGACCTTCGACCTGCGGCACGACTTCGCGGATGGTTGGCACGTGCACGAGATCTTTCGCAACGCGGGCGATGTTGTGAATTTTTCGACGATCTATCTGAATCAGCTCAATTCGGATGGCGTGATCATCGCCGGGCAGTCCTCGACGCATGCGCATCGGGAGGCTCTGGCGCTGCTGGGGACACATGCCGGTGCGACAGCCGAGGCTACGGACGCGGACGATAATCCAGTGATCTCGCGCGGGCAGTACAGCGGAAACCAGTTCCAGCGGAATATCTTCGATCAGCTCGAGGCCTATCGCAGCGGACGCTTTGCCCGCATCGGCCACACACTGCTGCTGGGCGGGGAGTATGGGCGGCAGACCATCGACCGGTTGCAGTTTTTCGGAACGGCTCCGAACACTACGCTTTACAATCCGGTGCCAGACCTGGCGCCGACGCCGAGCACAACGCCGACAACCAACGGCCGCTTCTGGGCGCAGACTGCGGCATTCTACGTGCAGGACTTGATGCAACTGGCGCCGCAGTGGAAGCTGATGGCGGGAGCGCGCTTTGACAACTTCAAGCAGAATCTGGACCAGCGGCTGGTGGGCTCACCGAACCTGGGACGCGTCGATAACAAGTGGAGCCCGCGCGTTGGGCTGCTGTATCAGCCGCGGTCATGGAGCACGGTGTATCTGAACTACTCGCGCAACTTCGATCCGTCGGGCGAGTCGCTGAACCTGGCCACGAACAATGCGGAGCTGGCGCCGGAGCGGACGCAGAATTACGAAGGCGGCGCGAAGTTTTCGAGCTTCGGCGACAAGCTGATCTCGACGGTGGCGGTGTATGACCTGGACCGCAACAATATCAAGACGCCGAACCCGGCGAATCCATCGCAACTGATTCTGGCAGGTGAACAGCGCACGCTGGGGGCCAGCCTGTCGTTCCAGGGGAGCGTGACCCAGCGCTGGATGGTCTACGGCGGCTATGCCTACCAGGACGCGGTAGTGACGAAGTCGCATGCGAGCTTCAACGGTGTGCCTTTCCAGGGCAAGCGGCCGTTCGATGTTCCGCTGCACAGCGGGAGCCTCTGGTCGACGTATCGCTTTACGAATGGGTGGGGTGTGGGGGGCGGGGTGTACTTCAACACGGACAGCTTTGCCTACACCGACAACCTGGTGGAGCTGCCGGGTTACACGCGGCTGGACGGGACGGTGTTCTACCACCGGCAGCACATGGAGCTGGACGCGCACCTGTCGAACCTGACCAACACGCGCTACTACGACTCATCGCACTCGGACCTGGAGCTGTTTCCGGGAGCGCCGATCAGCGGTGCTCTGACGGCGCGGTATCGCTTCTGATCTTCGACTCGGGTTGTGGGTCAGAAACTGACCCACGCCGGACGTGCTCGTCACAGACGCAGCGGAACTCCAAGATTTACTATTGGGGGTCGATCTATCTCATTTGCAAGGGGCCAACTTGAACGCGTTACGAAGGGCAATTCCTGTGTCTGTCCGGAGATTTCTGATGCCTCTCTATGTGAGGGCCATGGATCTTTCCGACATGGCCGCCAGGCGCAGGGAGATGATTCCTCCGCGGACGATGAATTTTGTCGGCGATGGGGATTACAAGGCCATTGGTCTGGAATTCAGAAACCTGTTCATACGATACGGCGGGCTTAAGCCGGATGACCGGGTACTGGATGTGGGGTGTGGGATCGGAAGGATGGCGGGTCGATTGACTGACTACCTTTCAGCCCATGGAGAGTACGTGGGCTTCGACATCGTGAAGAAAGGAGTCAAGTGGTGCCAGAGCCATATCACTCCCCGATATCCCAACTTTCATTTTTACCACTCGAACGTCAGGAACACGTACTACAACCCGAAAGGGGTGTACGAGGCTTCGAGCTATCGGTTTCCGCACGAAGACGAAAACTTCGACTTCGTATTCTTAACCTCCGTGTTCACGCACATGTTCCCGGCGGATTTGGAGAACTACCTGAGAGAGATATCTCGAGTGCTGAGAAAGGGCGGCAACTGCTTCATCACCATGTTCTTGCTGAATGAGGAGTCCCAAAACTTCATCCAGCAGGGATCCAGCAGCCAGAAATTCATTTACAAACTCGAAGGCTGCGTTACGACGGACCCGAAAAATCCGGAGGCAGCGCTGGCCTTTGAAGAGAGCCGCGTGCGGGAGTTATTTGCCAGATCGGGTCTCTCTATCCGCGAACCGATTCACTACGGTGCATGGTGCGGCAGGAAGAAGTATCTGAGCGGCCAGGACATCGTGATCGCGACCAAGAACTGATTTTTGGGGGAACTGAGTTTGTTGGGTCTGCCTCGAATTCCCCTCCCTCCGGCGAGCGCCTCGCATTTTTCCCGGACCGCCGGGGCAGCTCGGATCCTTTTGCCGAAACTCATTTTCGCCGCTTTCATTTTGTTTCTGCGTTGGATCGGCCCGCGGGTTTCCGATTTCTCCAAGCCAAGTGAGAAGCGGCGCGTCTATGCTCACAGTGCGGCTCACAGTGCGGGCTTCCAAGTGCGGGCTCTTGGTGCGGAACTTGGTGCGGCTTTTAAGGCGGAGGCTGGTGGATGCCGGAGTGGAGTGAATCGGAGGTGGCACTCGATCCCGACGTGACTTCCCCGGCCGACCAGCCGATGGCGCCTTCCACTGCTTCGCCACGCGAGGCGCATGCAGCGCATCTCCCGGAACTGCCGCATCGGCGGCTGTCGTCTCGGCGGCGTGCCGCGGCGGCTTTCATCTTCGTCACCATCACGCTGGACATGCTGGCGATGGGGATGATTGCCCCGGTGCTGCCGCAGTTGATCACCAGCTTCATGGGCGGCAACACGGCCAGCGGCGCGGAGATGTTCGGCATCTTCGGGACGGTGTGGGCGGTGATGCAGTTTGGCTTTTCCCCGCTGCTGGGGTCGCTGTCGGACCGCTTCGGACGCCGGCCGATCGTGCTGCTGTCGAATTTCGGGCTGGGCGTGGACTACCTGGTGATGGCGCTGGCGCCGACGCTGGGCTGGCTGTTTGTGGGCCGCGTGGTGTCGGGCATCACGTCGGCGAGCGTGCCCACGGCGATGGCGTATATCGCGGACGTGACCGATCCGAAGAAGCGCGCCGAGGCGTTCGGGATGGTGAGCGCGGCCTTCGGGCTGGGGTTTGTGCTGGGACCGGCTCTAGGCGGCGTCCTGGGCAATTTGAGCCCACGGCTGCCCTTTTGGGTGGCGGGCGGGATGAGCCTGCTGAATGCAATGTATGGCGTGTTTGTGCTGCCGGAGTCGCTGAGCAAGGAGTGCCGTGGAACGTTCTCGTGGAAGCAGGCGAATCCGATCGGGTCGCTGACCCTGCTGCGACGGCATCGCGAGCTATTCGGGATGGGCCTGGTGCTGCTGCTGAGCTACCTGACGCAGCAGTCGCTCGTGAATACGTGGGTGCTGTACACGGACTATCGCTACCAGTGGAGCGCGCGCGCGGTGGGGCTGTCGCTGGCCCTGGTGGGGGTGGGATCGGTGATTGTGGGGGCGCTGCTGGTGCGGCCGCTGGTGAAATGGCTGGGGCAGCGGAGCACGCTGCTATGGGGGCTGGGGATCGGCTGGGTGGGATTTGCCATCTTCGGGCTGGCCCCGACTGGGTGGCTCTTCCTGCTGGGAATTCCGCTGATGAACCTGTGGGGGCTGGCGGGGCCGACGGCACAGGGGCTGATGAGCGTCCACGTGAACCCGCAGGAGCAGGGACAGTTGCAGGGAGCAGTGCAGTGCATCCGGGGGCTGACAGCGCTGGTGGGGCCGGGGCTGTTTACGTTTGCCTTCGCCGCGGCGATCAAGCCGGGGCGGATTCATCTGCCGGGGGCGCCATTTCTGTTGGCGGCTGCGATTCTGCTGAGTGCGCTGCCGGTGGCGGCTGTGGTGACGAGGCGGCGGGCGTGAACGAAGCTCGACAGGTCTGCCTCTAAAGAGTAGAGTGTCTTCAAGTAACACCTTGTAACTCTCTATGTCGATACATAACACCACGAGCGTCAAGCTTGATCCCGCAATGCGCGAACGAGTGCAGAGGCTCGCTGGAGCGCGGAGGCGTTCGCCGCATTGGGTCATGCGGGAGGCTATCCAACAGTATGTGGAGCGCGAGGAGAAACGCGAACAGCTCCGGCAGGATGCGGCTGCGGCATGGAACCATTACGCGGCCACCGGTCTGCACGTCACGGCAGACGAAGCCGATGCGTGGCTCGCAAAGCTCGAAGCTGGCGAGGATGCTTCTCCTCCTGAATGTCACGAATAACCCTGAGGTGGTCTGAGGCTGCACTCCGCGACGTAGTTCGGCTCCATCGTTTTCTGACAGGGAAGAGTCCGGCTGCTGCAAAACGCGCCATCGGGACCATTCGCGCCGGTGTGAAATTGCTCGCCGTGCATCCAGAGATTGGAAAGCCGGTTGAGGAGATGACCCCTGATTTTCGCGAATGGGTGATTGAGTTTGGTCAAGGCGCATACGTTGCGCTGTATCGCTACGACGGTCGTGAGGTTGTCATCCTGGCCGTTCGGCATGGACGCGAAGCCGGATACTAAAGCATTTGGAGCACAGAGAAGAATTCCGTCTATTTGACAAAGCATTCTTTGAGCTACTAGTTTGGTGCGCGCAAATGTAACCGCTTGCAGAATCGCTCGAATCGCTCGCTGCGTTTGACGGGGGCACGGGATGAGCAAAGTATCACGCCGGAATCTTTTGAAGACGGGTCTGTTGGCGCCGGCTGCGGTGGCGATGGTCAACGGAATGGGCCCGCTCGGCATGGCGATGCAGGCGGCCGAGGCGGCTCCGGAGCCGCTGCCCGAAAGCGCCGCACGACATACATCGTCGGGGCCAGGTGCAGGACGGGAACGTCTGCTGCTTGATTTCGGCTGGCGTTTCCACTTCGGCAATGCGGACGATCCGGCCAAGGATTTTGAGTTCGGGAGTGGCCGGGCCGGCAACTTTCAGAAGACGGGAAATTTTCTACCGGCCGGTGCGATTGCTTTCGGCGACAGCGACTGGAAGAGCGTGGACCTGCCGCATGACTGGGCGATCGAGCTGCCCTTCACCAACGATCCCGCGCTTGCGAGCAAAGGCTATTATCCGCTGGGACGCACGTATCCGGCGACGAGCATCGGGTGGTATCGCCGCGTCTTCGAGCTTCCTGCCGAGGGCAAGGACAAGCGGATCACGATCGAGTTCGATGGCGCCTACCGCGAGACGATGGTGGTCTTCAACGGCTTTTACATCGGCACCCACAGCGGTGGATACGATCCGTTCAGCTTCGATGTGACCGACTTCGCCAATCCGGGTGGCAGGAACGTGCTGCCGGTGCGCGTGGATGCGACGTCAAGCGATGGATGGTTTTACGAGGGCGCGGGAATCTACCGGCACGTGTGGCTGGTGAAGACGCACCCGTTGCATGTGAAGAAGTGGGGCACCTTCGTGACCTCGCAGGTGCGGGCGGACAGCGCTACGCTCTCGATCCGGACGGAGGTGGAGAACCACGGAAATGCGGAGCAGGCGCGGTCTGAGCAGAAGGCGCGTGTGATCTCGACCATCCTCGATCCTGACGGCAAGACGGTGGGCAAAGCGGCAACCGCACCCATATCCATTGCGGAAGGAGGCGAGCAGACCTATACACAGGAGATTGCGGTGAAGCAGCCGGCGCTGTGGTCGCTGGAGGAGAGACATCTCTACCGGCTGGTGACGGAGGTGGAGGCGAACGGCGAGATCGTCGATCGCTACGAGACGCCATTTGGCATTCGCACGGTTACGTTTGACGCACAGAAAGGTTTCTTCCTGAACGGCAAACCCGTGAAGCTGAAGGGGACTTGCAATCACCAGGACCATGCCGGGATCGGTGCTGCACTGCCGGACGCGGTGCAGTACTATCGCATCCGCAAACTGCAGGAGATGGGCTGCAATTCCATACGCACGTCGCACAATCCGCCCACACCGGAGCTGCTGGATGCCTGCGACGAGCTTGGAATGCTGGTCTTCGATGAGACGCGCATGATGTCTTCAAATCCCGAGGGCCTGAGTCAGTTCAGCGATCTGGTACGGCGCGATCGCAATCGGCCGAGCGTCTTCATGTGGTCGATGGGCAATGAGGAGGGTCAGGCGAACACGGAGAAGGGCGTGCTGATTTTGACCGCGATGAAAGCGGTCGCGACAGAGCTTGACGGCTCGCGGCCGGTATCGATCGCGCCCACGGGGGCAATTGGAACCGGCGGCCTGGCGGTATGCGATGTGATGGGCTACAACTACATGGACCCGGCGGCCGAGGAGTATCACAAGTCGCATCCCGACAAGCCGGTGATGGGCACAGAGACGGTGAGCGCGGTGGGCACGCGCGGCATTTACGTGACTGATCCCGCGAAGGGCTACGTGGGTTCCTACGATCCGTACACGACGACGGGGCGCGCTTCGGCAGAAGGCTGGTGGAGTTTCTGCGATGCGCAGCCGTGGCTTGCCGGCGGCTTTGTGTGGACGGGCTTCGACTATCGCGGTGAGCCTTCACCGAATCACTGGCCGAACATCAGCTCGCAGTACGGCATTATCGACACCTGCGGATTTCCCAAGGACTCGTTCTTCTACTACCAATCGTGGTGGACGACAAAGCCGGTGCTGCATCTGTTTCCGCACTGGAATTGGCCGGGGATGGAGGGCAAGGAGATCGCGGTCTGGGTGTATTCGAATCTGGACCGTGTGGAGCTGTTCCTGAACGGCCGGAGCCTGGGCGCGAAGGAGATGAAGACGAATTCGCACCTGGCGTGGAACGTGAAGTATGCGCCTGGCTCGATTGAGGCGCGCGGCTTCAAAGACGGCAAGGTAGTGATGACGGCGAAGCGGGAGACGACAGGCGACGCGGCCAAACTACTGATGGCTGCGGACCGCACCGAGGTCTCTGCTGATGGCGAGGATGTGGCCATGTTCACCGTGGCGGTTCACGATGCAAAGGGCCGCTTCATGCCCATCGCGGATAACGAAGTGATGTTCAAGGTTTCCGGCGGGAAACTGATCGGTGTGGGCAATGGCGATCCCACCGACCATGAGTCCGATAAGGGCGCATCGCGCAAGGCGTTCTCCGGATTGTGCATGGCGATTGTGCAGGCGACCAAGACGGCGGGGAATATTACGGTGGAGGCGACGTCGCCGGGACTTGCACCTTCGACGGTTACGATTTCAGCGAAGTCGGCGACGCTGCGCCCGCAGGTGGCAGTGTGGGAGCGCGAGGTTCCGACGGGCTCGGGCATTACCGGCCTGTGGAGGCCGATGCCGGCGGAGAGCAATGAGCTTGCCTCGCTGCTTGGAGCCGGCGGCGCCATGGTGTTCACGCTGCGGCAGGACGGGAGCAACCTGACGGGAAGCGTGGAAGGCACGGGAAGGAGCTTTACGGGAGGCAATGATGTGCCCGTGCCAATCTCCGAGGGCAAGGTCGACGGGGACAGGGTTTCTTTCAAAGCCGGGAGACGCAACTACACGGGCACGGTGAAGCAAGAGCAGATCGAGCTGGAACAAACGATCGAGTTCCCGTTCAAACTGCCGGAGCCGCCAAAGGAGACTGCAAATCGTCCGGCGGTTGGGCCGCCGCCGGATGGATCCGATCCATCGATCGATCCATCGTGGCGGCTGCCGCCGAGTGTTGCGATTGTCCTGCACCGGGTCGAGCGTTAGAGGCGTTCGTGGCGGCGATGGTGATTCGCGTCGCCGCCACGACGTACGCGCGCGCGGTCAGGAGCTTTGCGCCGCAATCCGAATGGGTGGCAGGTTGCTTGTCTGCCCTGCTGGCAGCGTCTTGCGAAGGCGATACAAGGTGCACAGGTGAAGGAAGAGGAACACTGGTACCAGGAAGCAAGGGATCAGGATCCAGGGGAGCGTAGCCATCGCTGCTGAGTTTTGCTCTCCGTGAAAGAGCTGGATTGGCCCTGGTGATGAGGTCGCGCCCAGGAAGACGGCGATGACCAGGTCTGCCACTCCCAGCACATTCCACAGTACGAGTGCACCGCTGGGAATGCTGGCGGGTTTGCGCAACAGCCGGAATAGCAGGAGCATGGCGAGCACCCCCACTGCAACATCACCCCATCCGGCGACGGGTGCAAAGGGAGCCGGCAGCCGCTTGGCTGCGTAGAGAAGCACGAAAGAGATACCGAGCACACGCTGGCTCTGCACACCCACCAGTGCCGTCAGCGGCGCTCGGGCAACCCTGTCGCGTCCTTGGGGATTCCCCAGCACCAGCAGGCTCAGCACGACGACTGGAATCACTACGGCGAGTCCGATGCCTGCTGTGCCAATCCCCTGCTGGACGGAGAAGGCGCCGGTGGCGCCTGCGGCCAACACCAGGCAGAACCAGCCGGCGAGCGCCGCAGCGATGAGGAGGCGCTGCCGAGTGTTGGTTGACAAGATCGATGAGAGGAAAAAGACAACGATTGCGGAAGCGGCAGTCAGCTCCGCGGTAGACAGTAGATCGAACATACACACCTCCGTGTATCTACACCTATTGGCCCGGAACACTCACTCCGCTGGCACCGATCATCGGCTAGACCTGCGGGAGATGGAACTTCTTCAACACTTTTCGGACACTGGCCTCTGCCGCTGCCCAGCGCGGCAGGCACTTGTGCAGCATCGCGTTGCCGGCTTTGGTGAGCGCGGCCTTGCGGACGCGGCCGTCCTTTGCGGCGACCCACTCCACCAGTCCGCGGCGCGCCAGCACGGTGAGGTTGCGGGTCAGCGTGGTGCGCTCCACGCCCTGCAGATCGGCGAGGCGGGTCATGGGCAGAGGGCCGGCCTGCGCCAGAACGGAGAGTATGGTGAACTGCGTGCCGCGCAGCCCGGAGCCGCGAAACTGCGCCTCGTAGTGTGCGGTGACGGCACGGGTGGCGCGGCGGAGCGCGGAACATGTGCAGTTCCGGGTGCGCGCAAGTTGAGTTTCAAAGCTCCCCATATGAGTGTATATACACCTAAATTATCGCCCAATTCAGCGCGAACCAGGAATTGTCCGGAATTCGTCGCGAAATCCGGGCATATCGCACCAGACGATGAACCAGACTGCCGATAAGGCGACTGCCGATCTTGGGCGCCGGGAAATATTATTCAGGAGCCGTTGCGAGCCATGAAATCTGAACGGCCGCGCGCCATGTGGGCTCGAGGTCACGCGGATGGCTTCAGGCGCTCTTTTCTTTTCGCTGGTTTCGCCTGCGCCAGCCGCCACGCCATTTCGAGTGCGTAGGTGAGCACCTGCTGCTTCGCCTTGGACAAGCGCACCATGGTCGAGCCTTGCCGGCCCCATGCGCCGGCGGCTGGTTGAAAGGTCTCCGGCATTGCTTCCAGCAGCTTCTGCTGTTCGTCCGGCGGCAGCTTCACCATGGCCCAGGTGCCATCGGGATAGCCCAGTGTGGCGAAGATGCGGTTTGCCACCCGGAAATCGGGGTGGTGCATGTGCTCGTTCTCGATTGCGCCGGGCAACGCCAGCGCGGCGCGGCGGAATGCATCGGCAGTCATGGTTCACCTCCTATGGATCCACACCGTGGAGATCACATCCTGAGTTCACATCCTGAGTTCACATCCTGAGTTCGTTTCTTGGAGATCACACCGTTGTCACACGGTGCCGTGAGTTGCGACCGCGGCTTCCTGCATCTCGCCGACGGACATGACGGCGATCTGCGTGCCAATCCACCATTTGTAGCCGAAGGGATCCTGCACGCCGCTCATGCGAATGCCATACGGCTGGTCCGCCGGCTCACGCAAACTCTCCGCGCCCGCCGCCAGTGCTTGTGCATCGCAGTCTTCGATGTAGAGCATCAGGCTGATGGGCGATCCACCGTAGTGCTTCACGCCATATGCGTCCATCTTTGGCGCCTCGTCCGCCATCATGATGCGGCTGTCGCCGATCTGCATCTCCGCATGGCCCACCATGCCGTCCGGGCCCTTCATGCACATCACCTCACGCGCGCCGAAGGCCTTGGCATAAAACTCCATCGCCTTCGCGCATCCTGCGAACATCAGGTATGGCTGCACACTGTGCGAGCCTTCCGGAATCGGATTCACTCGTGCCATCACAATTTCTCCTTTTGCCTGCGATTTTGCTCCAGGCCCACCCAGCGTGTCTTGTAAAAATCGGAAGCTTTCCCGCCGTTTTAGTCCCGCAGCGGCACATGGTTGAGATGTTCGGTCGCCGCGGCGAGGTAGGCGGCCGGGGTCATCCCGGCGATCTGACGGAAGTCGTGGCTGAGGTGCGCCTGGTCGTAATAGCCGCAGTCGACCGCAAGATCGGCCCAGTTCACCTGCCGCACTCCGCGCAAGCGCTGGAGTGTGTGCTGAAAGCGGCGCACGCGGTGATAGGTCTTGGGCGAAACGCCGACCTGCTCGTGAAAGAGCTGCGCGATGCGGCGCTGGCTCATTCCGATCTTCCCGGTCAGCGCCTGCACGCGACGGGGTCCGTCGCAGATGTCCAACTCACCCGCCATGTAGACGACTGCCGGATGGAGGCGGGCTGTATCGCCGAATGTCGCCCGCGTGTACTTGCCTGCGCCTGTCTTCGTGGTCGCGCCGCAGGCAGCCATGCCGAGCCGCTCTTCCAGGCAGGTTGCGAGTACTTCGAGCATCGC
>DATBCB010000436.1:0-1724 GCA_036270675.1 Acidobacteriaceae bacterium | reverse complement strand
CTGTAAAGTCGCGGTAAACGCTGGCGAAACGAATGTAGGCCACGGTGTCGATGGACTTGAGCCGGTTCATGATGAGTTCGCCGATCTCGCTGGTGGTGCGTTCGCGCTCGGGCGAGTCGATGAGGAAGGTCTCCGCTTCGTCGACGATTTTTTCCAGATTGTCCGGTGTGAAGGGACGCTTGCGGCAGGCCAGAAGCAGGCCGCTCAGAACTTTGTGCCGCTCGAAACGCTCCCGACGGCCATCCTTCTTGACCACCATGTAGGGGATCTCGTCGATGCGCTCATAAGTGGTGAAGCGCTTCTCGCATCGCTCGCACTCGCGGCGTCTTCGAATGGCATCGGCTTCCTTGCTCTCCCGTGAATCCACAACGCGATCCTGCGCAAAGCCGCAGTACGGACACTTCATAGATAAATCTACGATAGAGCATTTTCCCTGCGCTGTGAGGAAGCGGAGCGAATCTCGGTGTGGCTTTTCCTTAACGAAAAGCCACGAGAGCTTCCGTTGGCCGTTGTAGACCTACAGGGAAAATGCTCTAGCAGCATGCGCGGCGGCGGCAGCGCCAGAGCGCTACGCCTGCGCGCGGGTGGAAAGCTCCTCCGCGGTGTGTTCCGATTCCTCGGCGACCCGCGTCAGCGAGATGTGCTCAAAGCGCGACCACAGCAGCCCTACCGGGATAATGCACAGGAAGGTGACGAAGGTGATTCCCGCTCCGCAAGCAAGTGCCGTCTCTGCCGGCACGTTGTAGAGACGCTGCATCGTCTGCTGCAGAACCAGTATCTGGGCGAACCAGGAGACAATGGGGATGGGCACAACAGAACCGACCATGCTGGCCGCCATCAGGATGACCGCGCGGCCCAGGGTCATCGAAGCCAATATGGACGACGCGGCGAACGCCCGCACCGTGAGCACATAGGCGCCAGAGATCATCGCCCACATCAGCAGAGACAGCAGTGCTGCCGGCACAAGCGTTCCGGGCGCTGAGACCGCGATCAGACCATCGCGGAAGCCACGAATTTTCGTCGCAATTGCGATCCCCAGCTTGTGGCCCATCGTCGTCTCGCAGAGCTGCGCCAGTTTTTCACCCGCCACCCGCACCGCGACCGCCAGTACGATCAATGCACTCGCCCCGATCAATGCGCTTCTCGCGCCTGCCATCGCCATCTCGCGGTGGGGCATGGCCGCTTTGTTCGGATCCAGCAGCAGCGCCACGCCCACGATGGTCGCCATGGAGCACGCGTCGAACATGCGCTCGACGGTATAGATCGCGACCTGAAGTGGCAGGGGAAGCTTGCTGCGGCGGGCGACAAGATAAGGCCGCGTGAGATCGGCAACACGGCCGAGCAGCGCCACTGCCGTGAAGCCAATTACCTGCGTGCCCAGCAGGTAGAGCGGAGGCAATCGGCGCGTGGGGCGCAGGAAGACAACCCAGCGGAACGAGCGGACCAGAAACGCAACGTAAATCAGCAGCACGCCCAGCAGGATGTTCCACCAATTGACGTAATGCGTCTGCTGGGCCAGGATGTCCCACCGGAAATGTGTGCGGTGGCTTCCATAGACAAGAAGCGCAACGAAGATCAGCGCGGCCGCAATCGGGAGGAGGAGCTTCTTGGGTTTCATTGCGCGGTCGCTCCAGATGGGGTAGGCATCGCCGGGACGCGAGCGATAGCGAGGGTCAATTGCCTGTAGAGGACGCTGCTGTAGAGGACGCTGCGGCGGAAGCGGC
>DATBCB010000435.1:0-1724 GCA_036270675.1 Acidobacteriaceae bacterium | reverse complement strand
GGAATCCAGCGGCCGTTCTTGTCCGAATCATCCGGGCCGCCCAGCGCCAGCGTCGGGAAGGTCCCATACATCCGCCCACCCTGCACCGCGCCACCCATGACGATATGGTGGCCGCCCCAGGCATGATCGCTGCCGTTGGCCGAATTCGGCTGGAATGCCCGTGAAAAATCCGAGCAGGTAAACGTCGTCACCTGGCTCGCCAGCCCCAGCTCTTCAGTTGCGCTGTAGAACGCGCTCAGTGCCGGACTGAGTTGCGACAGCTGCGCCGCCTGGATCTGAAGCTGACCGCCGTGTGTATCGAAGTCGCCGCCGCCCACGAAAAAGATCTGCCGCTTCACCCCCAGCGCGGAATGCACCTGCATCAGTTGCGCCACCTGCTTCAGTTGCGATCCAAACGGATTGCCTCCCCCGGTAGGAAAGGCGGTCTGCAACCCTGCGGCCGATTTCATGGCATCGGTCAGCACCGTGTTGTAGCGATACGCATTGGACGTGATGTCATTGTCCGCCTGCACCAGCGACACGCCGGAGCTGAACGTCGCCAGTTGCTGGGCGGTCTGCAGTCGCGACGGGCAATACTGTCCGTCCGCGCAATACGGTGGCACCGCGCCCTGGCTGCCCAGCGATATGGGCTGTGTCGACTCGCCGTTGCAGAAGATCGTGTCTCCATCGAGCGAGCAGATCATCGGAACCTGCGCGCCGCTGTTGTACTGCACATTCAACCGGTCCGCGATTCTGCCCGCCCAGCCGCTCCGCGTTCTTCCACTGACGGCCTGATTCTGCCACTCCAGTTGCTGGTCCGGATGCGAAAACAGATTGCTCGGCCGCGTCCCCTGGTCCGCCAGATACTGCGCCTGCGACGTCGGCTGGATCAGCGTGCCCACATTCGTCAGAAACGCGAGCTTGCCGCTGTTGTAGAGCGACTGCACCTCCGGCAGGCTGGGATGCAGCGCGAAGTTCGGTGTCGGCGACAGCGGCAGCAGTGCATTGCGTCCCAGCGCTACCGGCCCGCGCAGGCTCGCATAGTTCCCATAGCCCGTCGTATCGAACGGCACCAGCATGTTGTTCGAATCGTTTCCGCCAAACAGAAACACGCACACCAGCGCCCGGTAATCCGATGTCGTCTGCGCCAACGCGTTCATCGCGCCAAAGGGCCTCAGCCCCAGTGCACTGCCACCCGCCGCCATCGCTGCGTAACTCAGAAAACTCCGTCGACTCGTTGTCATACCTTCACTCCAGTCCCATTGCGGCGTTGCCGCAGAAATATCAATGCATGATCTTGTATTCCGGCGATGTGACCACCAGGTAAGCCGCTACGCTGGCACGCGCCGAAGGATTGCTCGCCGGAATCGCTGAAACGTTCTCGACAATCGCCGACCGCAAATCGGAGGACATCTGGCTGTGCATGAAGATCATGCCCAGGTAATCCGCCAGGTCGCCCGGATTTGAAGCTCTGCCGCCGAACTGTCCCGTCGCGCTGTAGTCCACCTGCAACCCGCTCCCGCTGTTGTGCATGATGTAGTTCGCCGCATTGGCCAGCGGGATAATCGAGCCTGTATTCTCCAGCGCAAATTCCGGCGCGTTGATCGCGCTCTGGGGCGCAACATAGTCCGGCGGGAAAAAGTTGAACACCGTCGGCGCACCGAACGGCGGCTCTCCGATCGATACCAGTTGTCCATTGCCCACATTGATGAACGGGTATGCGCTGGTCGAGTTCGTGGAGGTTG
>DATBCB010000434.1:0-9173 GCA_036270675.1 Acidobacteriaceae bacterium | reverse complement strand
CGATGCCGCTACAGGGACGTCCACCGCTTACGAGGGAAATAACGCCCTTTTCGGTCACAAATATGTCACCCAGGCCTTCCGCAATCTCGGGCTGGGCAGTAATGTGCTGGACGCCAATGGAAACCTGAAGGACATCAACGGCAACACCATCGTCGATGACTTCCCGGCTGGCACCTTGACGCCGGGCTTCCCCGGATTCAGCTTGCAGCCGCAATACGCGCTGGGCTACACGGCCGATATGCTCGAGGCTGGCGTCCCAGTGGTTTATGCGTACATCAACACTCCGCACCGACCGGTCTCGCTCAACCCCTATGGGTATGGCTTCCCATCAGACCCTGGCGATTACGGTCCAGGTGAGGCGCACTATGTTCAGACGCTGAAGCAGTATGACGACTCCTTCAGCAAGTTCTTCACGCGCCTGGCCAAAGACGGAATCACCCCGGAGAACACGCTCTTCATGATCATGGCAGAGGAGGGAGATCATGTGATCGCCGCCAACCCCACCAACCCTGGTTGTGACGGAGTAAACACGCCTTGCACGTATGGCAACACCGTTGGCAACGAGGTCGGCGAGTTGAACCTGAACTTCAGGGGCCTGCTCCAGGCGGAAGCGGGCATCAGCACCCCCGCCTCGGTGAACAGCGATGATGCGCCCGACATCTACCTGACCAACAACCCCGGCCCAAATGATCCATCGCTGCGGGCCTTCGAGCGTGCGTCCAGCATGTTAACGGCGACCAATCCGATCTCCGGAGCTACGGACACCATCGCACAGAATATGGCCAATCCTGTCGAGTTCCAAATGCTGCACATGAAGACCTTCGACCCGCTCCGGACGCCGAGCTTCACAATGTTTGCCAACCCGGATTATTTTATTACCGGCTCTACCGTCTGCGGCACCAGCACAACCCCGGCGACTTCGTGTGTCACACAACAGCCGGGATTCGCCTGGAACCACGGTGACGTGCAGCCGGAGATCACAACCACCTGGCTCGGAATGGTCGGCCCCGGAGTCGTTCCGGCAGGTGTGGACCATACAACATGGTCGGACCACACCGACGTCCGGCCCACGATGCTCACACTGCTGGGCCTGAAGGACGATTACTCTCACGAGGGGCGCGCGCTGGTCGAGAAATTCAAAGGCTGGGCGCAGCCGTCCGCAGTCAAAAAGGGCGGGAGCTTCGTCCCGTTGGCTCAGGCACTCAAACAGATCACCGCTCCGGTTGGGCCGTTGGGCCTCGCCAGTCTTCACGCATCCACAGTCGCTCTGAAAAAAGGCAACCCCCAGGACGACTCCACCTACACCGGTATCGAAAATCAGCTGGCTTCGTTCACAGCCGAGCGCGATACTCTCGTGGCACAAATCCAGCCGTTACTCGAGGCTGCCGAGAGCGACGGCACACCAATTCCGGACAGTACTGCAGACACCCTCATTCAACAGGCGGCAAATCTGCTGTCCCGTGTGCAAGCCTACGCGAGCGGTCTGCAATAGTGAATAGCAGCAGCTTTTGCAAAAAAAAAGAAAGGGGCGCGATTTCCTTCGCGCCCTTTTTCTTTTCGCCCGGTCAATCGCGCTCGTGCGATCGAGGGATCAATGAAGTCTATGTTGCTCCGTATCGCAAAACCGCAAGGTATTGCTTCTGCGGGATAGCGAGGCTCAATTCCAAAACATCAAACGTGTATGCGCCGATTCCAAGCCAGAGTTGCCACGAATTCGCCAATGCGCCCCCGTACCCGGGATGGGCCTTGTGGGACTATCACGGCCTACCCGGAAGCAACCTCGTCTCGCGAAATGGGCTGTATCAGAACACCGCAAGTCCACGCGGTATATCCGGCCAGCGACTTTCTCTTCTTCCGGCATGATTTTGCGCGTCCGTGTCTTTTCGAGCGGAATCAAACTATCGCGCTCATACAAAAATAGCAGGTCAAAGTGACAAACGAAGAACTCCTCGGAATGACCGCGCTCAACTCATGGAAGCAGATCGATCGGCCCGCTTAGACCAGAACCTGGCTGCGCTCACCGACGAGCTGCTCCAGAAACAAGTCACTCCCGATCATATGCAGTCGACGTAGCAACGGAAACCGACCTTGCGAAGTCGATCAGGACTTCGGTGTCTCGGTTATCTCTGTGTCTGACGCGGCGAGGCCATGCTTTTCCATGCGGTAGATGAGTGTGCGGCGGCTTATGTCAAGATAGCGTGCCGCCTGGGTCTGGTTTCCCCTGAACTTGTCGAGGGCGCGGCTGATCAGCTCGCGCTCGATCTCTTCGAGGCTCAGGCCTTCTTCGGGGAGGTTCGGCCAGAGGACCGCGCTCGTAGCGGAAGGAGAGATGAGTTCTTCGGGCAGGTCCTCGACCGTGATGAGATCGCCAGAGGAGAGGACCAGCAGGCGCTCGAGCATATTTTCGAGCTGGCGCACGTTGCCGGGCCACGGGTAGGAGATGAGTCGCTGCTGGACGGTCGGCGAGAGGCGTACCTGTGGCAGGCTGTGGCGCTCGCGAATGCGCTGGAGCAGCGCGTCGACGAGGCCGGGAATGTCTTCGCGTCGCTCGCGAAGCGGCGGAACCTTCAGCGGCACGACGGCGAGACGGTAGTAGAGGTCTTCGCGGAAGGTGCCGTCTTCCACCATGGCGGAGAGATCGCGGTGAGTGGCAGCGATGATACGGACATCGACATTGATCGGTGCGCTCTCGCCAAGTTTTGAAATTTCGCCTTGCTGCAAGACGCGCAGCAGCTTGACCTGCGCGCCGAGGGGAAGCTCGCCGACTTCGTCCAGCAAGAGGGTGCCTCCATCGGCGGACTCGATGCGACCAGTTTTGTTGGTGAGCGCACCGGTGAATGCACCACGCGCGTAGCCGAAGAGCTCGGATTCGACGAGGTCCGCGGGGATGGCGCCGCAGTTGATGACGACAAAGGGCCGATTGTTGCGGCGGCTGTTGTGATGGATGGCGCGAGCAACGAGCTCCTTGCCGGTGCCGGTCTCGCCGAGGATGAGGACGGTAGCGTCGCGCTGGGCGATGCGCGCGGCCTGATCGAGCACGCGGAGCAGTCCCTTCGAGTTTGCCGACGATGCCTTCGAAACCGTAGCGGCGATCGAGCGCGGAACGAAGGGTGCGCACTTCTTCGATGAGATTCTGGCGCTCCATGGCGCGATGAACGACGAGGACGAGCGCGTCCAAGTCGATAGGCTTGGTGACGTAGTCGTAGGCTCCCATCTTCATGGCTTCGACGGCGGACTCGATGGTACCGAACGCAGTGATGACGATGACGGTGGTCTGCAAGCCTTTTTCACTGATGCGCCGGAGGAGTTCAAGGCCGGTAGCCGGCATGCGGAGATCGGTGATGACGAGCTGCGGGTCGAACTCTTTGAGGATGGTCCAGGCTTCGTTGCCATCGTGCGCGAGCGAAACCTGGTAGCCAACCTCTTCCAGTTGCATCTTCATGACGCGGCGGAGGCTGCTGTCATCATCGACCACGAGGATGCGGCTGGACTTCATAGGGCGGCCGCCTTTGTCTTCTTCAATGTGACGTGCGCGGCGCGGGCGGGCAACTCCAGCCGAAAGGTAGTGCCGCGCTCGGAGTTCGGCCGGCAGGTGAGTGTGCCGCCGTGCTGTCGGTGCTTGCCGATGCGAAGCACGCCTTCTACAACGCGCTGCGGCAGCGGGAGGAGATCCAGCATGCGCAGGAGAATCTGCAACTCGTCGAAGACCTGCGGCGGCGCGTGGAGGTGGAGGTCCAGACCGGAGAAAAGGGCCGGCTGGAACTAACGCGCGCGGAGGCCGAGCTGGCGCGCGATTTCAGGTACGCAGCGCGGAGCTCCAATATGCCAATGCAATTGCGAATCTGCGAGTTACAATTGCCGCTCCGGCGGATGCAAATATCGACCCGCAGGGGAAGTTTGAGCCGAGAACACCGTTGCCGTCGCTCGAGCAACTGCGGAGCAAAGTGCTGGATACGCATCCGGTGATTGCGACGTCCAGGGCAAACACGCAGGCGGCGCAAGCAACATTGGACCGAGAGCGCGCACTTAGCATTCCAGCGCCGGTGGCGTTTGCCGAGTTTGAAAACCAGCCCGACCTACGCTTCTGGCGCCTGGGCGCGACGATACCCATTCCGCTTTGGGATCGGAGACGAGGACAGATCTCGGATGCGCGCGCGCTGATTTCGCAGTCGAACGCGGTGCTGAATCAGCGGCAACTGGAGCTGACGGCGGTGCTGGAGCGTGCTTACGAGCAGTATCAATTGGCCGACCAGCAGGCTACGTCGCTTGAGGCCGGATCGCTGCGCGCAGCGGAGAGCGCAGTCGATGCGGCGAAGGCTGCGTATCGCTTTGGCGAGCGCGGGATTGTGGAGGTGCTGGACGCGCAGCGCGTGCTGCAGAGCGTGCGCGGCGATCTGCTGGACGCGCAGTTTGCGCGACAGTCCGCGATGGTGGATCTGGAATCGCTCGGTGTGAGGCCTTGAATGAAAATCTCGAACTCTTCTCTTCTTTCTTCGGCTATAGCGCGCCGCGCACGTGCCGGGGGTCTGATTCTGAGTTTTGCCGCGCTCGTGATGCTGATGGCGGCGGGCTGCAAGGCGAAGCAGGAAACGCCGGCAGCAGCAGCGGCGGAGCAACTGAACGCAGGTGAGGTGGCGATTACGCCAGCGCTCAAGGAAAACCTGAAGTTCGGCTATCCGGAGATGGCCGATGTGACCGGCACGCTGCAGGTGGCAGCACGTGTTCAGACGAATGCCAAACAGATCGCGCATGTCGGTTCGCCAGTGAAGGGGCGCATTCTGAAACTGCTGGTCTTCGAGGGGCAGCACGTGACCGCAGGCACGGTACTGGCGACGCTCCACAGCACGGAGCTTTCAGACACACAGTTCGCGCTGGTCAAGGCGGCGTCGCAGCAGAACCTGGCTGCGGCAGCGGAGAAGCGGGCGGAGCAGCTTGTCCACGCGGACGTGATTGGTCGCGCGGAACTGGAGCGGCGGGGCGCGGAGCTGCTGCAGGCCACGACCGAGGCGGACTCGTATCACACACAACTGCTGGGGCTAGCTGGGCATGACGGAGGCGCAGATCCGGCGACTGGAAACGACACACAAGCTGAGCGCAGATTACGCGATCATCGCGCCGAAAACGGGGACGGTTCTCAAACGCGAAGTGACGATCGGCCAGGTGGTGCAGCCGGCCGATCCGGCATTTACGATTGCCGATCTTTCCACGGTGTGGATTGTGGCGAACGTGCCGGAAGAAGATGCTGGGCAGTTGCAGGAAGGGATGCAGGTGGAGGTGCGCATTCCAGCGCTGCCGAAGCAGGAGATCACGGGGCGGCTTTCGTTTGTCTCGCCGATCGTTGATCCAGCAACCCGCACGGTTGAAGTGCACATGGATGTGCCAAATCCCAAAGGGCTGCTGAAGCCTGATGAGCTGGCGAGCATGACCTTCACGGGACAGAAGGAGCGCAAGCTGACAGTGCCGACCACGGCTGTGGTCCGCGAGGAGAACAAGGATTATGTCTTCGTGGAGATCGGCCCAACCAAATATGTTTTGCGGGAAGTCACGCTTGGCCAGGAAGAGAACGACCGTCGCGTAGCGCTGAGCGGCGTACGCCAGGAGGAGCGCATCGTGACCGACGGCGCTTTCCACCTGAACAACCAGCGTAAGCAGAACGCCATCAAGGGAGGCGAGTGATGGTCCACGCCATCATAGCTGCGGCCTTGCGGCAGCGGCTGATCCTGGTCGTCGTGGCTTCGGTGCTTTTGGGCTTTGGCATAAACGCCGCTGCACATCTTTCGGTGGATGCATTCCCGGACGTAACCAATATCCAGGTGCAGATTGCTACCGAGGCACCGGGCAAGTCGCCGGAGGAAGTAGAAAGATTTGTAACTATCCCCATTGAAATTGCGATGACCGGCCTGCCGGGCATGACGGACATGCGCTCTCTGAACAAACCGGGCCTGTCGCTGATCACGCTGGTGTTCACGGACGACAGCAATCTGTATCGCGAGCGGCAGATGGTTTCCGAGCGGCTCGCCGAGCTGCGCGACCGTATGCCGCCGGGTGTGACGCCTGTGCTGGGACCGATCACCAATGCGCTGGGCGAGGTGTACCAGTACACGCTGGAGCTGCCGGGCGAGAGCGCGGAGAAGCGGCCGCTGACGCATGAGGAGCTGGTGCAGCGGCGCACGGTGGACGACTGGGTGGTGCGGCCACTGCTGCGCTCCATACCAGGTGTGGCGGAGATCAACTCGACGGGAGGCTTCGTCAAACAGTACGAAGTGCTGGTCGATCCGCAGAAGCAGCACTATTACGACCTCACGATCCACGATGTGCGCGATGCGCTGGCACGCAACAATGCCAATGCAGGCGGCGGTGTGCTGCCGCAGCACGCTGAGCAGTACCTGATTCGCAGTGTCGGGTTGGTGCATGATCTGGATGACATCGGCAACATCGTGCTGAAGGAGAACAAGAGCACGCCGGTGTACATCCGCGATGTGGCGGAGGTGCGGCTGGGGACAGAAGCGCGCTATGGCGCGATGATCAAGAATGGCTACACCGAGGCGGTGGGCGGCGTCGTGCTGATGACGATTGGCGGCAACGCGAAGGAGATCGTGAGCAGGGTGAAGCAGCGCGTTGCGGAGATCAACCGCAAGCATATGATCCCGGGCGGCCTGCAGATCGTCCCCTACTACGACCGCTCGCAGCTGGTGGATGCGGCGATTCACACTGTAGCCGAGGTGCTTGCAGAAGGCATCGTGCTGGTCGTCGTGATCCTGTTTCTGTTTTCTCGGCGACCTCCGCTCCAGCCCGATTGTGAGTGCGAACCTGCTGCTGACGCCGCTGCTGACATTTCTCGTGATGAACCACATCGGGTTGTCGGCGAATCTGATGTCGCTGGGCGGACTGGCGATTGCGATTGGCCTCATGGTGGATGGCTCGGTGGTGGTCGTCGAGAACATCTTCGCCCGCCTGAGCCACGCGAAGCATGAGCATCATCCGGAAGATCGCTTTGCCAAGCTGCATATCGTACTCTCGGCCGTCCAGGAGGTCGCGACTCCGACACTCTTCGGCGTGACCATCATCATTCTTGTCTTTCTGCCGCTGATGACGCTCGAAGGCATGGAAGGCAAGCTGTTCGCGCCGCTCGCGTACACCATCGCCATCGCGCTAGGCATCTCGCTGGTGCTGTCGCTGACGCTTTCGCCGGTGCTGTCTTCGTATCTGCTCAAGGGCGGCTCGGAGAAAGATACATGGCTGGTACGCCTGCTGCGCAGGCTATACGATGGCTTGCTGCATTGGACACTCCATCATCGGAAGATCGCAGTATCGGGGGTGATCATTCTATTCTTCGGCTCATTTTGGCTGGTCCCGTTCCTGGGCACGTCGTTTATTCCGGAGATGCAGGAGGGCACACTCTCGCCGAATGCGGACCGCGTCCCGAATATTTCGCTTGAAGAGTCACTGAAGATGGAGGGAGAGATGCAGCGGCTGATGCGGCAAGTGCCCGGAGTAGACAATGTAGTGTCCCGCTTGGGGCGCGGCGAGTCGCCGGCCGACCCGGCGGGACCGAATGAAGCGGACGTGCTCGCTTCTCTGACGTCTTTCGACAAGCGGCCACATGGAATGACGCAGGAGACCATCGCGAACCAGATTCGCGAGAAGCTGGCTGCACTTCCCGGGATCAACCTGGTGATGTCGCAGCCCATCAGCGACCGCGTCGATGAGATGGTATCCGGTGTGCGCGCGGATATAGCCGTCATGCTGTATGGCGGCGACCTGAACACGCTGGTGAAGAAGGCGAAGGCCATCGCGAAGGTGGCCAACGGAATCCGTGGCACGCAGGACACGCGCGTAGACCGCGTGGGCGGACAACAATATCTGACGATCGATATCGATCGTCGCGCGATTGCGCGCTATGGACTGAATGCGGCGAATGTGAACGATGTGATCGAGACGGCGATTGCGGGCAAGGCTGCCACTGATATTTATGAGGGTGAGCGCCGCTTCTCCGCCGTTGTGCGCCTGCCGGCAAATCTGCGCGACAGCGTGGAAGATATCCGCGAGCTGCAGATCAGCTCACCGGATGGGCCACGGATTCCACTCAAGGATTTGGCGGCAGTGAAGGTGGCGGAAGGGCCGGCCCTGATCAATCGCAGCATGGGCAAGCGCCGTATCGTGGTCGGGATCAACGTACAGGATCGCGATCTTGGCGGACACGTGAAGGAGCTTCAGGAGAAGGTGGAGCGACAGCTGCCGCTGCCGGCGGGCTATTACATCGAGTGGGGCGGGCAGTTTCATAACATGGAGCGCGCGCTCAATCACCTGATGGTTATTGTGCCGATCACGATTGCGGCGATCTTCTTCCTGCTGTTTGTGCTCTTCAAATCGGTGCGCTTCGCGGCGCTGATCATTACGGTGCTTCCACTGGCTTCGATCGGCGGCCTTCTGGGGTTGTATATCTCGGGCGAATATCTTTCGGTGCCGGCGTCCGTTGGATTCATTGCACTGTGGGGCATTGCTGTGCTGAACGGCGTCGTGCTGGTCTCATACATCCGTAAACTGCGGGAGGAAGGCATGTCGCAGATAGATGCGGTGCGCGAGGGAACGCGTCTGCGCTTCCGGCCAGTGATGATGACAGCGACCGTGGCTGCTCTCGGCCTGGTGCCGTTCCTGTTTGCCACCGGGCCGGGATCGGAGAACCAGCGGCCGCTGGCGATTGTGGTGATCGGCGGGCTGGTGAGTTCGACGGGACTGACCTTGCTACTCCTGCCGACTGTGTATGCGCTGTTTGAAGGGAAAGCGAAGATACACCGACATTCTCATGCGCTGGCGTTGAAGTAGCTCGGGGGTACACGTTAACAGAAGCGGCCTTTGTTTTGTGGGAACGTAAACAGGCCGCGTTCGCACACAAAGAGGCTGGCAAGGCGATGGGGAGAGGGAATCACGGCAGAGAAGATGAAGGAAGCCGTGTGACTCAAGCCACCGGCGGTGGCGCAGATAGAGTTCCGCGAATGGGCTGGAGCCAATCATCTGCGGCACACCATGTTCGTTGGATTGCGAGACGATAAAGACCACGTGAATCCTTCCTGCACGCGACCAGAATGCGCCCCACGCTCAGTGATTCGTAGCCGTCTGAAACGTGGGTACCTTTACCGTCACTTGTTCAGGGACCACGACCGCAGTCTCCG
>DATBCB010000433.1:0-8507 GCA_036270675.1 Acidobacteriaceae bacterium | reverse complement strand
GCCTGCGCGGGATCATGATCCGGTTCGTGATTGCGAACGGCGCGGCCGTAGCCATCGCAACGCTTTCGCGGCGTACCTTCGAGCAGTGGTTTCTCGGATTGCGGTACCGGCTTCGCGCCGCGGCTTGAGCGGCATCAGCCGCCGATGGCTTCTTCGGCTAGCGCTGCATCCACTTCATCGTGGCAGAGTTCTTCTTTCCGGCGATTGCGCCAGCTTCCGTATGCGTGGCGGACGACAGCGAGTGTGAGCAGCAGGAGCGCGAGGCTCGAGACGCCGTTCCAGTGCCACCGCTCCCATGCGTGGGCGGAGAGATACGAGCCGAGCGCGCCGAAGATGAAGTAGGTCGTCATGTAGACGGTGTTGATGCGGCTGCGCGCGCCGAATGCGGTGCCGGGGCAGTGCGCGAGGGAGAAGATGCGGGTTTGGTTGCCGACCTGACTGGTCTGCGCGCCGGCGTCCATCAGCAGCACACCGATGACGAGGCCGGCGATGTGATAGCCGAAGATCCAGGTGACAACCCAGGAAAAGATGAGCACACCGAGCGCGACGGAGATGACCCAGCGGGAGCCGTGGCGGTCGGCGAGGCGGCCGGCGATGGGCGCTACCGATGCGCCAATTGCACCGAGCACACCGAAGCTGCCGGCGACCCCCGCGCCAAGACGGTAGTGTGGCGAGCCGAGGAGGAAGACGAGTGTGGTCCAGAAGGCGCTGAAGGAAGCGAACACAAGACCACCGACAATAGCGGATTCGACCAGCAGCGGCTGAGTCCGGATGAGCGTCCAAAGCGAGCGAAGTGCGTTGCCGTAGGCTATGGGCGCGCGCGGCGGCAAGATCGGTAACGCGCGGCGGAGAAAGAATGCCAGCGCGATGGAGATGACGGATGCGATGACGAAGACCCAGCGCCAGTTGAGCCATTCGCCGATCCACCCGGAGAAGGTGCGGCTGAGCAGGATACCGAGCAGCAGGCCGGTCATGACGGAGCCGACGGCGCGGCCGGCGTTGGCCGGAGTAGCGATCTCGGGCGCGATCGGCAGCAGGACGTGGGTGACCGCGGCCATCATGCCGGTGAGGATGGTGATGAGCACCATGGGAAGGAGCGTGGGCATGACCGCCGTTACGAGCATGGCGAGGACCAGGCCGGCAATCATTTTCAGGATGAGGCTGCGACGCTCGAGTACATCGCCCAGGGGGACGAAGAAGAGCAGTCCGATAGCGTAGCCGGCCTGGGCGGCGACGGCAACGTGGCTCATCTGCGCCTCGGTGACGTGGAGGCTGCGTGCCATCTCGATGAGCAGGGGCTGGTTGAAGTAGAGGGCAGAGACCGTGATGCCGCAGGCGAGGCCGAGCAGAGGGATGAGGCGCTGGCTGGGAGACGCGACGGGCGAAGAGGACTGGAAGTCTGCCTGGGGGGAGATGGTTTCCATATGGCTTGGATGTTGGAGGACTAGTTGAAGGTTCGTGCGAGAGCCAACGTGGTGACCATTGCCCGCATCACAAAGCAAAAGCCTTTACGAGACATTTGCAAAAACTTTACAAGATACTTTCCAGCAGGTTCTTGCTGTATTTGCCTCTATGACGGACGGCCGGCCACACTCCACCTCGAGCGCGTGGCGCGAGCGACTTGTCGCCCTGCGCAATGTACCGCCCGTGCTCGGCATACTTTGGAAGTCGGGACGCGCGGTGGTGACCTGGGGCATCCTGCTCCGCATTGCGGTCGCTGCTCTGCCCGCCGGCATTGGCGTGGTGGCGGCCTGGATTCTCAACGGCGTCGAGAACGCGATCCTGCACAAGGGACTGCCGCGATATTTCTGGTGGGCGGTCGCGAGCGAGGTCGTGCTGAACGTGATCGTCGGACTGCTGAGCCGCGGCATCGACTACGCCGACAGCCTGCTGGCCGACCGTTACACGCACTACGTGAGCGTGCAGGTGATGCACAAGGCGGCGCAGCTTGACCTGACCACCTACGAAGATCCTGTCTTTTACGACCGGCTGGAGCGTGCACGGGTCCAGGCGACGGACCGGCTGGCGATGATCCAGCAGATGGGCCGGCTGCTGCAGCAGACTCTGACCACCGTGATCTGGACCAGCATTCTGTTTTACTTCTCGCCGTGGCTGTTGCTGCTGCTGGCCCTGGGCGTGCTGCCCACCTTCCTGGGGGAAACGCATTTCGCTTTCCTGCGTTATGCCTTGAACTTCCGCCAGACGCCGGCGAAGCGGCAGATGGACTACTTGCGGCAGACGGCAGGCAGCCGCGAGGGCGCGAAGGAGCTGAAGCTCTTCAATCTGAGCGAGTTCTTTACCGGCCGCTTCAATGTACTGTCCAAACAGATCTACGAAGACAATGTCGCGCTGTCGCGCAAGAAGCTGATTGCCGGAGGCCTGCTCGGCATCATCGCGACACTGGGCTACTACGGGGCCTATGTCTTCGTGATCTGGCGCGCGATCGGCGGCCACTACCAGAGCATCGGCGTGTACGCCCTGTTGACCAACGCCATCATTCAGGCGAGCTCGAACCTGCAGCAGGTCTTTTCGCTGGCCTCAGGCGTCGCGGATCAAGCGCTCTTCCTGACCGACCTGCTGGCCTTCTTCGAGATGAAGCCGACGGTGGAGTCGAAGGTGGGGGGATTGCGCGTGCCGCGGCCGATCCGGCAAGGCTTCGAGTTTCGCAATGTGTCGTTTGCTTATCCCGGAACGGAACGGCGCGTGTTGCGGGACTTCGATTTTCGGCTGCGTCCGGGCGAGCGCATCGCGCTGATCGGCGAGAATGGCCAGGGCAAGACAACCGTGGTCAAGCTGATCACACGACTCTACGACCCGACCGAGGGAGAGATTCTGCTGGATGGCGTCGACCTGCGCGAGTACGACCTGGACGACCTGCACCACGAGATAGGTGTGATCTTTCAGGACTTTATGCGCTACGAGATGACGGCGCGGGACAATATCGGGGTAGGGCGGGTGGAACGCGAGCACAGCGAGAACGAGATTGAGCTGGCGGCGGAGCAGAGCCTGGCGGCGAGCGTGATCGCGAAGCTGCCGCACCACTACGACCAGATGCTGGGGCGGCGGTTCGAGGGCGGAGTCGAGCTCTCGGGCGGCGAGTGGCAGCGGGTGGCCCTGGCGCGCGCTTATCTTCGCGACGCACAACTGCTGATCCTGGACGAGCCTACGGCAGCCCTCGATGCACGGAGCGAGCTGGAGGTCTTCGAGCGCTTCGCCGAACTTACCGAAGGCAAGATGGCACTGCTGATCTCGCATCGTTTCTCAACGGTGAGGATGGCAGACCGCATCGTAGTTCTGGAGGGCGGCAAGCTGGTGGAGCAAGGCACGCACGCGCAGCTGATGGCGCGGGGCGGACGTTATGCAGAAATGTTCGAGATGCAGGCAGCGAGCTATCGATGACGGAAAAGGTGAAGGATGTCACGAACGTGAGAGAACCGACGCTGCCGGCGGCAGGGGATGCCGCGGTGGTTCCTCCTGAAAAGATCGCACCGACGGCGCCTCCGCCGCTGCCGGAGGAAGCTGCGGAGTCGAAGATTGCCGATAGCACGACGGCGGAAGCAGTAGAAGTTCCGGTTGTCGCCAAAGTGCCGGCGCCCAAGATCGAGCGGACGGAAGAGCAGATGCGCCACGCGGCGCTCACCGCCTCGCAGGAGTGGCACGTAGCGCGCGCCCCGCAGGGGGACATCTTCAGCCGGCGCATCACTGCGGCGCAATCGACTTACCGGCAGGTGTTCAACGAGCTGGACCGGCGGCCCATGCCCACCTACAAACCGGGTGAGCCGCTGGATCCATTGCTCGAGTTGCGTGAGAACCCGCGGCTGCTGCAGTCGGCGCTGGATGAGATGTATTCCATCCGCCGGCGGCTGGCTCATTTGCCGGTGGTGGTGCGTCCGCGCGAGGGCGACGAGCCCCGCATTGTCACCGTAGCGGATACGTATCTGAAGGCCTCCGACTCGCGCTGGGACGGCAGCTGGGTGGTCTGGTTCCTGGAAGAGGTGCAGAAGGCCGACCCGCTCACCCTGCGCGAGCTATGGGCCTTCCCTACCGCGGTCAAGTTCCTGCTGGTGGAGGAAGTGCTGACGCAGGCGAGGACGCAGATTGACGATCCGCAGGCGTTCGATCTGGACGCACAAGGGCTGCTGGCCGCGCGCTTCGACGGCATCCGCAACGCGATCTATGCGAACTGGGCGCAGATGATCGAAGGGTTGGTGGTTTTCAACGCGGTGCTGCGGCAGGACCCGGTGGGCGCGTATCCGCAGATGGATTTTGACAGCCGCGAGCGTTACCGGGAGCGGATTTCGGAGATCGCGCGCTACTCCGACCACTCGGAGCTGGAGGTGGCACAGGCCGGGTTGCGGCTGGCGCAGCGCCCGGCTCCGCCGCATGCTGTGGCGCGCATGGCGGCACGGCGGGCGCACGTGGGCTATTACCTGATCGACAAGGGCTTTCCCTTGCTGGCGGCAGAGATCGCTTACCGGCCGCGATGGATCGATCGCATCCGCATATTCGCCAAGCGGCATGCCGACGACGTCTACATCCTGGGCATTCTGCTGCTGACGGTGGTTCTGATCGGCGCCATCATGGTGCCGCTGGTCCCGAACTACTCGATCCTCGGTGGTTTGACGGCGGCGTTTCTCTTCCTGCTGATCCCGACGGCGCAGGGCGCGGTGGACCTGATGAACAATACCGTGGCTGCGATCTTCAAGGCGACGGGACTGCCAAAGCTCGAGTTCCCCAAGGGAATACCCCAGGAGTTCACAACGCTGGTGGCGATTCCAACGCTGTTGCTGAACGAGAACCAGGTGCGGGAGCTGATCGAGGACCTGGAGGTGCGCTACCTCGCGAACCAGGATCGCAACCTGCACTTCGCGCTGCTGAGCGATCTGCCGGATTCGGTGTCGCGGCCGCGGCCGAACGATACGGACCCGCTGGTGGAGCTGGCGGTTGAGCTGATCAACAATCTCAACGCACGCTACGGGAGCAAGAACACGCAGAACAAGATCGATGAAGGCAGGCGCGGCGGCGGCTTCTACCTGCTGCATCGTCACCGCATCTTCAATGCGCGGCAGGGTGTGTGGATGGGGTGGGAGCGCAAGCGCGGCAAGCTCTTGGACCTGAACAAGTTTATCCGCGGCGAATTCGACAGCTTTCCGGTGAAGGTCGGCAACATGGAGGTGCTGCGCAGCGTCCGTTACGTGATCACCCTGGATTCCGACACGCAACTGCCGCGCGGCACGGCGCACTCGATGGTGGGTGCGATGACGCATCCGCTGAACCGCGCAGTGATCGATCCGGAGTCGCGCATCGTGACCGAGGGCTACGGGATCCTGCAGCCGCGGGTGGGCGTCAGCGTGCGTTCGGCATCGCGCTCGCGGCTGGCGGCGATCTACTCCGGCCAGACTGGCTTCGACATCTACACGCGCGCCGTCTCCGACGCCTACCAGGACCTGTACGGCGAGGGCATCTTTACCGGCAAGGGCATCTACGAAGTCGACACGCTGCATGCGGTGCTCGACCGCCGCTTCCCGCGCAATTCCCTGCTGAGCCATGACCTGATCGAAGGCGCGTATGCGCGCGCCGGCCTCGCGACCGATATCGAGGTGATCGACGATTATCCGTCGCACTACAGCGCGTACCGGCGGCGGCAGCATCGCTGGGTGCGCGGCGATTGGCAGATTGCGCAGTGGCTCTTCAGCAAGGTACCGGATGAGAGCGGGCGCATGGTGAAGAACCCGATCTCGAACATCTCCCGCTGGAAGATCTTCGACAACCTGCGGCGCTCGCTGGTGGAGACGATGACGCTGATCCTGCTGGTGGCGGGATGGCTGGGCCTGCCGGGCGGACCGCTCTACTGGACGCTGGTAACGCTGATCCTGCTGTTCGCGCCGAGCCTGGTGTCGCTGGTGTTCAGCGTGGGACGCGCGTGGGCGAGCCCGCAGAAAGGCGAGGTGCAGGAGGCCTTCGTCGGATTCGGGCAGAACCTGACCATCACGCTGATCAATCTGGCATTTCTGCCGCACCAGATGCTGATGGCGCTGGATGCGATCACTCGCTCGCTGGTACGGCGCTTCATCACCGGGCAGCGGCTGCTGGAGTGGGAGACGGCGGCGCAGGCGGAATCGACCGGTAGCACGACGACGCCGGTCGACCGCTATCTGCAGGCGACGCCGATCTTCACCATTGGGCTTGCGCTGTTGATAGCGATGGTGCACAGGCAGTCGCTGATTGTGGCGGCGCCGCTGCTGGTGCTGTGGCTGTTCGAGAGCGCGATCACGGCGTGGCTGAACGCTCCACCGCGCGATGAACGACAGCGACTGAATGCGAAACAGCATGAGTTCCTGCGCGAGATGGCGCTGCGCACCTGGCGCTTCTTCTACGAGTACGGCGGCGCGGCGCACAACTACCTGGTGCCGGACAATGTGGAGGAGCACGAGCTGTTCGAGGCAGCGCGGGTTTCGCCTACCAACTTCGGACTGCTGCTGAACGGACGGCAGGCGGCGCATACCTTCGGCTATCTGACGCTGCCCGAGTTCGTCCGGCTGAGCCATTCGAGCCTGGACAGCTTCGACCGTATGGAGAAGCGCAACGGCCATATCTACAACTGGTATGACACGCGCACCTTGCAGCCGATTCCGCCGCGCGTGGTTTCGTCGGTAGACAGCGGCAATCTGGCGGCGTCGTTCTACACGCTGCGTTCGGGCGCAGAGGCCATGCTGCTCCAACCGCTGCTGGATGCGCGGCTGTGGTCGGGCATTCGGGATCAGCTTGCGCTGCTGGCGACGCTCGATGCGTTGCCCGCCGAGCTGGCGCCGACTCCGGAGAATGACGAGCTGCGGTCCTGGATCGACTGGTGCTTCGCGGCGCAGCTATCCCCGGCTTTCGACAAGATCCGCGGGCCGGAAGGGCAGGCGTTTCCGGTGACCGACAAGACACACACCGAGGGCGAGTGGTGGCTGGCCGAGCTGTTGCGCCGCGTTGATGCGGTGTGCGCGCTGGTACGCGACTATCGGCCGTGGCTGGACCGCGAGTATCTGCCGCTGGGAGCGGTGCTCAAAGATGACGGACGAGTAGCCATTGCACGGGGCGTCGCCTATATCGACGATCTGGATGGTCGACTGCAGCGGGCGTGGTCCGGCAAGACCGTAGACCAGGCGGAGATCTACCTGATCGAGAAGCTGCGCGCGCTGCTGGGCGTGGCCCGCGAGCGGCAGACCGCGCTGGTGGAGAAGCTCACCTCGCTGGCACAACGGGCCGAGCAGTGTGTGGCGGCGATGGACTTCGCGTTTTTGATCGAGCCGTCGCGACAGATCCTATCCATCGGCTACATGGTGGAACAGGAGGAGCTGCACAAGGCGTGCTACGACCTGCTGTGCTCGGAGGCGCGCATTGGCGCGTTCGTCGCCGTCGCGAGAGGCGATGCGTCGCAGCAGAGCTGGTTCAAGCTGGGGCGCATCCACACCGTGGCGTATGGGCGGCCGGCGCTGATCTCGTGGACAGGTACGATGTTCGAGTACCTGATGCCGGCGCTGTGGATGCGCTCCTATCCGGACACGCTGGTGACGCGCACGCTGGACAATGTGGTCGGCATCCAGCGTGCGTATGCGCGGGAGCACGGGAATATTCCGTGGGGCATCTCGGAGTGCGGCTACGCGGAGATGGATGAGCATGGGCATTATCACTATCTGGCGTTCGGCATACCCGCGATCGCCCTGAAGTGGGATGCGATTGCGGGGCCGGTGATCTCTCCCTATTCCACTTTCCTGGCGCTGATGATCGATGAAGTGGAGGCGTTGAAGAACCTGAAGCGCATGCAGAGTATGGGCTGGGTAGGCGCTTATGGATTTTATGAAGCCGGCGACTATCAGAAGTCGCTGAAGAAGCCGACGCTGGTGCGCGAGTGGATGGCGCATCACCAGGGCATGTCGCTGCTGGCGGTGCTGAACCTGCTGCACAACAACATTGTGCAGGAGTGGTTCCACGCGAATGCGAACCTGAAGGCGACGGAGCTGCTGCTGCACGAAAAGCCGATTCGCGAGTCGCTGCTGCTGGCGGAGTATAAGGAGTCGGGCAAGAAGCGGTCAGCGGCGTAACCCCTCCCTCCCCCCTCCCCCTCCCGTACCGGAACTGTAGTGTTTAACTTGCTTTGTTTCTTTTGTTTAGACACTCTCCGCGGGCTAAATTCGTCCATTGCAAGCGCTTATCGCTAAATTCCTCTTCCTATTGGACTTAGGCATGAGCGACTGCGCGACGAGGGCTAGTGAAGGGCTGCCGACCGGAATAGGCAGGAAGCTCGAACAGTGCTGGCGGTGGATGGCGAGTACCTTGGCGGCGCGTTGCGGATCTGTTGACCAGGCGCGCGAGACCTCTTCGATAAAGATTTCGCCGGTGGCGGCGGAGAGCGCGCGCGTGTAGGCGGGATAGTTCTGCTGGAGACGGTGGAGCAGCGCCATGCGGGCGCGGAAGCAGGCTGCCTGATCGGCGAAGCGGGCCCAATGCGCGACGACGGT
>DATBCB010000432.1:0-2947 GCA_036270675.1 Acidobacteriaceae bacterium | reverse complement strand
GACCTGGCCGTGCCAATCGGTGGAGGGGGCGCAGTAGATGCGGTTCGAGTCGGCGGGCGAGCCCTTGAGGTGATAGACGTCCCATCCGGCGAAGTGGGGACCGCTGACCTCCCACTTCTGGCGTTTGCCGTCTGAGGTGAGGACGAAAGCACCTTTATGGGTGCCGACCAGTACGCGTACCTTGCTCATGATTGGGAATCTCCTGCGCGACCTGTGGTGCTGCAACACGATCCGTCTGAGGCTGTGGCTCGTCAACGGAACGTTACCAACGCCAGAGCGGCGGAAGCAACCGGTGTGTGACGAAAGTGTGTGCGACGCACTCGAAGGGTGATTCGCGCGGTGCCGCGACATTTTTTCTTTGAACTGTAACGCTGCGGTGACACCCCGAAGTGGCGACCACGGATATTCCTGCTATGTCGGCTGCATGGCCGCAAGGCTGCAACAGAATGGCCGCACACAGAGGAACAGTGATGCAACGAGCACTCGCAACATCCATGGCAGCTCTCATGGTTGCCACCCAGGTCATCGCGCCGGTCGCAGTTCAGGCAGAGCGCAACGAGTCCACGGCTACGCCCATCAAGCACGTCGTGGTCATCTTCGGGGAGAATATCTCCTTTGATCACTACTTCGGCACCTACCCCAATGCGCTGAACCCAGGCAAGGAGCCGCGCTTCATCGCCGCGCCGGGGACACCTTCCGTCAACGGCTACACCGATGCACTGCTGTTCAATAATCCGAACCTGCTGAACACGGCGGGCAATGCGGGCGGCGCGAGCAATCCTTTCCGGCTGGACCGCACACAGTCGGCCACCGCGGACCAGGGCCACAACTACACGCCGGAGCAGCAGGCCTTCCACAACGGGCTGATGGATGCGTTTCCGCAGTTCACGGGCACGCCGGGGCCGACGCCGGGTGGGACGACGAAGGGCCTGGTGATGGGCTACTACGACGGCAATACGGTGACGGCGCTCTGGAACTACGCGCAGCGCTTCGCGATGAATGACAACTCCTACAACACGACCTTCGGGCCGTCGACGCCGGGCGCGATCAACCTGATCTCGGGCCAGACCAACGGGGTCACCGACCAGTCGAACGCGGGCGGAGACGTGGTGGAGGACGGTAACGGCGGCTTCACGCTGATCAACGATGCGGACCCGATCGGCGACGTGTGCTCGACCACGACCGGGGCGCTGGTGCAGTTCACGGGACAGAATATCGGCGATCTGCTGAATGCGCGCGGGATCAGCTGGGGCTTCTTCGAGGGCGGCTTCGACCTGACCAAGAAGAATCCCGATGGCTCGACCGGCTGCGCGCGCTCACATACATCGACGGTGACGAACACGAAGAAGGCGGATTACATCCCGCATCATCAGCCGTTCCAGTACTACACACAGACCGCCAATCCCAAGCACTTGCAGCCGTCGTCGGTGTCGACCGTCGGTCAGCAGGACCAGGCCAATCATCAATACGACACGGATGACTTCTTTGACGCAGTTGAAGACGGGAATTTTCCAGCGGTCAGTTTCCTGAAGGCGCCGGGCTACCAGGATGCGCATGCCGGCTACTCCGATCCGCTGGACGAGCAGACGTTCGTGGTGAAGGTGATCAACTTCCTGCAGAAACAGCGCGGCTGGGATTCGACGGCGGTGTTCATTAACTACGACGACTCGGATGGCTGGTATGACCACCAGCTTGGCCAGATCGTGAACCAATCGACCACCGCGGCGGATGCACTGACGGGGCCGGGCGCCTGCGGCAACGGCACCGACTCGGCGCTGGCTGGACCTTCGGCGGCGCATGCGCAGGGCCGGTGCGGCTATGGTCCACGCCTGCCGCTGCAGGTGATCTCGCCATACGCGAAGCAGAACTACGTGGATCACACGATGACCGATCAGACTTCAATCATTCGGTTTGTCGAGGACAACTGGCTGGGGGGGCAGCGGATCGGCAACGGTTCGTTTGACGCGCTGGCCGGAACGGTGAACAGCATGTTCGACTTCTCGCATCGCGATAACGATCGGCCGTTCTTTTTGGACGAGAGCACCGGCGAGCCAACGAACGGGCACGGACGGTAGGCATCAGTACGATTGCTGCTCTTCGCTGCCAATAAGATGTTATGAGGATACCCGGGCTGCGCTGCCGGGTATCCTCTTTCTTTTGGATTGCAAATTTTCTATGGCTCATTTTTTTGGTTTGACGCGCCGCGAATTTATGAAGAGCGGTGCCCTTGTGTTGGCCGGTGCGGGAACGGGACTTCCGCACCTCTTGAATGCCGGCGCAGATGCGCTCGATCCATCGACGCTTACGCCGTTCGTCGATGCGCTCCCGGTACCGCGCGTGATGAAGGCGACGGGCACTCGCGCGCATCCGGAACACACTAGACAGCAGATTCCCTACTATCGGATGACGATGCGCGAGGTGCGGCAGAAGGTACATCGCGACCTGCCGCCGACGCGGATGTGGGGTTTCGGAGACAGCTTTCCCGGACCGACGATCGAGACGGAGAGCGGGCACCCGATGATCGTCGAGTGGGCGAACGAGCTGCCGGTGCGGCATTTTCTGCCCATCGACCATACGTTGCACGGGGCAGACAAATCGCTGCCGGAGGTGCGCTCCGTGGTGCATCTGCATGGCGGCAGAACGCCGGCGGCGAGCGATGGCTATCCGGAGGCGTGGGTGGTGCCGGGGAAGTCGCAGACCTGCTTCTATCCGTCGAAGCAGGACGCGGCGCTGCTCTTCTATCACGACCACACGATGGGGATAAACCGGCTGAACATCTATGCCGGGATGCAGGGGCTGTTTGTGGTGCGCGATGCCCAGGAAGCCGCGCTGAATCTGCCATCGGGCAAGTATGAGGTGCCGCTGCTGATCGCGGACCGGCTGCTCAGCAAGGATGGGCAGCTTGTCTATCCCGTCTCGGAGCATCCGGACCGCCCATGGGTGCCGG
>DATBCB010000431.1:0-2016 GCA_036270675.1 Acidobacteriaceae bacterium | reverse complement strand
TGCAGGCGAGCCTGGCGCTGGGCTGCTTCCTGCTGTATCTGCTGTGGAGCTTCTGGTACCAGAAGCCGGAGACCGAGGCGACGCTGCTGCTGCTGGTGCTGAGTGCAGCGGCGGTACAGTGGCGGCGGCGTCTTCCGGCCGTCCTTGCACTGGTCGCGCTCGCCGTGATCGGCGCGACGGTGCGGGTAGATGCCGTGGTCGCCTTTCATGCGGGATTTCTGGTCGCGTGCCTGCTGCCGCAGTCGCGCACGCTGCCGTTGGGCCGCGCGGCTCAGATGGCAGCGAGTGTGCTCTCCATCGCGGCTGCAATCGCGGTGGAGTACGTCATCATGCACCGGATCTACCCGAATGCGCCGCGTGAGGTCGCGGCGGTTCAGCTCTTCAGCAACCTGCGGGGATGGTTGAACTACTTTGTTCTCGCGATAGCCTTATTTCCGTGGTGGATCACGCTCCGGCTGGCATCTCGCCGCTGGCGTGCGCTCGATGGCTGGGCGGCGGGGCTGGTGCTGGGCTCGGTGGCGCACTTCGCGCTGTTCTATATCTTCGGCATCGCATGGGAGGTGCGCATCTTCCTGCCCTTCGCGATGACGCTGGTGCCGCTGACGGTGACCTTGGCCTATGCGGCCATCGAGCGGGATGCATGGCCGGCCGCCGCCCCGCTACACTGAACGCATGTCGCCAGCTCATACCGTGTCCATCCGGGTCCGCTATGCGGAGACCGATCAGATGGGTGTCGTTTATTACGCGAACCACTTTGTGTGGTTTGAGATTGGCCGCGTGGAACTGATGCGCTCGCTCGGCTTCGACTATCGCGAGATCGAAGAACAGGCGCAGTGTTTCCTCCCCGTGGTGGAGGCGAACTGCCGCTACAAAGCGCCAGCGCGTTATGACGATCTGCTGACGCTGGAGACGCGCGTGCTGAATCAGCGCACGTCGATGATCCGCTTTGGCTACCGATTGCTGCGGGACACACCGGACGCAGAACCTGTTCTCCTGGCTGAGGGCGAGACGGTGCACGTCGTGGTGGACCGGGCGATGCAGAGAACCGAGCTGCCGGAGCGCTTTGCGGCGGCGCTGCGCAGCATGACAGGACACGTGCACGACTAGGCTCGTACACACAAAGTTGTCTTGCCATTCCACAGAGCGCGGGATATGAAAGAGGCATCATGAGGAAGATTGCCCTCGCTCTTCTTGCTGTGGTGCTGGTATCGGCGGCTGCTCCTGCATTTGCCGTTACCCACCATCGTCATCACCGCCATCACCATCACCATTCACATCAACCCGCATAACATCCGGGCCTAGTGACCCACCAGAGCGAGACCAACACGGTCTCGCTCTTTGCTTTTTTGAGCGTTGACGGCAGCATCTTGCCGCGAAAACTTCCCGGGTACCGATGCGCGCTTGCAAGAACCGAAGGGGCAAGCGGAAAATCCTGCAGGATCTTCATGGAAAACGCAAGCGTTCGACGGGGGCAAACTGCCAGCTTTGCGCCGGCGCTGTTTCTGCTCTTCCTCGCGGTCGTCATCAACTATGTCGACCGCGGAAATCTGTCGATCGCCGCGCCGCTCTTGAAAGAGGAGTGGCATCTCAGCGCCTCCGTACTCGGAGCGCTCTTCTCGGCATTCTTCTGGTCTTACACTGCGCTGCAGTTTGTTGGCGGTTGGGTATTTGATCGCTTCGATCCATGCCGCGTGCTGGCTCTCGGCTTTCTCGTATGGTCGCTCGCCACGGCGTTCACCGGCCTGTCTACGGGTTTGGTGATGCTGATTTCTCTACGTCTGCTACTTGGCGCCGGAGAGTCAGTCATCTGTCCTACGGCCTCTCAGATACTGGCTCGCTACCTGCCGGAGGAGAAACGCGGCTTCGCGAATGGAGTCGTGTGCGGGGCGATGCGCTGCGGGGCCGTCGTGGGAACCTTTGGCGGCGGATTGCTCATGGCGAGGTATGGATGGCGTCCGATTTTTGTGGATGTCGGCGTCCTGAGTCTGCTATGGCTTCCTGCCTGGTGGCGATGGA
>DATBCB010000430.1:0-13535 GCA_036270675.1 Acidobacteriaceae bacterium | reverse complement strand
CCTGCTGCGCAACCTGGTGACGTCCATCCTGCTGGAAGACCGTGTCGTGACCACTGTCACCAAGGCCAAGGCCGCGCGTCCCCACGTAGAGAAACTGATCACGCTGGGCAAGCGCGGTGACCTGCACTCCCGCCGCCAGGCCCATGCTTACCTGATGACCGATGATGCAGTGAAGCGCCTCTTCGAGACCGTGGCGCCGCGCTACGGCGATCGGCAGGGCGGTTATCTGCGCATCGTGCGCACCGGCTTCCAGAAGGGCGATGGTGCGGAAAAGGCATTCATCGAGCTGCTCGGCGCCGAGAAGCTGCTTGACGAGAAGCGCACCAAGCGCGCCGACGCTCGCCAGAAGCGCCGCGATGAGATGGAGAAGGCCATGGCCGAGCAAACCCCAGCCGAAGGCGAGGCCGGCGAGTAAGCCTCAGCGCATGCAACGGAGAATGCAAAAACGCACCCACCTCGGGTGCGTTTTCATTTGCGATGCGGCTGCTCTCAGCGGTTACGCGTCCAGGTAAAAGCGAGCCCGCCTGTGATGCTGCGGCCGGGCATGGGCACTCCGGGCAATTCCTGATAGCTGGTATTGCTGAGATTTGCGAACCTGAGGTAGGGCTGCACTCGACCCGTGCTGCGCGCAATTGCGATGTTCCACAATGGGTATGCTGTGCGGCTCACACGCTGTACGACGGCGACCTCCGTGCGTGCGACAATCTGGTGCCGGATAACGGCCGACCAGGAGAATAACCCGCTCTGCGCCGCGTAATTGAATACGTACGCGGAGATGAGTCCATTGGGCAGATCGCGGCTGGCGTGAACTCCGGTGTAACCGAAGTCGAGCTGTTGGGTGCCGTTGAGGTGCAGGTGCAACGCTGCCTCTGCCCCCGTAAATGCCACCGCGCCAGTGTTCGTTGCCCTGTAGGGAGCAGCAGTCGACGACTTAATGTAATCAATACTGTTTTCTAATCGATTCTGGAAACCGGTCACGTCAACAGACGCGCGACAATCTGGCATCCATGTAAGACCTCCTTCATAGCTCCATGAAGTTTCCGGTTTGAGCTGCGGATTCCCCACCGTTGAAGGGTCGCTGTAGTAGAGATCGGTGTACGTCGGGAGCCGGAAGGCATGCCCCGCAGACGCACGCAGCCGCAAGGTCTCTCGCGGTCGATAACCCACAGCAATTGTCGGCGAGAAGTCCTGAGATCCGCCGCTGAACACCTCTTCGCGTCCGGCGATGGAGAGCGTAAAACGCGGCCAGGTGCGCACGTTAAGACTGGCGTAACCCGCCCCCTGATTCCGGCCATGCCGCCCCAGGCTGGAGCTGCGGATGGTATCCGCCGAGCCGTCAAGGCCAGTTGAAAGTTGCAGGCCCTTGCCGAAACGATCCGTGCGACGCAGCGTGCCCTGCCACGCTTCGTCGATGTGGTTGTTCTCGTAGAATGCGGGATCGGCGACCTCGAGAATGTAGACATCGCTATGCCTGCGATAACTGAACCCAGCCTGTGTACGTTGTCCAAGTTGCTGCTCGAGCATGGCAAGCCATCCCTTGGTGTGCTCGAAGGATTCGTACGGACCGTAGAACTGGTTCGCGCCGAATGGCCGATCGCTTCCACCGAGCAGCACATCCGTTGCGCCCAGCCTGCTGTGCAGCCAGCTCTCCGAGGAGAGTGCCTCAGTGCGGTAGTTGCGATCGGTTGTGAATCCGGCGGAGGTATCGCGGCTGCCGGCCAACTGCTCGGAGAAGCCCATGCCCGCATAGTTGCCAAGCACGCGTTTTTCCGTACTGGCGAAACTGCCGTATCCGGCACGTGCCTTTAGCGAGAGATTGCTGGCGGCAGTTCCGGCAGGGCGTTCCGGCTCTGCGGTGATCAGGTCCACGGCACCGGCAATCGCGTCCGATCCATAGAAAGCGGATCCGGCGCCATGCAATACCTCGACGCGATTCACTGCGTCCAAGGGCACGGGAATGTCCAGGTTGAAATGACCCGTCTGCGGATCGTCGACGCGCATTCCGTTGAGCAGGATGAGCGATTCCTCGAACGTGGAGCCACGGATGGATAGATCGGCCTGCACGCCGTCCGGACCGCGCTCCTGCAGGTTCAGTGAAGGGTCGAGGCGAAGCACATCAGGCAGCGACTCGAAAAGCAGAGGCTGCGATTGTGTGTCCAGCACAATGACCCCCCGGTCGGAGCCTGCAAGGGCAAGCGGATTCGAACTGGCCGTCACTACGACAGTCTGGGTAGTGGATAGCTGTGAGATGGCAGGGGGAGTTTGCTGTGCGCAGAGAGGCAGGACTGCAAGGATTGCTGCCAGGAGGGGAGACCTTTGCATGGCTTCCGTCGAGTATAGAGACTCGAACGGCGGTGCATTCCGAGGCGAAAAAGAAGGGAGGCGAACCTGTAGGTTGCCTCCCGGCACTGAGGGAGGCCAGTGCCTTGAACAAATTCGCAGGGACTTGTCCCTGACGGAAATTCCGAGCTAAAAAGGGCGGTCGGGGGCCGGTTTTCCGCGGTGAACGCTACTGAGTTGTGACGAAACGTGCTGTAGACAAACGTTCGCCTCAATCAAAATACAAAGTACAGCCGATCACACACGATTTCAGACACGCTTGTCAAGCAAATGATCATTTGCGCTCGATTTCGTCACTTTGGGTCGCGCTCAGTATCGGGGTGGCGGAGCGACGCGGGCGGCTGGTCCCGGTGCGGGAACGAAGTGGTCGCCGGAGAAGCGTGGAATCCCGAAATGTCCGCGCAGATGCAGCAGGTCGAGCGGGCTGAGATTGCCGGAGAAGGCGATCAGGTTCAGGTTGGTCGGGCTCTGGAAGAGCACCACCGCTCCAGTCGCCCGCATGTGGCGGAAGCTGATCCAGAGATCCGTTGCACCGTCGCTGGAGCGCGAGTGTGCAGTCACCAGGTGCTGCCATCCCAAGGCACTGTATTGCCGCCGCACAGCATCGAGCAGACGCGGGTCATACATGCCCGGCGCCGCGTAGTGATAGCTGTGGACGGAGATGCCGTCCAGCCGGCTGACAGCGTCGGCCAGGCCAGGATCGCCCGGACCCTCCCAGATGCCACTCGCCAGCTGCAGCATCGAGCGGTCAAAAGTGAAATCGGTGTGGAAGGCGGCAGTGCGGCCCAGTATCTCCATCCCTTGCGGAACCCAATTCAGTGTGCTGCTTACGTGAGGAGGCGGATAGGCCGGGGCGCTCTGCTGCGGATAAGCCGGTGCGCTTTGCTGCGGATACGGCTGCTGCGCCGCCGGCGGCCCGTTTGGCTGCGTGCGCTGATTGCTGTCAGGCGGGTACGGAGATGGCTTCTGCGGCGCCTGGTTTGGATATCCCTGATTCTGTTGCTGCTCGGGCGCGGATTGATCCGGATAGCCCTGCTGGTCTGTCTGATTCGTTTGGTCTGGAGGCGGGGTGTGTGGCGCGTTATCTCCCGAAGCAGGCGGCGGCGGGGGATAGTTCGGATAGACAGGCTGTTGCGCCAGCACTGGAAGAGCGGCGGAGAGCAGGACGGCGGCGAAAACAGCACGGGTAGCCATGACCCTTATGAGAACGCCGGCGAGCCGCGGAAGTTGCGCCCGGAATTGGTGCAGGATTTATGAGATGTGGATTGAGGCCGACGACACCGGCCGGCGGCGGCGCTCGAACCGCAGCCAAAGCTGAAAAAGCAGCAGGAAGACAGCGGCGCCCGCCATATCCAGAAGAACATCCTGGGGCCGTCCTGTCCGGGAGGGCAGAAAGCTCTGGTGGTACTCGTCAGCACTGGACACGGCTAAGGTGCACGCGAAGGAGAAGATCACGGCCAGGAACCGGGCACCGTTGGTCGAAAGAATTGCACCAGTAAGCCGCCAGGCCCGATAGAAGAGCAGGCTAAGAATGCCGTAGCCGGTAAAGTGACCGGTTTTGCGCAGGATGTGGTTCTCCAGCATCAGGTTCTGGTGGTCACCGCACCCCATCCACCGGCAAAGATGTTCCAGGAACTCACCGGTGTGAACAGCCGAAAGGTAGTCGCTGGACTCGAGTCCAATGACAAGGACGCCGATGGCTGCAGGCAGCCAGGCGAAGAAGAGAGCCCGCGTCTGTTCTGTGGTGAAGCGCATGCCTACTCAGCGTGCCTACTCGACGTGATAGTTCGGCGCCTCGCGGGTGATGATCACGTCGTGGACGTGGGACTCGCGCAAACCGGCATTTGAAATGCGGATAAAGCGCGCATTCTGCTGCAGTTCCTCGATCGTGCCACAGCCCAAATAGCCCATGCCCGAGCGCAGGCCACCCACCAGCTGGTAGACCATGGATTCCAGCGGCCCGCGATGAGGTACACGGCCTTCGATGCCCTCCGGGACAAACTTGGCCAGGCGGTTCTGCGTGGCGCGCTCGCGCTGGACGACGTCTCCCTGCAGCCGGGCTTCAGGCGCATCCAGATCGCGCGAGCTCTGGAAGTAGCGCTCGCCGGAACCCTGCGCCATCGCGGAGAGTGAGCCCATACCGCGGTAGGTCTTGAAGGATCGTCCCTGGTACAGGATGGTCTCGCCCGGGCTCTCATCCACGCCGGCAAAGAGCGAGCCAATCATCACCGACGAGGCGCCTGCGGCGATGGCCTTGGTGACGTCGCCTGAATACTTGATGCCTCCGTCGGCAATGACGGGGATATTGCGCTCCCGCGCGGCGCGGAAGCATTCGGAGATGGCGGTGATCTGCGGCATGCCGGCGCCGGTGACCATGCGGGTGGTGCAAATGGAGCCGGGTCCGATGCCGATCTTTACGGCGTCTGCGCCGGCGTCCATCAGCGCGATGGCGCCGTCATATGTGGCCACGTTGCCCGCCAACAGGTCGGTCTCCGGGTATCGTCGCTTGACTTCGCGAACCGCCTCCAGCACGCGCGAGGAGTGGCCGTGCGCGGAGTCAATCGAAAGCGCATCCACGCGGCTCCTGATCAGCTCCGCCGCGCGCTCCAGGAAGTCGCCTGTCGCACCGATAGCCGCGCCGACGCGCAGGCGGCCCTGCGCATCTTTGGCGGCGTTGGGATATTTCAATTTCTTCTGGATGTCTTTGACGGTGATCAGACCCTTGAGCTCATAGTCGCCATTGACCACCAGCAGCTTCTCCACTCGGTGCTGGTGCAGAATGTGCTCTGCTTCTTCGAGCGTCGTGCCCACGGGAACCGTGATCAGGTTCTTCTTGGTCATCACGTCACCGACGGGGATGTCGGTGCGCGTTTCGAAGCGTAGGTCGCGGTTGGTCAGGATGCCCACCAGCCGCTTGCCCTGGGTTACCGGTACGCCGGAGATCTTGTAGCGGCGCATGACATCCAGCGCATCCGAGATGAGCTGCTCCGGCCCGACGGTCACCGGATCGACGATCATGCCGCTCTCCGAGCGCTTCACCTTATCCACTTCACCCGCCTGCTGCTCGATGGACAGGTTGCGGTGGATAATGCCGATGCCTCCCTGCTGAGCCATGGCGATTGCCAGACGCGACTCGGTTACGGTATCCATGGCAGCGGAGAGCAGCGGGGTATTCAGCGAGATGTGGCGGGTGAGGCGGGTCTGAGTTGAAACCTGGGCAGGAACAACTTCGCTGTAAGCAGGAACGAGGAGGACGTCGTCGAAGGTCAGTGCTTCCGGTACGGGGCTCTCAATCATAAGTGTCGTCGTGGACACCGTGGCCGGATAGTCGACGTTTTAAGTACCGTTTTCACAAATGCGATGTCCTGAATAGTGACGCGATGAGCAGCTTTTCTTAACGGAAAAGCTGCGTCGGGTTGCTCTCGAGGACGGCCCTCATTGTGAAAACGGTAGAAGGGACGAAGACAGCGGCGGATGTCTTCGTCCCATTGTAACCCGGTCTGGCCGCAGACATTTCTGGAACCCGGCGATGCGATCCGGCGTACGGCAGGACAGGAGTTTTGGCTATGAGGACGGTGAAGCGAACATGAAGGCTGGAGTTCTGCGTTGGAGCTTGCCGCTGCTGGCGCTGTGTGGCATGGCAGTGGCAGCGCGAGCGGAGAACAACAACTGCGGCGAGCCGCCCGACCCGAGCCACTATGTTGCGCAGAGCGGAGACACAGAGGACGCTCAGCACCTTGCGGTCGAGCGGGATTTTGCCGGTAAAGGCCGTTTGGAAGTCAATATGTGCTCGGGTGAGTTGCGTATTGAGCGCGGCCACAGCGACAAGCTGAAGCTGCGCATCGAAACCCGGTCCGCGCCTTCACTGAAGATGCGCGCCTATGTGAAGACACTCGAGGTGGCGGCGGACCACGCCACCATCACCCTCCAGTTCTCGTACAAAACGCATCCGGTGGTGGTGCTGGAGTTGCCTTCCTCGGCGTCGCTGAACAGCCAGATCAATCTGGGTGCAGGCAAGCTCTTCTTCGATGCCGATGCCATCAAGGGCGATCGCGAGCTCAATCTTGGCGCGGGTGAAATGCACCTTGGCATGGTGGGCGATCGAGGCTACGCAAGCTTCGAAGCCAATGTGGGGATGGGAAGCTTCCACGACCACCGGCCGGGCGGCCGCAGCTCGCACTTCATCATCAGCCGCCAATACCAGGGCAAGGGCACAGGCACGTTGCACGTGAATGTGGGAGCGGGTGCCATCGATATCGATGCGGAGAACGGAGAGACGATTTGAGTCGCTCGACTCGCCTTTACTGGAGGGCATTCTGCGCTCTGCCGCCTTTTAGCTGATTCGTTGCACCTCTTGCTACCATGTTCGTTTCAGACACAGGCAAAGGAAAACTCAATGAAGACGCGCGTCTGGTGGGGGAGTGCTGCGGCTCTGGCAGTGCTGATGGTATGCAGTGCAGGGTGCAATGCGCAGGAGGCCGCGCCGCATCACGCCTTCGTTCGCGTGGTGGTGGGCAAGGACATTCCCGCGCCGGTCAGCGGACGTCTGCTGGTCTTTGCAAAGAACGCCGCGGCTGAGCCTGCGAAAGCGGACGGGCAGGAAACTGGCGGCAAGAAAGACGAGCAACCGGGCGGCAAGAAGGAAGTCGACATCAGCGAATTCCATCCCACCGCTACCTCCGTGGCAGCGGTCGAAGTCCACGATGTGGCGCCCGGCAGTGCGATCGAAGTCGATGTGGATCGAACAGCATTCCCCGCAGCGTTTTCGACCATGCCTCGCGCCGACTATGAATTGCAAGCGGTTCTCGACACCGACCACAACTACAACCACGGCGGCCGCGATGGCGACGACTGGCAGGGCGAAGTCGTTGAGGCAAAGGGCTGGGCGCCCGGCATAGGCTTGGAGCCGGTGCTGACGCTCAGGGAGCATCCTGAGCCCGGCCGACGCGCAGAGATGGTCGCGAAAGCGATGGCGGAGGTGAAGCCCGGCGTTGCCGAGAAGGCGGAGTTCGAGAGTCCACTGTTAACGATGTTCTGGGGCAAGCCGACCTATATCCGTGGCTGGGTGATGCTGCCGCCAGGTTACGACGCGAAGGCGCAAACCACCTATCCGACCTTCTACTGGACCCACGGGTTCGGCGGCGACCTGGACTATTCGCTGGTCAGCGGCCTGGGATTGCGTCAGGCGATGGTGGAGCACAAGGCGCCCCCAATGATTTGCGTGATGCTCGATGAGTCGCTGCCCGAGGGCACACATGAGTTTGCCGATTCGGTGAACAACGGCCCGTGGGGCGCCGCGCTGACAACGGAATTCATTCCCTGGCTTGAAGCGAAGTACCGCATGGATGCGCGGCCCAGCGGTCGCTTGCTGAACGGCCATTCCAGCGGCGGCTGGGCCACCCTGCAGCTCCAGGTGAACTATCCGCAGATCTTCGGCGGGACGTGGTCCACATCGCCGGATCCCAGCGACTTCCACGACTTCACCGGCCCGGACCTCTACGCGCCGCACACAAACGTGTACCACAAGGCCGACGGCACCGCGTGGCCCATCATTCGTGACAAGGGGCAGGTGCAGTCGACCATGGAGCAACTGGCCAAGCTCGAAGCAGTGCTCGGTCCATACGGCGGGCAGATGACGTCGTTCGACTGGGTCTTCTCGCCTAAGGGACCGAGCGGCGCACCGGAGCCGATGTTCGACCGCGTGACCGGCGATGTCGACCCGACGGTGGTCGCCTACTGGCACGATCACTACGACCTTGCCCACCTGACGGAGGAGCATTGGGCGCAGAATGGCGATCTGCTGAAGGGCCGCATCCATCTATTCGTCGGCACAGCGGATACGTTTTATCTGGACGGCTCCGCGCACCTGTTCGAAGCGCGCCTGAAAAAGCTGGACGCTGATCCGCACTTCACCTACATCCCCGACCGCACGCATTTTGATCTGTACAAGATCGGCGACGATCGCATGGGCCTGATGTGGCAGATCATGTCGGAGATGTACGCAGTGGCTCGGCCCGGAGTGGATTGGAAGGCCGCAGCGAAATAAGCTGCCGGCAGGCTAACCATGCGCGCCAGCGTCCGTCTGTTCGGCGTAGCATCTGAGTGCCTGAGATCTGGAGTGCCTGAGATCTGGAGTGCCTGAAATCAGGCGCGAGGTGACGCCGATGCCAAGACGTGTGTATGTCGCTGCGATGACGGCCGGTCTGCTGCTGCCATCGCTCACGTTTGCCAAAAACAAGCCACAGTCCACGCTGCCGACATACGTTCTGCAGGCGCATACGGTCTCCATCGTCATCGATCGGGATGCCGGCGTATCGCTGGACGATCCTCGGGCGAACGAAGTGGCGCAACGGGATGTCGAAACAGCGCTGCTGAACTGGGGACGGTATCAGCCCATCCTCGACGGCCCGAATGCCGACCTGATCATCGTCATTCGCCGCGGTACCGGCAAGGTGGCCAGCGGCACGGTCTATGACCCCCGACAGGGCAGGCGGCCGGTGGCGATCGACCCCACGGACACCGGCATCGACGTCGGCGCGCAACGCGGCCAGTCGCCGTCCTACGCGGGCGATGTGCCGGACGCATCGCAGAGCGGTGCAAATGGGCCCCTGGCAAACGGCCCCCTGAATGACCCAATGAATCGGTCTGGGAGCGGACCCATCGACCAAAGACCACATCCACAGGCCGAGATCGGGAGCGCCGCCGCCGAGGACAGCTTTCTTGTCTATCGGGGAAAGATCGACAACCCGCTCGATGCGCCGCCGGTCTGGCGATATCAGGCGAAGAACGCGCTGAAGCCGCATACGGTGCCGGTCGTGGATCTCTTCCGCAAGGCGGTGGACGAGGCAGACCAGGCGCAGGCGAAGCAGCCCTAAAATCAAAAAAGACGGCTGCAAACGTCCCAAGAGTTCGCTGGAAATGCAGTTGGCAAGCCGCCAACCGCGGCGTATCATACAAATAGACGCGTTTGCTCCGCTCGTGACCATACCGGCGGAGGAGATGGGTGGGCGAAAGCCCACCTTTTTCTTGCAGCGAACGTGGGCGCGGGCAGGAATGGCGGCGGATCTGGAAAAAATTCGTGCGACGGCAGAGCGCGTCGCGTCCAGTTATGGACTGGACGCGGTCGATGTCGAATTCGTCGGCGGCGGCAAGCACCGGGTGCTGCGCGTGTCGATTGAGAAGAATGCGGCGGGACGGGCAAAACTGGCTGCCGAAGCCAAGGCTGCCGCGGAGCGAGGCACGGCGAATGACGATGGCGTACTGCCGGCGGCAGTTTTGCGCGGAGAGCTGAGCACGGAGCATCTCTCCGGCGTCACGCACGAGGATTGCGAGCGCTTCAGCCATGATTTTGGGACGGTGATCGATGTAGAAGATCTGGTTCCCGGCGCGGAGTACACGCTGGAGGTTTCCTCACCGGGCCTGGATCGAAAGCTGAGCCGCGCGGCAGACTACGAGCGCTTCCGCGGCAGCCTGGTGAAGCTGCAGACCCTTCAGCCGGTGGCAGGCAATCGTCATTGGCAGGGACGGCTGACCGCAGTCGACCTGAATGCGGCGAATGGGGGCAGGATCACGCTGGACCGTTCTGCCATCCAAGCGAAGGGGAAGGCGAAGAAGGCCGCGGCCGGCGATGCGCCGGTCGAGATTGAGCTGGCAAACATCGAGAAGGCGCAGCTCGTCCCGGAGCTCTAGAGAACCGGAACTGTAGACCAGCAGCCGGAGCACAAAGAATGGCCGCGTGACGGCATGCCGCGGCGCGAGATTGAACCGTGAGATTGAAAGAAGAGAAGGACAGAGACAGATGGCGAGTCAGCTATATCAGGTGATTGAAGGATTGAGCCGCGACAAGGGGATCGACCCGCAGATCGTGGTGACCGCAGTCGAGGATGCGATCGCACTGGCGACGCGCAAGTATTACAAGACGCAGGAAAACATGCGCGCCGAGCTGGACAAGGAGACGGGCGAGATTCGCGCGTACGTGTACAAGACCGTGACCGCGACCGACGACGAGATCGAAGACGACCTGAACCAGATTGCGCTCGAAGAGGCCAAGGAGCTGGCGCCCGACGTCGAAGTGGGCGGGGAGATCCGCTACTACAAGCCGACCGACGTGCTGGGCCGCATCGCGGCGCAGATGGCCAAGCAGGTCATCTTCCAGAAGGTGCGCGAGGCGGAGCGCGACACGGTCTTCAACGAGTACGCGCATCGCACCGGCGAAGTGATGACCGCGATGGTCAAGCGGCTGGAGCTGCAGGACGTGATCTTCGACCTGGGCAAAGCCGAAGCGCGGATGCCCCGCCGTGAGCAGAGCCGGCTGGAGCAGTTCAGCGTAGGCGAACGCGTGCGCGTCATCCTGCTGCGCGTGGATCGCGCCGCGAAGGGCCCGCAAGTGGTCGTGTCGCGCGCTGCGCCGGAACTGGTGCAGAGCCTCTTCCAGAGCGAGGTGCCGGAGATCTACGACGGCACGGTCAGCGTGCGCGCCATCGCACGCGAGGCCGGTGAACGTACGAAGATCGCCGTGCAGTCGCGCGACAAGGACGTTGACCCTGTGGGCGCCTGCGTCGGCATGAAGGGCATGCGTGTGCAATCCATCATCCGCGAGCTGCGCGGAGAGAAGATCGACATCATCGAGTTCTCCGACGAGGTGACGACCTTCGCCGAGAAGGCGCTGCAGCCCGCCAAGGTGAGCCGCGTCAGCATCACTGACCTGACCGAGAAGCAGCTGGAGGTCATCGTGGATGACACGCAGCTCTCGCTTGCCATCGGCAAGAAGGGGCAGAATGTGCGGCTGGCGGCCAAGCTGCTGGGCTGGAAGATCGACATCAAGAGCGAGGAAGAGAAGCGCCAGGAAGTCGAGCAGCAGATGCAGGCGCTGAGCGGCGGTCCTTCGACGCCGATCGAGCAGGTCACCGAGCTGGGCGAGACCATCGTCCAGAAGCTGGTGGCTGCCGGCATCACGACGGTCGAATCGCTAGCCGATATGACGCCCGAGCAGCTTGAAGAAATTCCCGGCATTGGCGAGAAGACGCTGGAGAAGATTTCGACCGCGGTGCGCCACTACTTCGGTCAGTACGAAGAAGGCGAGGAGCGGCCTGCGGGAAGCGCATCTGAATCGGGAGAGGGAGATGCGATGCGAGCCCACGAAAAGGTAGATATCGAACCGAGCCTGGCTGAGCAGGATCTGGTGGTTGCCCGGCCGGGTGGAGAGGATGTGGTCGAGGCATCGGTGCTGGACCGCGAAGACGTGGTGACCGAAGATGTGGTGACCGGCGCCGGTGAGGACAACGAACGCTCGCCGAACCGCGCCGATCTCGAAGCACTCGAATCCGATGCGGCGCTCGACGAAGAGCGGGCGAAGGCGGATGCCGAGCTGGGCGAGGAGTTGGACGCCCTCGGTGTGGACGACGCGGATGGAGGCAATGAGGATCCCGACACCCGGGACAGCTCCGGCCGTGTGGTCGATGAGATAGCCCGGGAACGGATCGAGGAGCTTACCGAGTCCGGCCCGGAGGCTGGGGAGGTGGGGGTTCTGCCGCAGGATGCCGGCAACGACGACACCAGCGCCCGTCTTCGGCGGCAAAACCCGCGCAACAGCCCCCTTCCGGGAGGCGAGGCAGAGGAAGAAAGTGTGCTTCCCGATGCCCGCCCACAAGGGGACGATGAAGGTGTGTAACGGTAAAGGCGCTAATCAAAGGCGTCAATTCAGATCTTTGTGCTGCGCATCTTCACATCCGCGCAGCACGAATTTCCGGTTTTCAGGCGATAATCAATATAGAACGGCATGTGAACCCGCAGACCAAGAGGTTGCTATGAACAGCTGAGGGACGGCAGGCGGAATGCCACGTAAAGGGACGGATGAGTAAAGTTCGTATCAACGATTTAGCAAGGGAGCTCGAAGTCAAGAGCAGAGCGATTCTCGACGTGCTTCAGGAAGTCGGAGTGACGGATCCGAAGACACATTCCAGCTCGCTCGAGGGCGATGAAGCCCAGCGTGTGCGCGCGCATTTCCAGCGTGGGAGCAGCCGCAACGGCTCAGCCGCGAAGAACGATAGCGGCGGAGCTCCGAAGATCGACTGGTCCCGGGTGTCGAAGCCTGGCGATGTTCTCAAAGCGATCCAGCAGCGCAAGGAAGAGGCGGAGCGGCCAGCGCCACGGCCCCAAGCCGCACCTCCTGCTGCTGCGAAGCCAGCCGCGCCTGCGACGCCGGTTGCTGCTTCGGCAGCACCTACGGCTGCGCCTGCCGCCAGCGTACCAGCCGCTAGCACACCGGCCGCCAGCACACCAGCCGCCAGCGTACCTGCCGCCGCGCCCAAGGCCGAGCCTCCTGCTCCGCGCCGCATCGTTGTGCCGCAGCCGCGGCAGGCGCCTCCGATTGTGACCGCGCCTCCTCCGCAGGCTCCGGCAATTGCCGCGAAGCCGCCCGCCGGTCCTGTGGTGGCCAAGCCACCGGTTACGGCTGCTCCGCCGCCCGCCGCGTCGAGTGCACAGCGTCCGGCGGTTGCAGCGGCTCCGCCGGCTCATCCAGCTCATCCGGCCGTAACCCGCCCCGTTGTTGCAGCCGCTCCACCTGCGCCTGCCGCAACCGTCGCTGCGCCACCTGTCTCCGCTCCTGCGGCACCTCCTGCTCCGCCTGCGGCGCCCCCCGTTTCGGCTGCTCCGGAAGCGCCGGAAGTCTCTGCCGCAGCGCCCACGCCCATCCGGCGTGTGATCATGCCGCAGACCGGCCCCCGGCCGGTCTACAGCGCACCGCCGCCGCGTCCTGCTGCGCCGCAGGCCCCCAGTGGGCCTGCCGGCTCTGGCGGCGTCATTCAGCGCGGCCGGCCTATCTTCCAGCGTCCGGGTGGTCCCGGCGGCTATCCCCAACGGCCTGGCGCTCCTGCAGGGGCCCCCGGTTTTCCGGCGGGCCGTCGTCCCATGCATCCCACGCGCTCTGCCCCCAGCGGCGCTCCAGGTGGACGTCCGGGTTTCGGCCCGCGCCCCGGCGGTCCGGGCGGCCGTCCCGGCTTCGGCCCGCGTCCCGGTGGTCCGGGCGGTGGCCCCGGCGGCCTGATGCCGCCTCCGGGCGAGGCACCGCGTCCGCAGCGTCCAAGTGGTCCGCCACGCGGCCGTGGACGCCAGCAGTACCCCAAGACCAAAGAAGGCCCGATGAAGGGCTTTGCTCCGCCATCGCGTTTCGGTGGAGCGCAGATTCCGCAGGA
>DATBCB010000429.1:0-2558 GCA_036270675.1 Acidobacteriaceae bacterium | reverse complement strand
CGACAATCGTCTCAGTGCTCCTGGCCTCAGTGCTCCTAACTGGCGAAGCAGCGGACTCCGGCTGGCGGGCACGCGTGCAGCCGTTTGCCATCAGGCAAAGTGCCAGCAGGGCAATCGTGACAGAAGGTGGTCTGAATATGGTTGATCTCAACACTGTTTCCTTCGCGATTTCGTTCGTGGCCTCATCGGTGATACCAGATATACATAGGCTGGAAAATGCCAGAGCTGAAAAATTGCCAGGAACGTAGGCCAGCAGCGAGAGGCAGGCATGCTCATGACTGGATTTCTCGCTTCACTGCGGCAGGATCTTCGCTTCGCGGCCAGGATGATCCAGGATGATGGCAGTCCGCCCCGGCTTTCTCCGCGGCCATCGTGCTCACAGGGCGCTCGGCGCGCAGCGCGGCAGCATTCTCGCGCTGGTGCTGCGGCAGGGTCTTGGCCTGGCGATCACCGGTATTGCCATCGGCATCGCAGGCGCCGCAGTGCTCACACGTCTTCTTAACTCAATGCTCTTCAGCGTAAAAGAACTCGACATGGTTACATTTACGCTGGCTGCAATGCTCTTCGTGATGGTCGCGCTCGCCGCCAGTTACATCCCCACAAGGCGTGCAGCCGCCATCGAACCCATGGCGGCGCTGCGTAACAATTAAAGCGTCTTATTCGGCGCGAGCGCCCGCACGCACTGCGGTTGGCGAGAGCGGCGGTATCCCGCGCCCCATGCTCTCCCGCATACGCGCCATCGTATCCAGATAGAAGGCCAGGTTATGCAGCGTATTCAGCACCGCCGACAACGGCTCTTCGGACACCATCAGATGCCGCAAATACGCCCGCGTGTAGCGCGCGCATACCAGGCAAGGGCAATTCGGGTCGGGCGGCTCCTGGTCCTCGGCAAACTGCTTGTTCTTGATATTGAGCCGGCCCTCCGATGTAAACAGCAGCCCATGCCGCGCCGCGCGCGTGGGCAGCACGCAATCCATCATGTCCACGCCCATCTTCGCGTATTCGACGATCTCGTCCGGATAGCCGACACCCATCACATAGCGCGGCTTGTCTGCGGGCAGCAGAGAAAGCGTCGCTGCGATAATCTCTCGTGTCAGCTCCCGCGGCTCGCCCACGCTCAATCCGCCGATGGCATAGCCGGGCAGATCCATCTCTACCAACCGCTCCGCCGATTCACGTCGCAGCTCTGGATACATTCCCCCCTGCACGATGCCGAAGAGCGATTGCGTGCGGCCGCCAAACTCCTTATGCCAGGGCACCTCATGCTTGTGCGCCTCAAAGTAGCGTTTGCTGCGCGCAGCCCACTCGAGCGTCAGATCAAGCGAGCGCCGCGCCCGCTCGCGATCTGCGGGATACTCCGTGCACTCGTCGAAGACCATCAGGATATCGGCGCCCAGCGCGATCTGGATCTCGATCGAACGCTCCGGCGAGAACTGATGCGTCGAGCCATCCAGATGCGAGCGAAACTCCACCCCATCCGCCGACACCTTGCGCAGTTCGTTCAGGCTGAAGACCTGAAAGCCGCCTGAATCCGTCAACAAGCCGCGCGGCCAGCTCATGAAGCGGTGCAGCCCGCCCATGTTCCGCACCACTTCATGCCCGGGCCGCAGATACAGATGGTAGGTATTGCCGAGGATGATCTGCGCGCCCAGCGCTTCCAGCAGATGCTGCGGCACCGCCTTGACCGAACCCGCCGTACCCACCGGCATGAAGACCGGCGTCTGCACCTGCCGGTGCGGCAGGTCCATGACTGCGCGGCGGCCGGCGCCGGCAGTTGCGAGGATATGAAAGGGAAGACTCACTCGGTGATTCTATCCACCGCGCTGTCCTCTGCGGGCAGATTTGCCAGCAACTCCGCCAGCATTTCCGCAACCGTGCGGCCCAGCACCGGATGCCGCCACTCCGCCGCGATCTCCGCCAGAGGCGCCAGAACGAAGCGCCGCCTGTCCATCGCGGGGTGCGGCACGGTCAGGGCCGGGTCGTCCAGCACAAGGTTGTCCGCAGGCTCGCCAAGCCTGCTTCGGTCCCTGCTCCGGTTATAGAGAAGCAAATCCAGGTCCAGCGTGCGCGGCCCTTTCGGTGGACCCACGGCACGATCGCGGCCAAAGCTGCGCTCGATCCCGAGAAGTTCTTCGAGTAACGCAAGCGGCGAAAGCTCCGTCTCCAGCAGAACAGCGGCATTCACAAACACCGGCTGATCGACATAGCCGACTGGCGCCGTCTTGTAAAACCCTGATCGCGCCGTGACCCGGCCGTACTCGTCGAGCCGATGGATCGCTGCCTTGATCGTGTCCGCGGGCGCACCCGCTGCCGACGGCAGGTTCGCTCCAAGTCCGATGGCAGCAGTAGGCACCTGCTCATTATGCGGTCGACCTGGATGGTTTGCTGGACGGATGGTTTGCTGGACGGGGGCGTTTGCTGGACGATCTGGTAGCATCGAACGTTTAGCATCACAAACATGCGCATCGCCCTCTTCGGCGGCAGCTTCGATCCTCCGCACTCGGGACACATCGGCATCGCCATGGCCGCGGCCGAGCGCCTCGATCTCGACCGCGTGC
>DATBCB010000428.1:0-3944 GCA_036270675.1 Acidobacteriaceae bacterium | reverse complement strand
GAAGCCAAAGGCGACTGGAATCAGGCCCACGAAATCGCCCAGGCTCAAGAGACGCCCGACGGCGCGTGGGTCCACGCCTATCTCCATCGCAAGGAAGGTGACGCATCCAACGCCGGCTACTGGTATCGTCAGGCCCGCCAGCCGCACTGCAAGCTGCCGCTCAATGCTGAGTGGGACCAGATCGCCTCCGTCCTGCTCACCAGGCAAACACCTGCTCCGAGGTGACAGCATCGCTGTCGCTATCCCGATTTCGTATTTCTTTCCGTCCATGCGTAATTCCGCCCGCCTCCCCCGTATACCCTTCGTATGCTTGAATACGACGGGACATGGGCGGAGGCTGTGACAACCGATACCCAGCGCATCGCACGCGGTCTTCGTCAAAGAGACATCGCCCTCCTGCACGGCCTGGTCGAGCAGTATCAATTCCGTCTCGTCCGCTACCTCATCTACTTACTCGGCCGTCGCGATTCCGTCGACGACCTGGTGCAGGAAACCTGGCTGCATGTTCTGGAACGCGGTAGCTCCTACAACGGACGCTCGCGCTTCGAGCCCTGGCTCTTCACCATCGCCCGCAACCTCACCATTGACCACATGCGCAAACGACGCATCTTCAGCCTGGATTCGACTCCGGATTCCGGCTACCAACCGGATCAGCATCGTGAGCCGCCCTCCCTCGCCTCCAGTGCTCCGTCGCCATTCGAATTAGCGGCTCGCACGGAGGAGGCGCACCGCATCGCGCACACGTTGGAGACGCTGGAACCCATCTACCGGGAAGCTCTCGTGCTTCGCTTTCAGGAAGAGCTGTCGTTACAGGAGATGTCCGCTGTCATGGGCGTTCCCCTCACTACCGTTTCTTCACGCATCTACCGCGGCCTCGCAATCCTGCGTGCGCAGATGGAAGGAGAAGAGCATGCAAGCTGATCTTCACGACACGATGCGGCAGATCATCGACAAATCTCTCGTGGGCGAGGCTTCGCCTCAGGAGCAGCAGGCACTCCGGAAGCACCTCCTCGCGTGCGCCGCGTGCCAGAAGTACGCGAGCGACAGTCTACGCGCCATCGTCAGCCTCGGCGGCTTTTCTTTCGCTCCGAGTCCCGGCCTTACGGAAAAAGTCCACGCATCCCTCGCGCTGCGCGCACAGCGACTGCAGTCGGCGCAGCCCAGCCGCCAGCGCATTGTGCGGGTCAGCATCGTAGCCCTTCTTCTCACCATCGCCGGCACCTTCGGCGCAATGCACGTGGGCAGCCCGCTTGCCGCTGCCCTTCACCTTCCGCGCTCTCAAGCCCAGGCTGGCTTGTTCACCTTCTGGATCGCGCCCTCCTGGTGCTTCTCCCTCGTCCTGCCGGTGTTGCTCCTGCTCCGTGCCCGATCGACGAACGCGAAAGGAAGTGTCCTGTGAGACTCCATCAATTTTTGAGTGCTGTGCCAAAAGGGGTCCGCATCGCCGCTTGCGCCGTCGTTTGCTGTGCCGTGCTCATCGGAGTCGTCCTCGGCATTACGCGAAGACCAATTCACTGCGCTACCGCGCCGCCCGCCCTCAACGGACTTTTTGGCATGGGTATGGGCCTGCTCACAGGCACTCTGGCCGCCATCTGGATCCTTTGCCTCGGCTACGTCTACGCAGATGCCCGCCGCCGCGCCATGCCCGCTGTTCTCTGGACGCTTCTCGCCGCGCTGGTCCCCAACCTGCTTGGATTTCTCTTCTACTTCGCACTGCGCCGGCCGACCGCGTCGCCGTGCCCGCGCTGTGGGCGGGCCGTAGAAGCGGGACAACGATTCTGCTCCTCGTGTGGTTTGGATCAGTCCTCATCCGCCTCCGTCACCCCAGCGCCGCAAACGCCCTCCGGATAGTCCGGAATCCAGTCACCCTGGAAAGCTCAAACTGGGAATAGAGCACAGTGATTGCGCAAATAGTGCCAATTGTCCCCATCCAATTTGCTAGCCTTGAAATAGAGCGGCAATGGAGCAGCATCGCGCTGACTCGCTGACTTGTTAACTCGCTGACTATCCCGCTGTAAATCCTTTGCTTGGAATAATTTACGAATAAGTGTTTTGTATGGACGAATTTAGCCCACGGAACGGCCGCTAACCTCTGTATCTCGTGAGAGTTACAGACGGGGCTCCCGATACCGGGAGGGGGAGGGGCAGGTAACAGTACTGGCTACAAGAGCGCGGAGTCGGTTCTACGCCAGCCCGCAGTCACGTACCGGATGCGCTGAACTCGCGGCATCGTCGCGATGCTCGCCAAGCGCCTCCCGTCCGTGAATACTCCCATCGCGCTCGCGCAGCGCGCCGCCACGCCGTCCGGCAAACGTCGCCTGCACCTCGCTCAGGATGGAGAGCGCGATCTGCTCCGGCGTCTCCGCCCCAATGTCCAGTCCGGCCGGTGCATGCAGCCCGGGCGGCATGCCATCGCGCCCCAGCCGCGCCAGCAGATCCAGCGTCCGCCGCCTCGACCCCAGCACCCCCAGGTACCCCAGCGGCTGCCGCAGCAGCGACTCCAGAAAAAATGTGTCCTGGGCAAAGCTGTGGCTCATCACAATCGCCGCGGTCCGCGCATCGAGCCGCAGCCCAGCCAACGCCGCGGCATCCTTTGCGACGATTACACGCGCCGCTTCAGGGAAGCGCGCTGTCCGCGCAAAGTCGCGCCGCTGGTCCAGCACCATGACCTGCCAGCCCAGCGCCGCCGCCTGCGTCACCATCGGCTGCGCATCCGTCCCCGCCCCACAGACCAGCAACTGCACCGGTGGCGCCAGCGACTCGAAGAACACGCGGCATCCCGCCAGCGCGCCTTCGCGCAGCTCCGCGCTGAACGAATATCCCATCGCCGTGCAGCGCTCGAGCAGGGCAGCCATCTCCGGATACGGCTGCGCACTCTCCCGCGCAAACCGCTCGCCCGCGCGCAAGCCACCCTTCGCCGATTTAGAGGTCGGCGTAGCCTCCAGCACTACAGCCAGCGCAGCCGCTTCGCGGCTCGCGGTTACGCGCTCCTGCGCCAGCAGCGAATGCGTCGCATTGGCATCCGCCGGAGCGGGAATCCGCTCCAGCAACAGGTCGATCCCACCGCCGCAGCCCAGGCCGAAGCCCTCGTTGTCCTCCTGCGTCGACGTATCGAAGGTCTTGAGCACCGCAGCCGACTCGGAAGTCCACCAGTGCGCGCGACGGCACAGCTCGCCTTCCAGGCAGCCGCCGCTCACCGCGCCAATCCGCGAGCCATCCGGCAGGATCAGCATCCGCGCCCCCGGCGAGCGATAGGAAGATCCGCGCGTCCCCACCACCGTCACCAGCACGCACACGCCGCCCGCATCCTTCCAGGCGGCCATCATGAGGGCCTGCTCCTGCATACAAATAGTCTACTCACTTCGGCCTGCTATGTTGGTGATGTGACCACCGCAGGCCCAACAGCCGGCACGACCCGTGTCGCCGGCCTCCTGCTCGCCGCCGGCGCCAGCCAGCGCTTCGGCGCGGATAAGCAGTCTCTACCCATCCGCGGAGTTCCACTCCTTACCCGGGCGGCCTGCATGCTGCTCGATGCCGGCTTCGTCATGCCCATCGTCGTGCTCGGCCCCCGCGCCGCCGAGCATCGACCGCTGCTGCATGGCCTGCCAGTGCGTGTCGTGGAGAACCCGTCCGCGCAGACCGGCATGGCCAGCTCCTTGCTGACCGCGCTCGATGCAGCCGGCGACTACGATGCCGTCTGCGTCACAGTCTGCGACCAGCCCGCCGTCACCGCCGGGCACCTTCGCATGCTGGTCGGAGCATGGCGCAAGACCGGCAGCAGTATCGTCGCCTCCAGCTATGCCGGCACGGTGGGCGTCCCCGCCCTGTTCGCCGCCACCCACTTCCCGGAGCTGCGCCAGCTCACTGGCGACCGCGGCGCCGGACCACTGCTCGCCCGCCACGCCGAATCGCTCTATACCATCCCTCTGCCCGGGGGTGATCTG
>DATBCB010000427.1:0-4219 GCA_036270675.1 Acidobacteriaceae bacterium | reverse complement strand
GTGTGGACGAGGGACTCCGGACCGATCTTCGTACGGCGTGGCGTAAATCACGAGGAAAAGCGCGAAGGCTCAATCGCAATTACGGACTGGAAATTCAATGCCTGGGCCAAGTATCCGGACTGGGAGCTGGACAATGCGCTACCCGGCAGGGTGGCGGAGCTGCTGCAAGTGCCATCGTTCACGCCAACCGTCACACTTGCGGATGGCGCGCGACACGAGCTGGTGCTGGAAGGCGGCAGCATCGACACCAACGGCGACGGCGTGCTGCTGACGACTGAGGAATGCCTGTTGAGCCCGGTGCAGCAGCGCAACCCGGGCGTGAGCCGTGAGCAGCTGGAGCAGGCCTTCCACGACTATCTCGGAATCGACCAGGTGCTATGGATGAATCGCGGCATCGCCGGCGACGACACGCATGGCCACGTCGATGACATCACGCGCTTTGTTGATCGCAACACGATCGTCACCGTGGTGGAGGCGAATCGAGCAGACGAAAACCACGAGCCGCTGGCCGAGAATCTAGACCGGCTGCACGGCGCGCGCAATCGCGACGGCCAGCCGTTTCGCATTGTCGAGCTACCGCTTCCCTCGCCCGTGATCTTCGAAGGACAACGGCTGCCGGCAAGCTATGCGAACTTCTACATCGCGAATGGTCTGGTCCTGGTCCCCACTTTCAATGATGCCAACGATCGTCATGCGCTGAACACGCTGGCGGATGTGTTTCCGCGGCATCGCATCGTGGGCATCCACAGCGTGGACCTCGTCTGGGGACTCGGCACGCTGCACTGCATGACGCAGCAGCAGCCGGCGGTCTGATGGAATGACGGACCTCGAACTCATGCGGGCAGCGCTCGAAGAGGCGCGGGCCGCGGAGGCGGCGGATGAGGTCCCTATCGGTGTGGTTATACTCTTTGACGGAAGAATCGTCGCCCGTGGACAGAACCGCGTTCTGCGCGACAACGACCCTACGGCCCATGCCGAGGTTGTCGCGCTGCGAGCGGCAGCGCAGGCCATCGGCAATTACCGGCTTGCGGGATGCACGCTGGTGTCGACGCTCGAACCCTGCGCGATGTGCGCCGGCGCGATGATCCATGCGCGCATCGACCGGCTAGTGTTTGCTGCGGATGATCCCAAGGCCGGGGCGGCTGGATCGGTGCTCAACGTGCTGAACCATGCCGCGCTGAATCACCAGCTGGTGGTCGATCGCGGGTTGCTGGCCGAGGAAAGTGCCCTGCTGTTACGAGAGTTCTTCCAGCGCCGCCGGCCGTCACGCGTGGACTGACGGAGCAGCATTCCCAATCGCATCGTCATCCAAGTATTATGCCGGGCATGCAAGTCCTCGTTTATTCCGCCGTCTGGTGCCGTGACTGCCGCGAAGCGAAGCGCTTCCTCGAGGAGCACCAGATCGCCTACACCGAAATTGATATAGAGCTGGTGCCCGGCGCCGCGGAAGAGGTCGTGCGCCATGTGGGCAAGCGCGCTATCCCGCAGTTCGTCATCGAGGGCAAGTGGGTGCAGCCCTACCGGCCTGGGTTCGGGTTCCTGTACCAGGAGATGTCGGAATTACTGGGTGTGACTGTTTAGAGGATTCAGGCTTAGAGCACTCAGGCCACGGTCGTCACGTCGCCATCCGCGGGTCCCGGGTCATTCAGGATGGCGCGCGCGTCGGCTTCCTCGGCGGCGCTGACCTGCAGCAGCACTCCGTCCAGACCGTTCCCGTAGAGCAGCCCGGCGTTCTCGCCTGCGAGGAAGCAGCGGATGCCGGCTGAATCCAGCCTTCCCTTGGCCAGCTCCGCCTGCAGCATGTCCCTGAATCGCTCAATCGTGACCATCTCCTCGCCCGCGTTTTCCTGTGGCCGTTCTGCCATCGCTTCTCCTCCTGTGCGTTGATTAGGATGCGCGCCCGCTGTTGGGGATTTCCCAAACAGTACGCTTAAAGGAATACTGTTGACGGAATACTGTTGACGCAGGTTTCCGTCAGGGAAAGCCGCTCCGATAGAAAGTCGGATGCGACATGTGATGGGAAATCCCCAATAGAATTGGACGTTGCGCTGTGAAATGACAGCGCACGCAGGAGACACCGGCTTGATCGCACGCTACACACGGCCCGGCATGGGCGCCATCTGGACCGACGAAAACAAGTACCGCATGTGGCTGAAGGTGGAGACGGCCGCGTCCGAGACGCTGGCCGAAGACGGCATCGTGCCCAAAGAGGCTGCGGCGGCCATCCGCGACAAGGGTGATTTCGACCTGAAGCGGATCCGGGAGATCGAAGCCGAGGTGAAGCACGACGTGATCGCGTTTACCACCGCGGTCGCGGAGAAGATTGGCCCCCAGGCGCGCTGGCTGCACTACGGACTCACCTCGAATGACGTGGTGGACACGGCGCAGGCGCTGCAGGTGAAAGCGGCGTCCGGGCTGCTGCGCGAAGGCATGCTGGGGCTGCGGGAGGTGCTGAAGCGGCGCGCGCTCGAGTTCCAGCACACACCGGCCATCGGCCGCACACACGGCGTACACGCGGAGCCGACCACATTCGGGCTGAAGCTGCTGAACTGGTATGCGGAGATCGAGCGCAATCTGGCACGCTTCGATGCGGCGGCCGAGGACATGCGAGTGGGCAAGCTCTCGGGTGCGGTGGGCACGTTCGGTCATCTGAAGCCGGAGCACGAGCTTCGCATCTGCGAGCGGCTGGGACTGAAGCCGGCACCGGTGGCGACGCAGGTGATCCAGCGCGACCGGCATGCGCATTACATTTCGACTTTGGCCGTGCTGACCGCGACGCTGGACAAGATCGCTACCGAGATCCGCCATCTGCAGCGGACAGAGGTGCGCGAGGCGGAGGAGTTCTTCTCCGAAAAACAAAAGGGCTCGAGTGCGATGCCCCACAAGCGCAATCCCATCACCAGCGAGCAGATCAGCGGGCTGGCGCGCGTGGTACGCGCGAACACACAGGCGGCCTACGAGAACGTGGCGCTCTGGCATGAGCGCGATATCTCGCATTCGTCGGTGGAACGGGTTATTTTCCCCGACTCAACTATCCTGACTGATTATCTGCTGGCGAAGACGAGCTCACTCATCGACAAGCTGCTGGTGTATCCGAAGCGGATGCTGCGCAACCTGGAGAGCACAGGCGGGCTGATCTTTTCCGGACAGTTGCTGCTCGACCTAGCGGAGTCCGGAATGTCGCGCGAGGATGCGTATCGGCTGGTGCAGTCGCATGCGATGCGGGCGTGGCGCGAGGAGCTGGTCTTTCGCGATCTAGTAGCGCAGGATACGGAGATCACGGCGCGTCTGTCGCCGGAGAAGCTGGCCCGCACTTTCGACCTCGCGCGGCAACTGCGCAATGTGGATGCGATCTTTGATCGTGTTCTGGGGGCCCACGTGCGGCAGCCGGAGAATGTGCCTGCATGAACGTCACCGTCGCGGTGACAGGAGCTAGCGGCGCCGTTTTGGCGCAACAGCTTCTGCGGGCGTTGGAGGCGGATGCGCGGGTCTCGGGAGTGGACTTCGTTGTCTCGGAGAGCGCGTTGCGGGTTATCGCGGAGGAGCTGCATCTGTCAGGGCGGAATGAGTTGGTAGAGAAGCTGTTGGGCGGTGCGGCGAAGAAGACCCGGACATACCCAGAGCAGGACATCGGCGCTTCGATCGCTAGCGGCAGTTATCCATCGGCGGGGATGATCGTGCTCCCCTGCTCCATGGGAACGCTGGCGGGCATTGCGAATGGCATGGCTCGGAACCTGATCGAACGGGCCGCGGATGTCTGCCTGAAGGAGCGTCGGCCACTGCTGCTCTGCGTGCGCGAGACGCCGTTCAACAAGATTCATTTGCGGAATATGCAGCTTGCCGCGGATGCGGGGGCGACGATCTTTCCGGTGATTCCAGCCTTCTACAACGAGCCCGCTACGACCGCCGATATGGTCCGCAATTATGTGGACCGCGTGCTCGCGCACTTCGGTCTGCCGCAGCCGGGCGCGTTTGTGTGGAAGCCGGGCGCACCGAAATAGACGACTACATCGGCATGTGCTTTACGTGCTCGGCGCGGACATCGTCGCCGGTGAAGAGGCTCAAAAAGGGTGCGCCATTGGCGGCTGCTTCGACTGCCGGCCGTCCTTTTGCTTCCGTGCGCTCGACCAGGCAGACGACCGCAACCACGGGCATCCTTGCAGTTTGGGCGGCTTCGATGGCCGTGATGGTCGAGCCGCCGGTGGTGCAGACGTCATCC
>DATBCB010000426.1:0-1682 GCA_036270675.1 Acidobacteriaceae bacterium | reverse complement strand
GTTCGCCGCGATCCACCTCCCCCCGCTTGGGGTTTTGCGGGCAGAGCGGACACGAGTATTCTGGACCAGTTGTCTCGAGTCGCCGATGCCGACCTTTTTCATCGAACAATTCGGCTGCCGTGCCACGCAAGCCGATGGCGCGGCCCTGGAGCGCCAGTTGCGCGGCCGCGGTTGCACCGTTGCCCCGCAAGCGGCCGCCGCGGACTTCGTGGTCATCAACACCTGCACCGTCACGGCCGCCGCCGATGCGCAAGCCCGCGAATCCATCCGCAAACTGCACGCGCAGAATCCTGCCGCGCGCGTTATCGTCACCGGATGCTACGCCCAGCGCGCCCCCGAAGAATTGGCCGCGCTCCCCGGCGTTTCCTGGGTCGTCGGCAATTCTCACAAGCCGCAAATTCCCGACCTGGTGTGTTCTTTGCCCGCGACGCAATTCCCGGCTTCTCCAGCGAACTTCGTGCCCACCGGCGCATTGTTCGCCGGTGCCATGACGGCACAGCATGCTGCGTTACTCTCGGCCCCCATTCTTACCGGCGACATCTTCGAGCAAAAATTGTTTCTCGCCGCTCCGGTTCTCGGCGGCGAAGGCAATCACACTCGCCCGGTCCTCAAAATCCAGGACGGCTGCAACAGCCGCTGCTCCTACTGCGTCATCCCGTTCGTTCGCGGCAAGAGCCGCAGCCTGCCGCCCGCGAGCGTCATCGAGGAATTGCAGCGCCTCAGCGCAGCCGGCCACCGCGAAATGGTTCTCAGCGGCATCAATCTGGGCGCCTATGGCCGCGATCTCTCGCCACGCGTCGAATTCATCGATCTGCTGCGCCGCATTTTGCACCACACCGGCGTGGAGCGCTTGCGCATCAGCTCCATCGAGCCCATGGACGTGACGCGCGATCTCATCGCGCTCTTCGCCTCCACTGAGCGCATCGCCCGGCACTTCCACATGCCGCTGCAATCCGGCGCCGACCGCATCCTCGCGGCCATGCACCGCTGGTATCGCGCCGAGCACTACGCGCGCCGCGTCGAGCTGATCCGCGAGCATCTGCCGCATGCCGCGGTCGGTGCCGACGTGATTGCCGGCTTCCCCGGCGAAACCGACGCCGACCACGCCGCCACCCTCGCCTTCATCGAGCGGCTGCCCTTCACCTACCTGCACGTCTTCTCGTTTTCCAGTCGCCCCGGCACGCGCGCCGCCACCCTGCCCAACGAAGTGCCCGCCGCCACCATCAAGCAGCGCGCCCGCGAACTCCGCGCCCTCGGCGAATCCAAGTCCGCCGCCTTCCGCCGCTCCCAAATCGGCCGCACCCTCCAGGTCCTGACCCTCCGCCGCGACGCCGACGCTGCTTCCACTCCCGCGCTCTCCTCCAACTACCTGAAAGTCAGCGTTGACGGCGTCTGGCCGCCAAACCACCCGCTCGATGTCCACACCTCGGGAGAAAATGGCAGCTGCCTCGTGGGCCACTCAGCGGACTCTCCGCTCTAACGTCTTTCCGAGACTCTCTCCCCCAGTTTGTTTTTCTCTGTGCACTCTGTGCCTCTGTGGCTAATCCCGCTTTCGCTTTTGCCTTTCAACTTTCGAAGATCACCTGGGCCAGGGCTTGCGTTTCCGTATGCGTGATGCTCAGCGAAATCCTTTTCACTCCCAACTGCGTTGCGATTTTTTCCGCCTCTCCGGAAAGCGCCAT
>DATBCB010000425.1:0-5088 GCA_036270675.1 Acidobacteriaceae bacterium | reverse complement strand
GTAGTTGAGGAAAGGCTCGCCCATGCCCATGAAGACGAGGTTGATGCGGTCGCGGCCAAGCTCGACCTGATGGCGGCGGAGGACGGCGACGACCTGGCCTGCTATTTCGCCGGGGGTGAGGTTGCGCTCGATGCCGAGCTTCGCCGTGAGACAGAACTGACAGTTGACGGCGCAGCCGATCTGCGAGGAGACGCAGATGGTGGCGCGTTTGCGCACTGGCTGGACGTCATCGGTCTCGGGATCTTCAGCGCCGTCGCCATCGGGCATCCAGACAGTCTCGACAGTTTGTCCGCCACTCGCGCCGATGAGGTAGCGCTCCGTGCCGTCGATCGAGCGGAAGGTCTGCATGATGGGTGGGAGGCCGACCGCGTAGCCCTCCGCCGCGAGTTTCTGGCGCAGTGCGGCAGGCAAGGTGGTGATGGCGTCCAGGTCGGCGATCCAGTCGCGATAGAGGGCCTGGGCGAGCTGGCGGGCGCGGAATTTAGATTCATCAAAATGAACCAGCAACGCGCCAAGCTGCTCAATCGAAAGGCCTAACAGCGATTGCACCATCGCTGAGGCAGGTGCCTGCACCGATTCCTGCCCGGGAGAGTCTAAAATGAAGAAGCGCTCCCCCTTTGACCCGGATAACGATCCAGACAGAGGCTCTGACGACGATCCGGTATCAAGTGGCATCGAAGCGATCCGGCAACAGGCAAGGATAGAGCATTTTCACTGAATCAGGAAAATGCTCCAGCATCGGCTGAGTGGCACGTATGTGCTCGGGCGGACGCGTGTCCGCGAGACGCAGGGGAGCGGCGAAAATTTATGGTGAATGAACGTAGCGTGGAACGGACGGTCCTCCCAAATGGGTTGACCATTTTGACAGAGCACATGGATAACGTGCGCTCGGTGGCGATGGGTGTGTGGGTGCGGGCGGGTTCGCGGCATGAGATTGCGGAACTGAACGGCATCTCGCACTTTGTGGAACACATGGTGTTCAAGGGGACCGAGACGCGGACGGCGCAGCGGATTGCGCGCGAGGTGGACGCGATCGGCGGGAACCTGGACGCGTTTACGGGCAAGGAGACAATCTGCTTCAACATTAAAGTGCTGGATGAGCATGTTCCCACGGCGCTCGATGTTTTAAGCGATCTGGTGCTGCACCCGATCTTTGCCGAGGGTGACATCCAGCGCGAGCGGGGCGTGATCTTCGAAGAGATCAAGATGGACGAGGACAACCCCGACTATCTGGTGCACGAGATCTTTACGCAGAACTTCTGGCGGGGGCACCCGCTGGGCAAGCCGATCCTGGGGACCAAGGAGACGGTAGGGCGGCTGGAGCAGGCGAAGCTGTTCGGCTACTACGGCGATCGCTTCCGCGGCGGCAATGTGGTGTTCACCGCAGCGGGAAATCTGGATCATCAGCGGTTTGTGGATGAGGTGCGGCGGCGCTTTGAGACGATGCCGGCCGGAATACCAGAGGACGCGAACTTGCCGCCGAGCACGAGCGCGAAGATTGTGCTGCGCAACAAGAAGGCGCTCGAACAGGTGCAGCTTTGTATGGGCGTGCCTTCCCTTCCCATTTCAAGCGACCGGCGCTACTGCGCGCTGGTGCTGAACACGGTGCTGGGCGGCGGGATGAGCTCGCGGCTGTTCCAGACGGTGCGTGAAGAGCGTGGCCTGGCGTACTCGATTTACAGCGACCTCAACCCGTACCGAGACACGGGGATGATGTGCGTGTACGCGGGCACATCATCCGACCGGGCGCTGCAGGTGATTCAGCTGGTGACCGAGGAGTTCCGGCGGCTGAAGCAGGAGCCGATGCCGGAGGACGAATTGCGGCGAGCGAAAGACCAGTTGCTGGGCAACATCATCCTGAGTATGGAAAGCACGGGCGCGCGGATGTCCAACCTGGCGCGGCAGGAGATGTATTTCAGCCACTTCTTCGGGATCGAAGAGGTGATGCAGCAGGTGGAAGAAGTGACCGTGGAGCAGGCCATGGCGCTGGCACGGGAGCTGTTCGATCCGGAGAAGATCGCGGTGACCATGCTGGGGCGGCTGGATGGTATCAAGGTCGGCCGCGAAGACCTGGTTTGTTAGGGACTGGCCGTCCGGGCAAAGGCGCCGGCGGCGCGTGTTGCGTTGTTCGCTCCCTTTGGTCGCTCACGTCGAGGCTTGCAGGTAACCCAACGCAGGGACATGGGCCACCCGGTTTTGCCGGAAAAATTGGTATCCCGGAAAAACTGCAGGTTCTTCGCTTCGCTCGGAATGACATCGCGTGGGTGGCGCCTGCGGAGCTTCGGTCGCCCGTCCGGTATCGATCGTGGTGCTGAGCGAAACGGGTGTGGCGTGCGTCTTTCCTAGGCACACTCAGGCATATTTCCGGCGGCGCGGAGATTTTGATAATCTGCGGTCGGCAGTACCCGCCTCGCGGGTGCGCTAGACGATTTTGAGGGTCAAGTCATGACGAAGTGGCAGAAAGAGCCGGCGGCGGATGGTCGTTACCGGCAAGGCGAAGCGGGTTTCACGCTGATGGAACTGATGATCGTGATGGCGGTGATCCTGATCATCTCGCTGATCGCGATTCCCAGCATGCTCAACATGATGATCCAGGCACACGAGACCTCGGCTTTGGCATCGCTGCGCGCGATCCAGGCGGCGGAGGTGCAGTACCAGACCAACTTCCCAGCAAACGGATTTGCCTGCACGATCAGTTCGCTGGGCGGCAATGCAAGCGCCGGACCGCCGACGGCGCTGGCGGCGCAGATGCTGCAATCGTCGCTGGCTTCGGGACAGAAGGACGGTTACACGTTCAACATCACGAACTGCACCAAGACGACAGGCAGCAACAACCAGGACATGTTCACCTCCTACGAGGTGACGGCGGTGCCGCAGACGGTGGGCAAGACAGGCCATCGCGGCTTCTGCATGGACATGTCGGGCGAGATCAAGGCTGATCCGGCGGGAGGCACCAACTGCACTATCCCGATCTCGTGAGTTTTAGGAAACGACAGAAAGGCCAGCCACGCTGCTGGCCTTTTCTGTTTCTGGGGTTGTTGATGACGCTGCCGCTGGCGGCGCAGAGCGTTTCGCCTTCTGCCGCCCAGCTTGCCGTAGCGGTGGACCATCACTACAACTCGCTGAAGCGGCTGCGCGTGAACTTTACGGAAAGCTATGCAGGGATGGGGATGGACCGGCACGAGAGCGGCGTGCTGTTGCTGGAGAAGCCAGGGCGCATGCGCTGGAATTATGCCGAGCCGGCGGGCAAGGTGTTTGTGCTGGATGGCAAGTATGGCTGGTTCTACACGCCGGGGGATGCGCAGGTGCAGCAGATTCCGGCGAAGAAGCTGGACGATCTGCGGTCGCCGCTGCGCTTTCTGCTGGGGCACGCGCAACTGACGAAGGAGCTGAACGGGTTGACCATGACGCCGGCGGAGGACGGGCTGTTCCGGCTGCGTGGCGTGCCGCGGGGGATGGAGCAGCGGGTCCGATCGCTAGAGCTAATTGTCACTGCGGAGGGCACGATTCGGTCGATGACGCTGGAGGAGCTGGACGGCTCGCGGACTAGTTTTGTCTTCAAGGATGAGCAGGAGAATCCGGTGCTGGCTGCAGATTCTTTCCGGTTTACTCCGCCGGCTGGGGTGCCGGTGGTGGCGGGGACTCCTCCGGTGTAAGTGCTGGCCGCACGGGCGGGCGGGAGTGGCCGTCCTGGCAAAGGCGCCTTTGGCACGTTTTGATGGTGCTCGCCGCTCTAATAAGCAGAAGATCGCTGAACACTTCACCGTCCACGATCACGAGAGATTATGCCCTTATTTACTGTGACGATGAAATCCAATCGATCCGTCGAAGAGAAAGATCGCCTTTCTCGAGCTATCCACGCCGCAAGCATGGTTGCCGGATATCCTGCGGACGATCTTTTCCAACGCTTCCTTTCTTTGGAATCAAGCGATTTCAAGGTAGATCTGTACTATCCCGCGCTGCCCAAGCCGCGTACCGATCAGGTATTGATGATTGAAGTGCTGATATCTTCAGGGACTGACACCGATAGGAAAAAAGCCCTTGTTGCCGCCCTAGTCGAGAAACTTGGCCAAGCAGGCACCGACCCAAACGACATCATGGTGTTCTTTTTGGAAACCGATCGTGCGAGCGGATCATTCGGCGGAGGACGGTTCGCACCCCCTGTTGCCTTCGCTTGATCAATGGATGTGCTCGGAAGCCGTTCCATGTTTCACAGAGAGACATGAGGCACCCGGGTTGACGGCGCTGTTTACTGCAGTGCGGGGATGCCCCAGATCCTCCGCTGTGCTCAGGATGAGGAGCTCTTGGATTCTCGATTTTAATGCGGCAGGTTTCCCGTCCACTGGAGGATGGCGTTGGCTAGTTCTGCGCGCTGACCGGAGTAGCTGTGGTCGGTGTCCCAGTGGCGTTCGGTGACGTGGGTGTCGCCGGCTTTGGTGAGGGCTTCGGCGAGCGCGTGGTCGGAGGGGGCGAGGCCTTCGCTGGCGGTGATGACGAAGACCGGCCGTGGCGCGATGGCGGGGGCGAGGTTGAGGAAGTTGAGCGCCTGCCGGTGGTCTTGAATCTCGCGGGCGAGCGCGAGTGCGCTGGTCCCGGCGAGTGGGGCGAGGTTGCTGTCGAGGCCAATCGCCTCTGCTTCCTCTTTGAGAGTAGGCAAGGCCTCGCCAGGGCGACGGCGGTTTTTATAACCGCGGCTGATGTTCCATGCGGAGATGAGGACGGCGGCGGCGACCTGCGGATTGTGCGCGATGGCGGAGGCGGCCATGTATCCGCCCATGCTGTGGCCGATGACCACGATGCGATGCGGGTCGATGCGGTACTTCTGCGCGTTTGCCGGGTCGAGAAGGAACTGCACTTCGGTATCGGCGTCTTCAGCGGCATGCTCAAAGGAGAATTTGCCTTTGACGCCCCACGATCCGCGGTAGTGCATGGCGAGCACGTTCCAGCCGTGAGCGCGGAGGGTCTGGGCGATGTCGAGATTCTGCTCGTATCCCGGGAAGCCGTGGAAGATGACGGCGGTGGGATGCGAGCCGGCTCCGGCGGCGAGATACAAGATGCCGAGCAGCGCGCTGCCGTGGCTGGGCAACG
>DATBCB010000424.1:0-7544 GCA_036270675.1 Acidobacteriaceae bacterium | reverse complement strand
GCGCCGCAGCGCCATCAGCATGTGGCCGGTTGGCATCGAGTCCGGCACCCGGCCGCCATCGAAGCGCGCCTTCGCCAGCGGCAGAGTATTCCCCTCGACCGTGGTCACCTGCGATTCATTCACCGGACCCAGCACGCGCGGGGTCGCCAACGCCGCCGTCTGTCCATACGAAGCCGTAGCTGTGAGAACGAGCACCAAAAAAGAAGTCGCCAGAAAATAAATGAAGACAGACGCGAAGACACTGAACCGACGGGAGAGGAATAGACGAGTCGAGTGCATAGCCATCCTGTAAGAAAAAGAGTTCGTGCGACGGTTGGTTCCGTTCTGTTGCAGTTGCCGGAGAGGGTGGCAATGCCCGACGGATTCTATGCAGACCGCGAGGATCTCTGAGGAAGGGTCTCTGAGTCAGTACTGCCGAAACTCGCAACTGCCGCATCTCCGAATCAGCGGATGCGGCCGCGCTTTCTGCGGTGCGACTTGGTTCAGAAGTCCAGTCCGGTGCGAAACGATCTCTGTCCCATTTCCCGGTTCGGAATATCTGTCCCGATTCGTCGCGGAGCCCAGTACTGCCCCGGCCTGTGGAATTGCGTTTGGGGCCGGTTTCGAGGTTGAGTGTAGCCCAACAATTGCGGCGTGTCTTCAATCTCTCGGCAACTTTTGCTTGCTCTTGATTACTTCTCGCGACAGCATGTTACTTCGTTACCAGCAGCGCAACAGGCGGTCAGGCCGCTCTACCGGCTTGCCTGCCTGTTTCAGGCCGGTTCTCGTCTATGCTGCCTGCCGCGGCGCTCCCGTCCGCCGCGACGCTGGACTTGCTCTGTGACCTCGAAAAAAGCGGCGGCTACGGCGGAAGACCCCATACCTATGGAGGATGAACTGTGACATTGAGGTTTCTTCGCTGCTTCTTCATACTTGCTGCGCTCTTACGATGGTCACCCTTGCGCAGACGCGAGATAAGCTTCCCCTCATCCAAACCATTCCACTGCCCGGCGTAAAGCAGGAACCGATAGTCGTCTAACCCAGGCTTCCGTAGCTGTCATTGAAAACCGAGTTAATGTAACTCGTCCGCTGGCCGATATTCAGTTTGTACCTGAAGGAGACCATATGACTATTTCCATCTCGGGTCCGCTTCCTGTGTCGCCGGCACCCGAATCATCGACTACGTCCGCCGGATCGAATCAGCCAGCGCAAAAGAAAGCCGCTGTCCCGGAAGACGTAGTTAGGCTTTCTCAGACCGCGCAGGTTCATCAACTCAAACAAGCAGGCCAAACCGTCTCGCAGATCGCCAGCAATCTCAGCATCTCCGCCGCCACCGTCGACGGCTATCTAAACATTACCGCCCCCAAACCTGCCTCTACTCCAACACCAGCTCCAACCCAAAGCACCTCCACCTCGACCGCGGCCGCACCCACCAAAGGCTCATAGACAAAGCTATAGAGAAAGTCTCATAGACAAAGGCTCATAGACTTTGCTTGTTCTGCTATTCCCTCGTTCTGGTATTCCCTCGTTCTGGTATTCCCAGAGAGATTTGTCGCCACTCCTTCCTGGAGTCCGACACCTGCCGTGAATCATCACGTCACTCTGTCATCCTGAACGTAACCGCAGGTGGAGCGAGGAGCCCTATCGAAGCAGGAGGGCGCAGCGCCGTCCAACCAAACCCGCTGCGCATCTCCGACTCACCCGGCTAGCGCCCGGTAGTCTCCCGCGCCGGCAGCGCCTGCACCTTGCTGTGCTTCGTGGAATAAGTAAAGTAGATCACCAGCCCCACCACCAGCCAGATGCCCACCACAATCCAGGTCAGCAGCGGCAGCGAAACCATCAGGTAGAAGGCGCTGATGATCCCCAGAATCGGCACCAGCGGCACCAGGGGCGTCTTGAAGGGCCGGTGCAGGTCCGGATGCCGGCGCCGCAGGATCCACACGCCCGCGCTCACGATGCTGAAGGCCAGCAGCGTGCCCATGTTCACCAGTTCGGAGAGCCGGTCGATCGGCAGCACCGCCGGCAGAAACGCCACGATCGAGCCCACCACCATGTTCGAGATCCACGGCGTGCGGAACTTGGGATGGATGTCGCTCGCCCACTTCGGGAGCAGGCCATCGCGCGACATCGAAAAGAAGACGCGCGACTGGCCCAGCAGCATCACCAGCATCACGGTGGCCAGTCCAAAGACGGCGCCGATCTTCACCAGCAGGCTGCCCCACGCCACGCCCGTCGCATCGATGCCCACTGCCACCGGGTCGCCTACGTTGAGCGCCTTGTAGCTCACCAGGCCGGTCAGGGTCAGCGACACCATGATGTAGAGAATGGTGCAGATCACCAGCGAGCCCAGGATGCCGATCGGCATATCGCGCTGCGGGTTCTTCGCCTCCTGCGCCGCCGTCGACACCGCATCGAACCCGATATAGGCGAAGAACACCGATGCCGCCCCCGCGGCGATGCCGCTGATGCCGAAGTTCCCTTCTGCATCCTTGGGCGGGATAAACGGATGCCAGTTCATCTTCGCCAGTGCCGGGTGATGCAGTAGAAAGTTGATGCCCAGGACCAGGAAAATGCCGACACACGCCAGCTTCACGATCACGATCAACGTGTTGAAGTTCGCCGACTCCTGAATGCCGATCACCAGAATGGCCGTAATGACCAGGATCGCCAGGAAGGCCACCAGGTTGAACACGCCCGTGACGTGCGGCAGTTGCGACACATTCGTGCCGGGCGGCAACGCCATCGATAGCGCACCCTTCGTCAGCCATCGCCCATTGAGGTTGTAGAGCACCGTGCCGGTCGTCGTGGTAAACCGCGCCATCCCTGGCGAGAGCACGATGTGCAGCTGCTCCAGCAGGGAGGTGAAATAGCCCGACCAGCCCGACGCCACCGTGGCAGCGCCAAAGGCATACTCCAGCACCAGGTCCCAGCCGATGATCCAGGCCACGAACTCGCCCAGGGTCGCGTACCCATAGGTATAGGCGGAGCCGGCGATGGGAATGATGGAGGCAAACTCGGCATAGCAAAGGCCGGCAAAGGCGCAGGTGACGCCCGCCAGAACGAAGCTCAGCGCGATGGCAGGTCCGGCGTGAATGGCCGCTGCCTGTCCGGTCAGCACAAAAATGCCCGCGCCGATCACGGCGCCGATCCCCAGGGTGATCAGGTTGATCGGCCCCAGCGACCGTTTCAGCGTGTGCTCGCCCTCCTCGTGCGCCTCGTCCAACAGGAGCGAGAGGGGCTTGGTTGCAAAGAGTCTAGCCAAAAGAATCTGCCTCCAGAATCTACGGATCGTCGTGCGCGTCTTGCCAGTCTTCCGCCTGCCTGTCTTCAGTAGACGAAAGCTCGGGCAACATGGCCGCGATCAAGCTCCCGCGTCGTTAACACACAGTGAATGTCCAAACAGTAAGTTCTACCGGAAAAATGCGAGAAAGTCCCGTACCCTTTCGGCCATTCCCCGGCCGCCCGGCGGCAGCAGCGCGGAAATGACGGCAACCGCATCCGCTCCCGCCTCGATCACCTCGCGCGCATTCTCGCCGGTGATGCCGCCAATCGCCACCAGCGGCAGCCGCGTCAGCGCCCGCGCCGCCTTCACCCCCTCGATCCCCACCACCGGGTCCGGATTTTCCTTCGAGCTCGTCGCAAAGACCGGCCCAATCGCCAGATAGTCCGGCGCGCCCGTCCCGAGCGCAGCCCGCAACTGCTGGAGGTTGTGCGTCGACACCCCCAGCAGCCGGCTCGGCCCCAGCATCCTTCGCGCCTCCGCCGGAGCCATGTCCTGCTGCCCGATGTGCACGCCGTCCGCCTCGGCCGGCTCGCACAGGTGGACCCGGTCATTCAGCAGCAGAACAGCCTCACCCGCGCGAAAGATCGCCCGCAGTTCGCGCATCCGCTCCACAACCTCCGCGTCGCTCGCCCGCTTGTCGCGATACTGCACCCAGCGCACGCCCGATTCCCGCAAAGTATGCGCCGCCCTCGCCAGCGGAACGCCGGTCCGCGCCAGCGCCTCGCCATCCAGAATCGGATACAGCCGCGGCAGCGTCGTCAAGCTACCGGCCTTGCTTGTCATCCGCCGAAAGCCCGTAGACGCCCGGCACCTTCACATCGTTCAGCCGCAGGTACACGCCAAGCTGCCCACGATGATGAATGGTGTGATTCAGCACCCACGTGCGGATCGTATCCCGGCGCAGCAGGCGAAGAATCTCCTCGCCATTCCATGTCATCACCCAGATCTGCTCGAGCGCGGCATCGTTCGTCGCCGCCAGATCGCTCCGCGACTGCTTCACCCAGCCATCGAACTTTTCCATCAGCTGTTTGTGCGAGGCCGGCAAAAAAATCGTGTTCTCCGGCTGATTCCCTTGCACCAGATCGAGCCGCCCCTTCTGGACTGTGTCCGTCAGCCAGCTCGATATCTCAGCCACATGCCCCGCCAGCCGCCCCATCGGGAACGACTTCGCATGCGGCCGCCAGCCAAATTTCTCCTCCGGCACCGCCATCAGCACCTTGCGCGTGATCGCCATCTCCGCATCGAACTCCGGCAGCAACAACTCCACGAAACTCGGCATTTGTCCTCCCTTCGAATTGTTCTCCGTAATCCTGCCTGAGCATTCCCAACTCGGGCAAACCAGCAGTCGCGCCAGCATCTTTTCCTTCGCCGCGGCGATTCCTGTGCTAGCCTCACACACCAGCAGCAGGATGCCAGCATGCCCGACGCGCCGCAGTGGACCACTGCCCAATACGAACAGCCGCAAGCGATCGACCGCTGCCGGTTCTGCAACACTCCGCTTGCCACCGAGTACTACCGCATGCGCGGCCAGGCCGCATGCGCAAGCTGCGCTGCCGCCGCTCGGGAAGGAACCCAGTCGGGGGAATCCAATGCCGCCTTCATCCGTGCGCTGCTCTTCGGCATCGCCGCGGCCATCGTCGGCCTTGCGGGATACTCCGCCTTCACCATCGCCACCACTCTTTACGTCGGTTACGTCGCGCTCGGCGTCGGCTACATTGTCGCCCGCGCCATGAAGTTCGGCTCTGGCGGCATAGGCGGCCGCCCGTTCCAGATCGCCGCCGTCGTCCTTACCTATCTCGCCATCGCGCTTGCGGAAATACCGATCGCCCTCTGGCAGTACCGCACCCACATCCCCTCCGGCCGGATGCTGGCGGTTGCGATACACCTCCTGCCCATCGGACTCACTTCACCCATCCGCGAAATGCGCAGTCCCGTCCACGGCCTCATCAACGCAGTCATTCTTTTCATCGGACTGCGGATCGCCTGGCGCGGCACCGCGGCCACTCACGTCGCCGTCGAAGGCCCTTTCCGCCCAATACCGATGGCAAGCTGAAGCGGATTTCCAGCAAGTTGCGCTCGTAACGATCATCGAAGCGGTTTTTCCGTCAAGAAAGCCGCTCATAACTGAACCTCGCCAAATCACCCACAGGAAATCTGCTTTAAGCGCGTCCATCCATCATGCCGTCCACTCCACAGAACTGCGCCTCCTGCGGCGCTCCCTTCGCTCGCGGAGCGCGCGTGTGTCCGCGCTGCCACGCCCTCGTCCATGCACAGCAGATCGAAGTTCTCTCCGCCCAAGCGCAGAAACGCGAAGCCGCCGGAGACATCGCCGGCGCCCGTGCGCTCTGGTCGGAAGCCCTCAGTCTCCTGCCGTCCGACACCACGCAAGCTCAATGGATACGCGGCCATCTCGCCGCACTGCCCAAGCCCCCAAACCAAACGCCCACGTGGCTCAAGCGTCTCGGCCCGCTCGGCCCCTTCCTGCTCATCCTCTTCAAAGGCAAAGGACTCTTCTTCGCCCTCTTCAAGCTGAAGTTCCTCTTCAGCCTCTTCACCTTCGTCGGCGTCTATTGGGCGCTCTACGGATGGAAGTTTGGCATCGGCTTCGCAGCCTCCATCCTCATCCACGAGATGGGGCACTACGTCGACATCAAGCGCCGCGGCCTGCCCGCCGAAATGCCCGTCTTCCTACCCGGCCTCGGCGCCTACGTGAAGTGGCAGGCGCTCGGCGTCTCCCAGGCACAGCGCGCGCAGATCGCGCTCGCCGGTCCGCTCGCCGGCTGGCTCGCCGCCGCCATCTGCACCGGACTCTATCTCCAGACACACTCCATGCTGTGGGCAGCGCTCGCCCGCGCCGGCGCCGCGCTCAACGTCCTCAACCTGATCCCCATCTGGGTGCTCGACGGCGCACAGGCCGCCAACGCGTTAGGCCGCACCGCGCGTCTCGCCCTGCTCTGTGCTGCGGTTGGATTATGGTGGGTTGGCGGCGAAGGACTCTTCCTCTTCGTCGCCGCAGGCACGCTGTGGCGCCTCTTCACCATCAGCCGTCCAAAGACGCAGGATCGCCCTGAAGAAGAAGGCTGGGACACGCTGCTCTACTACATCGCCGTGATGGCAGCGCTCGCGCTGACGCTGCACCTCATCCCCGGCCACGGCCTCGGCAACCGCTGGTAGAAAGGGGCGTCTGTCTGAGATCCCGCTTATTGCGGGTTCGGGCGCCAGGACTCATTGTTCAGGCGGGTGTGCACTTCGAGGAGCATCGCCGCGCCGCACAAGTGCTACCGCCGTCAAATCCTCACAATGCTTCTGATCACGTGAATGAAGGAAATCGCGCACACGCGACGACGGAGGATTCCAGGAATCATCGGCTGCCCGCAGTACGGCCTCGCAGATGGACGCCGCATCCGCGGTGGGGTCTTCGAGCAGAAGCGGGATGCGCTCGTCATCCAACATGGTTGCTCCTTGCCGGCCGTCGGTGATTCCCTTGGTAACGAGAAGCAGCTTGGCATGCTGGTCGAATGCCAGAACCGTTGGTTCGTAGGTGCTGTGCGTAAAGAGTCCCAGTGGAATTCCGCTAGGCTCGAGAACACGAGTCTTTCCCGCATCATGAAATACGGCGAGGAAGTGGCCGGCATCGTGATACGTAAGGATATTGAGCGTCAGGTTGTAGCAACCTAAAAAGGCCGGAGCAAACCGAATGCCGCGAGCCGCCTCAATCAGCGAGCGATTGATATCGCGTACTAATAAAGCGACGCCCTCTGACTCATTTGCGCCGGAATGCTTGAACAGTTCCTGTGCCCTGGTTCGGAATACTTTTTGTACATCAATCGCGATCGCATGCGTTTCCGGCCGCTGGCCCGCGATGTCCGTCAACAGGAAAAGCACTCGGGAATCCAGCACCACACCATCGAAGAAGTCCCCAGCGCAGCGGGCCCCGTGGTACCGGACTGCCACATCGAGGCTCTCGATCTGTGGCAGCTTGACTGGATCGGGAGAAGGGCCTCCCAGCTCCAATGGTGATCCCGGCTCTGATGGAGAAGAAGCCATCTAGCTCTCCCGTCGGGATAATAAACCGTTGTGCCGACTCGCTGCGGTCAGTCCGGCAACCCGGTCAAACGAGCCTTCTCCCGCTCAAAGAACCTCTCCATAAATTTCGTATCGAAGCGCCCCTCGCGGAACTCCGCATCCGCAAAGATCCTCTGGTGCAGCGGAATCGTCGTATAGATCCCCTCCACGACAAACATCTCGAGCGCTCTTTGCATACGCGCCATCGCTTCAGAGC
>DATBCB010000423.1:0-9734 GCA_036270675.1 Acidobacteriaceae bacterium | reverse complement strand
CCAGCCGTTGCGGGGTATACATGCCGCGGGCAACGGTGTGGCGTGGGCAAGCGGGGCGCGGGGGACGGTGCTGCGGACCGAGGACTCCGGTTACGTATGGCAGCGGTGCAGTATGCCGGAGGGCGCCGAAAAGCTGGATTTTCGCAGCATCTGGGCGTGGGATGCGCAGACGGCGATGGTGATGTCGTCCGGTCCGGGCGACCAGAGCCGGCTGTACAAGACGACGGACGGCTGCGCGCACTGGACAGTGCTCGGAACGAACAAGGACGCGAGCGGCTTCTGGGATGCGCTGGTGTTTTCCGACCGGGACAATGGCTACCTGTTGGGCGATCCGGTGAATGGCCACTTTACGATGTTGCGGACCGAGGATGGCGGCGCGCATTGGAAGTCTGTGACCAGCAAAGACTTGGACCTGAATGGCCAAAAGCTGGGGGCGTTTGCGGCGAGTAATCTGTCCATGGTGCTGGTTGGGCCGGTGCTGGGGAATGTATGGGCTCCGTGGTTTGGCACCAGCGGGATGAGCGGTGGACAGCACCCTTACGTCTATTCGGGGGGACTGGACTGCGGGATGGAGATGGCGCACAGGAATCCGGAGGGGTGCCTGGCGCGGTTCTGGACCTTTGCGAAGGACGAGGTACCGATGGCGGGGGCGAGCGAGTCGCAGGGGATCTTTGCGCTGGGACTCCATAGGGACCAAAACGGGACATGGCACGCGGTGGCGGTGGGGGGCGACTACTCCCAGTCATCCCGGGCGGAGGGCACAGCGGCACACCGGGACACGAAGAACGGTAAATGGACGGCGCCTAGCAAGATGCCGCATGGGTATCGGTCGAGCGTGGCGTGGGATGCAGCGGACAACGCCTGGATCAGCGTTGGTGTGAATGGAACCGACGTCTCGTATGATGACGGGCAGAGCTGGTCTTCGCTGGGCGACGACGGCTACAACGCCATCAGCCTTCCCTGGGTCGTCGGTCCGCAGGGACATATCGCCAAGCTGACCAGTTTGAAAGGAAAGTAGCCGCAGGGGCACGCGCATGGCAGAGTTTGTGATTCGACTGGCCGATGAGCGCGGCCGCCTGCAGGAACAGGTGCAGACGGCGGCGACTGCCGAGGAGCTGCGCGCGCGGTTCACGCAGGCCGGCTACTACGTTTATTCGGTGAAGACGCGGGGGTTCCGCGCCCGCGCGAAGAAGACCAAGCTCGAAGGTTTTCTGATCTTTAATCAGCAGTTCCTGACCCTGATCCGCGCCGGAGTGCCCATTCTGCCGGCGCTGGAGATGCTGGCGAAGAGCCAGAAGAACCCGGCCTTCCACTCGCAACTGGAAGGGGTTACGCAGCGCATTCGCACGGGGCAGTCGCCTTCGGAGGCATTTGAGGCGCAGGGCGGATTTCCGCCGATCTACACGACGACACTGCTGGCGGGCGAGCGCAGCGGCCACCTGGAAGATGTGCTGGCGCGCTATTTGAGTTTCCAGCGGATCTCGCTGACGTTCCGCAAGAAGCTGACCGCGTCGATGTTCTATCCGGCGCTGCTGGTGATCATGGTGTTGTCGATGTTCATCTTCCTGATCACGTTTGTGGTGCCGCGCTTCGGCCAGCTGTACGACCAGATCGGGGGGAAACTTCCGGCGTTGACCATGTTCCTGCTGGCGTTGGGGAAGAATTTTCAGGCGTACATCTTGTATGCGATTCCAGTACTCGCTTTGATTGCGTACGGTTTATGGCGATGGGGCCGGACAGAGCGCGGCGCGAATCGCATTGACCGAATCCGGCTGAAGATGCCGGTCTTCGGGAATATCTGGCTGAAGTACCAGGTGGCGCAGTTTGCGCGAACGCTTTCGACGCTGCTGGAAGGCGGCATGCCGCCGGTGCCTTCGCTGGAGACGGCGGCACGGTCGGTTTCCAGCCGGATTATCGCGAAGGCGGTGAAGACATCGGTGGTGAGTGTCCGGGAAGGCAAGCCGCTGTCGCAATCGCTGACGAATACAAAGGTATTTCCCGAGCTGGCCACGTCGATGATCGAGGTCGGCGAGTCGACGGGTGCGCTGCCGCAGATGCTGAACTCGGTAGCGGAGTTTTTTGAAGAGGATGTGCAGACGGCGCTGACCGCGGCGCTGTCGCTGATTGAGCCGCTCATTCTGGTGGTGATGGGCGTGGTCGTTGTAACGATCATGATTGCGTTGTACCTGCCCATCTTTTCACTGGGGCAGGCAGGCCAGATGGGCGGCAAATGATGCAGATGATAGTCAACCAGCCCGCCCGTCTAAAAAGAAAAGGAGTACCCCTGTATGGCTGAGAGTCCTGTGGTTGTGATGCCTGTACCGATACCGGCCGACGAAGCGGCGCGCGCGCAGGCGCTGGCGAAACGGTATCGCTGCGACTTTGTCGACCTGAAGAACTTCCGCATCCAGCATGAGCTGTTCCGCTCCGTGCCGGTAGACATGATGTTCCGTTACAACTTCGTGCCGCTGGAGCAGATGGAAGACCGGCTGGTGATCGCGGTGAGCGATCCGAGCCGGCTGATGGTGCTGGACGAGATCGCGGGTCTGCTGGGACAGCGCGTAGTGACGCGCGTGGCGACGCTGTCGCAGATCACCGACCTGCTGAAGAAGACCGAGCAGTCGCAGCGCGTGCTGGATGAGGCGTCCGAGGGGCTGACGTTCGATGTGATCTCGTTGGAGGAGAACCAGGACGAGAACATCTCGATCGAGAAGCTGACCTCGGAAGAGGACATCTCGCCGATTATTCGGCTGGTCGACACGACGATCTTTACCGCGCTCGAGCGGAGAGCGTCGGACATTCACATCGAGACCTATGACGACTCGCTGCTGGTGAAGTACCGCATCGACGGCGTACTGCAGGCAGCGATGGCGCCGATTGCGCGCGAGCACCACACGACGATTCTGTCGCGCATCAAGGTGATGAGCGAGCTGGACATTGCAGAGCGGCGCGTGCCCCAGGACGGACGTTTCCGCGTGCGCTACAAGAGCAGATTGATCGACTTCCGCGTGTCCATCATGCCGACGGTGCATGGCGAGAATGCCGTGCTGCGCGTGTTGGATAAGGAGTCGATGAGCGAGAAGTTCAAGAAGCTGACGCTGGACGTAGTGGGATTCCAGGCAGACGACCTGGCGAGATTCCGCCGTTATATCCGCGAGCCCTACGGCATGGTGCTGGTGACGGGACCAACCGGCTCTGGCAAGACGACGACGCTCTATGCGGCGCTGAATGAGATCAAGAGCGACGAAGACAAGATCATTACGATTGAAGACCCAGTGGAGTACCAGATCCGCGGCATCACGCAGATTCCGGTGAACGAGAAGAAGGGCCTGACGTTTGCGCGCGGACTGCGCTCGATTCTGCGCCACGATCCTGACAAGATCCTTGTCGGTGAGATCCGCGATCAGGAGACGGCGCAGATCGCGATCAATTCCGCGCTGACCGGCCACCTGGTGTTCACGACAGTACACGCGAACAATGTGCTGGATGTGCTGGGGCGCTTCCTCAACATGGGCGTGGAGGCGTATAACTTCGTCTCCTCGCTGAACTGCATTCTGGCGCAGCGGCTGGTGCGCACCATCTGCGAGTTCTGCGCCCGGCCGGTGCAGATCAGCGATGAGATGCTGGAACTGAGCGCGCTCGATCCTGCGGAGTGGCGGGACTTTCCGTTCCGCGAGGGCGGCGGGTGCATCGAGTGCGGTGGTACGGGGTTCCGGGGACGGACGGCGATCCACGAGCTGCTGGATCTGAACGACACCATCCGCGAGCTGATTCTGGAGAAGCGGCCGACGTCGGAGATTCGCCGCTCGGCACAGGGCATGGGCATGAAGTTTCTGCGCGAGTCGGCGCTGGAGCGGGTACGTGAGGGGCTGACCACACTGGGCGAGATCAACAAAGTCACCTTCATCGAGACGGGACGGTAGCGAGCACGCATGAGTATCGTACGTCGCATATTTCCATCGGACATCGACGCGCTGCGGCCACGGCTGGCATGTGAGATTACGCCTACGGGCGTGCTGGCAGCACGTCCCGGCTCGGTCACTGAGGCGGGCGAGGCACAGGACGTGCTGACGCACTTTGCGCCGTTGCGGCTGGGCGTGCTGGTGCCGGGGTTGAAGGCACCCGCCATGACCGACCGCGCGGCGGTTTCGGCGGCGATCGAGCAGGCACTGGAGCCGATTGCCGAGCGAGCCAAGAAAGTCACCGTGATTGTGCCAGATGCTTCGATCCGGGTACTGCTCCTGGACTTCGACACGCTGCCGGCGAAGACCGCGGATGTACTGCCGATTCTGCGCTTCCGGCTGAAGAAGCTGGTGCACTTCGAGGTGGACGACGCGGCGATCTCCTGGCAGGTGCTGCCCAAAGCGCCCGATGAAACCGCGGTGCGCACCGTGGTGGCGGCGATGCCCGCGGCGGTGCGTGCGGAGTATGAAGATGCCGTGCGCGAGGCCGGGTATGAGCCGGGCGCGGTGCTGTCGAGCTCGCTTGCGGCGCTGGCCGCGGTGCCGGGGGAAGAGCCGGCGCTGTTGGTGAACCGCAATGCCAACTGTATTACGACGGCGATCGTACGGGGGACGCAGTTGCTGCTTTTCCGCACGATCGATCTGGGCGAGAACGGAGCAAATGCGGAGACCGGAGATGCACTGACGGTGGCTGAATTGCAGCAGACGGTCTCGGTGGCGATGGCCTATTACGAGGACACGCTTGCGTCGACGGCACATACCATCTACTCGGTCGGGCCAGGGGGCGCAGGAGAACTGGATCGCCTGCTCGCATTGCCTGGCATTCGCGTGCGCGATCTGGTTCCATCGCGCGAGGGCTATGGGGCAGGGACAGGTAACCCGGGAACGGGAAGCGTAACCAGCGGTTTGCTGGCCCCGGTAGTAGGAGCGCTCGCAAGTTAGAGCGGATTCCCATGACTATGCCTATTTACTTTTTCTCAAAGCGGCTTTTCTTGACGGAAAAGCCGCGCCATGTGTGTCGGCTTCGGGGCGCACCGATGGGACATCCGCTTTGCCGCATTTTTCCTGCTACCGTGAGATGCCAATATTCACTCGGCGTGGCCTTTCCGCAAAGAAAGGCCACAAGAACAATCACTAGATTCCATATGCCCACAGGAAAAGTGCGGTAATGCGCGTCACACTCAATCTCGCCTCGCGCCCCTATATCGAGCTTCGTCCGCTGTACCAGCGGCTGCGCGTTGTGGCGCTGCTGCTGCTGGTGATGGCCGCGGTGTTCTGGTGGGTGCTGCGATCGGAGCAGCAGAAAGCCAGGGCGGCGCAGGCGCGCGCAGGCAGGATCGATTCGGCCATCGCGCAGACCCACAACGAGGAGCTGCAAGCAGAGGCGTCCATGCGGCAGCCGCAGAATGCCGCGGTGCTGACACAGGCGCAGTTCCTGAACAATCTGTTCCTGCACAAATCGTTCTCGTGGACAGCGGTGATGATGGACCTGGAGCAGGTGCTGCCAGACAACGTGCAGGTGCTGAATATCGATCCGGTAGTGGCCAAAGACGGCTCAGTGACGATCCACATGCGGGTGGCCGGACCGCGTGAAAAGGCAGTGGCGCTGGTGCGGAACCTGGAACATTCACGCCGTTTCCGTATGCCGCGGATTGTGGGCGAGACCGCGCAGCAGAATCAGAATGGTCGAACGAACCTGGAACCCGTGACCGAGACGAATGCTGTGAACTTCGATGTATTGTCGGAGTACAACCCGCTGGAACCGCGGGAGGCGAAGCACGACGCTCCTGTTGCAAAGAAAGAAACACGCGTTGCTGCCGCGGGCGGAGTCCATCACACGGCCCACGCGCACAAGCCGACACCGGAGTCGAAGACGCCATGAAACTTACACGCTCCGGCACCTTTAACTGGCTCAACGCGCATATCGCAGTCGTGGCTGTGCTGGCGATCGTTAACCTTGTGCTGCTGGTCGAACTGGGGCTGGCATGGCACACGCTGCGCGCCGACCGGCCGGAACAGCTTGAAGTGAAGCAGGTGGAGCTGCGCACCGCGGAGCTGCAGGCGAAGCCGCTGCGCAACCTGCCTCAGCGGGTGTCCGAATCCACCAAGGGAGCGGGGCACTTTTACGATGGGCGCGTGCCGGGGGCGGACTCGGCGATTCTGGCGGAACTGGGCACACTGGAGCAGAAGGCGAATGTGCGGCTGAGCCGCGTGCAGACATCGTTTGCGCCAGCATTGCGGGATGTCACCGAAGTACGCATGGACGCGAGCGTCAGCGGCGACTACACGCCCGTGATGAAATTCATCAACAGTGTCGAGCGGGACAAGATGTTTTTGGTGATCGACGGATTGACCTTGACCGGGCAGCAGGGCGGCCTGGTGAACCTGCGGCTGAAGGTGAGAACATATCTGCGTGGCGTCGATGCGCAGCACCTGCAACCGATGAAAAGCGGCGACGAAGGCACGGCGGTACCCGACCAGAACGGGGGCGAATAGCGATGGCCCTTCAAGTTGGCGCGGAAAGCAAGCCAAAACTGTATGCCGCCATCGGGTTGGGAGCGGTGCTGCTGATCCTCGCGGCGATCCAGGTCCCCAAGTTCTTCGGAACCTCGGCGCCCGCGCCGATCGCATCGACGCCGGTAGCATCGACGCCTGCGGCGCCGGTATCGGCCCCGTTGGCCGGCTCATCGAGCGTTGGGACACCGGCAGCGACCGCGTATCCACACGAGGCGATCCAGTTGCCGAGTTCGTCGGCGCTCGACCCGACGCTGCATCCCGAGGTGATGGCGCAGGCGGAGGACACGACCTACAGCGGCAATGGCCGGAACATCTTCTCACCAAATTCGGCTGCGCCAGTGGCGATTCCGAAGGCGGCAGCTGCGATACGGCCATCGGCTGCGCTGCCCCCGCCGGGTCCGCCGCCGCCGCCCGCGATTGACCTGAAGTTTTACGGATATTCGTCGGCGCAGGGCGGGAATCGGCAGATCTTCCTGCTGCATGGGGACGATATCTTCCTGGCGCATCAGGGAGATGTGGTGGACCGCCGCTATCGCGTGGTGTCGATTCGACCATTCTCGGTGGAGATCGAGGACATTCCCTACCACAACACGCAGAGCGTGCCGCTCTCGCAGAATTAGTTGCTTATGCTGTTACAGAATGTCAGGCCGAAGATCGAGGGCGAAGCCGCCGAGGACGGCTATCTGCTGCTGACCGTGCTGGTGATGATCTTCCTGCTGCTGCTGGCGTTGTCGGTGGCCGCACCGAAAGTGGCGAAGGAGATCCAGCGCGATAAGGAGCGGGAAGCGGTGCAGTGCGGGCTGCAATACCGGCGCGCAATCCAGCTCTACTACAAAAAATTCGGCGCCTATCCGTCGGACATCAAGCAACTGGAGAACACGAACCAGATTCGTTTTCTGCGCAAGCGCTACAAGGATCCCATCACCGGCAAGGACGACTGGCGGCTGATCCACATGGGCGAAGCCAAGGTGCCGCCGATGGGATTTTTTGGCCAACCGCTGCAGACCGGCTTGAGCACCACGTCGACGGGTCCGGGAGGAGTGGGAACAGGCGGCGGCTCGGGGACGCCGGGACTCTATGCTCCGACCACCACTTCGGATGGCTCTGCCACGAACGGGGGCGCTAACGGAGCGGCCAACGGGACGCCAAATGGGGCAGCGAATGGATCGGGCAGCAGCGACACGAACAACAGCGGAAGTTCGAGTTTCGGCTTCTCAAACAACGGGTCGAGCGGCTCGAACGGGTTGAGCGGAGGCTCAAGCAGCGGGATCGGCTCCAGTGGAAGCGGCTTCGGATTCTCAAACAATGGGTCGAGCGGAGGCTCGAGCAGCGGGACCGGCTCTAGTGGGAGCGGCTTCGGGTTCTCAAACAATGGCTCCTCACCTCCGAGCAACGGCGGGGTTGGCGCGACTCCCAACGGCACGAATGGACCGGGTGCCAGCGCCAGCAGCGGCACGACATTCGGCAGCGCCGCCCCGATTGTGGGCGTGGGGATTCCGCTGAAGAAGGATTCGATGCTGGAGTATCACAAGCAGAAGAAGTATTCACTCTGGGAGTTCGTCTACGATCCGCAAGTAGAGATGCTGATGAACGGCGGCGGCATTGCAAATGGCGGGAACGTGAACGGAGCGGGCACCAACAATCCGCCAGGCGGGGGAAGTTCGGGCTCGAGTGGCAGCTCGACGGGTACCGGCTCGGGTAGCGGCAGCTTCGGCTTCAACAGCGGTAGCTCGAGCGGCAGCGGCGGCTCCGGCTTTGGAAACTTCGGCAACTCCGGTTCCGGCTCGAGCGGCGGTTCCGGCTTTGGGAACTTTGGCAACTCCGGTTCCGGTTCGAGCGGCGGCCCCGGCTCGAACATGCCGAACAATCCGCAATAAGCGCCACGATCTAATTTGTTTCCGGCGCTGGACGGATGATGCCGAGTTCGCGATAGACGGGCCGTATGGCGGCGCGTACCGCGCCCATCTGACTCCAGAACCATATCGCGCCGAGGATGCAGCAGCTTCCTGTAACGACGATGGCCCATGACGCGGTCATGATGTGGGCGAGACCACCGGCGAGCAGGCTGCCGAAGGGCGCCATGCCGACGAAGGCCATGGTGTAGTAGCTCATGATGCGGCCGCGTTTGTCGGTGGGCGCGAGGGTCTGGATGATGGTGTTGCTGGCGGCCATGCCCTGCATCATGCCGAAGCCGACGACCAGCATGAGCATGAGCGAAAGCCAGAGGATGTGCGAGAGGCCGAAGGCGACCAGCCCCGCGCCGAAGAGCGCCGCGGAGATGGGCACCATCCTGAGCAGGCCCTTGACCGATCTGCGCAGTGCCAGCAGCACCGCAGAGACGAGCGCGCCGACGCCGGCCGCTCCCATGAGGAAGCCGAAGGTGTGCGGGCCACCGTGGAGCACCTGCGAGGCGAAGACCGGCATGAGCACCGTGTAGGGCATGCCCATCAGGCTGACCACGGCGAAGAGCAGGAGCAGATTGCGGATGGGCAGAAAGCCGCTGACGTATTGCCAGCCTTCGCGAAGCTGCTGAAAGACGGAGTCGCTGCGCTGGAGTACGGGGATGGGGCGGAGATGCATCATGAGCAGCGACGCGATGACGGCGAAATAGCTGAAGCCATCGATGAGGAAACACCAGCCTTCCCCCTTGAGCGAAATGACGACGCCGGCAAGCGAGGGGCCGACCAGCCGTGCGAGATTCACGATCGAAGAGTTGAGCGCAATGGCGTTGCCGAGGTCGCGTTTGTCGTTGACCATTTCGACTAGAAATGACTGACGCCCGGGCATGTCGAATGCATTGATGAGACCCTGCAGCACGCTGAGCGCGAGGATGTCGCGCACGGTGATGCGATGCGTGAGCGTGAGTGCGGCGAGCGCGAGCGACTGCGCGGCGGCCAGGACCTGCGTCCACACCAGAACTGTACGTTTGTTCCAGCGATCGACCCACACGCCGGCGAAGGGCGCGAGCAGGAAGGTGGGAATCTGGCCCATGAAGCCGACGATGCCGAGCAGCCACGCAGAGCCGGTGAGGCGATAGACCAGCCAGCTGGTGGCGATGCGCGTCATCCAGGTGCCGATGAGGGAGATGCTCTGACCGCTGAAGAAGAGGCGGAAGTTGGGCGCGCGCAGCGCACGCCAGGCGTGCGATATGCCGCCGGTGTGGTCACTGGTGGGAATGGTTTCCGAGGCGGAGAGCTGTGTACCCTGCGGCGCAGCGGCAGGTACGGGGTCTTCCAGTGCGGGCAGCTCAGGCTG
>DATBCB010000422.1:0-3272 GCA_036270675.1 Acidobacteriaceae bacterium | reverse complement strand
ACTGCCTGTTGCTCCAGCGTGCCGTAGTCGGTTCGAAGGGACACGGATTGGTTCGTCCCGAATAGATTGATCCGCGATACATCGAAGACCACATTCGGGCTCACGCCGAAATGTCCGTTCGCGCTGCCGCTGAATGTCCCCGGATTGATTCCCTGCTGGATCAGATAAGCCGCCGATGGCGTGTTGCGATACGGCGTTCCCGTCTGTGCCTGGAAACCGAAGCCGTAGGTCACGTCCCAGCGCTTGGCCTCGGTCGTCAACAGCAGCACATTCTTGCGCGGCTGTTCTGCGGCGGGGTTCTGCACTGCGGTGTCCACTGCGTTGAAAAGCGCCAGGTTGTAGAGCCTGCGCTGCGAATCGAGCAGCGCCGACTGGTCCAGCGGCTGTTCCGGCCGGATGGTCACGCGCGGCGTTACCACCGCCGGCCGCACGTAGTGCAGCCCGGAGACCAGCACTTTGTTCACGAAGACCTGCTGGCCCTCCGCCACGTTCATGGTCACGTCCACCAGTTGCGGGTTCTTCGGGTCGTCATGCTGCACCACGGTGACCTGCGCCTTCTGGTATCCGTGGCTCAGGTAGTAGCTCTGGATCAGGTCGCGGTCGCCGGTCACGTTCAGCGACGAGTACGGCTGTCCCACCTCCGTGTTCAGCGACGGACGTATCGCATCGGATGAAATCTTCTTCATCCCGTTGATCACATAGCTGCCGATCTTTTGCTGTTGGCCTTCCTCGATCTTGTAGACCACTCGGATATGCGCCGAGGTCTTTCCGTTTTTTCCCGTCGTGTCCACGTCTTGGATCTGCGACGTCACTACAACGTGGCTGAAGCCATTGCCCTGATAGAGCCCGGTCAGGTTGCTGATGTCGCTCTCGACCAGCGCCTGGCTGTATGTCCCGTGGCGCTCGATGAAGTTTGCCGGCCGCACGCTGATGTGTTCCTCCAGCGTGTCGTGATCGAAATATTTCGCCCCTTCAATCCGCACCGAATCCACGCGGTGCTCCGGCCCGCGGTCCACCTTGTACAGGACCGTAGTTTCGCCCGGGCCGTTGTGCACCGGCTCGTGCGTCACGGTCGCGTCAAAGTAGCCCTTGCCCTGCAGATCGCTGCGCAGGTTGTGCGCTCCCTCGTTCACCAGGTCCAGGTCGATCGTGCCCTCTTCATAGATGGGCACCAGGCGCTGGATCGTGCCGCGGCTGTACTTCGCGCCCGCCACCTGCACCTTTACCAGCGGCCCCTCCTTCGCCAGGAAGGAATAGTCCAACTGGTTTGTCTCGGGGTGATACTGCTTCGTCTCCAGCGTCACCGCCCCGGCCCAGCGCTGCTTCTTGTCGTAGTACTTGCGCAGGCGGCGCAGCGCGCGGCTCACCGTCTGCTGGTTCACCTTGCTGCCCGCATTCAGCTTGCTGGTCTTGCGAAACTGCTCCAGCGACATGCCCGGCGTCCCATCCACCTTCACATTGCCGACCTTCGCCTGCCTTCCCGGATCGATGTTGTAGATCACGTTCACCTGCGAGTTCGGCGCGTCCAGCTGCTCGCGGCGTTCTATCTTCGCCTCATAGAAGCCGTTGTCGGTCAGCGCCTGCTCGATGGAAGCCTGTGACGCACTCAGCTTCCGCTGGGTATAGCGCGTTCCCGGCTGCAGGCGTGCCGAGCCCGCAAGTTGCGCCTGCAGCCGGTCGTTCTTGATGCCGAAGATCTGCATCCGTCCAATAAACAGCCTCGGCCTGCCCGCAAAGATCACAATGACTCCGCCATCCGACTGCCGCAGCCCCTGTACCTGAATAGTGTCGTACAGACCGGAGTCGTAGAGCCGCCGTAGACTCGCGCGCACATTGTTCACGGTCAGCGTGTCACCCGGCTGCAATGCCAGTTGCGAGGGCAGTGGCCCCAGCATCGACGCCTTCACCCCGTCGAAGCGGATGCCCGCGACCTTGCTCCCGGCATAGGCCTCAATTCCCGGCAACTCCGCCGTCCCGGATTCCGCGCCGGAGTTCGTCTGTGCGGACGAGGAGGAGCGCGGCAGGAATTCGGTCGGAGAAGCGGACTGCGCATCCGGCTCGGCAGCATCGGGCCCCGCCGTGGAAGCCGGAGCCGGTCCCGCCGTGGAAGCTGCAGCCGGTGCAGTCTGTGCGTGACCGACGCCTGCCGCAACCAGCAGCAGCGGCAGCAGCCACGCTCGGTGGCGCCTCCTCCTGGATTCGTTGGTCCTCCGGTCGCCGCCGGCAGGACGGTCAGGTACTCCAGTCAAAGAACCTCTCAGGGAGTGCCGTTGGGTCTGCCCCCCATGGGGTCCCCCATGGAACGGTTTGGAGCATGTCCCTGTTGCTGGATATCTGGTCGACGCTGTTTTCGACGCACTTCTCCCGTCCGGGAAAACTGTGCGTCGTGTCGACCCCCAAGGCCACGGCAATAGGAACATGTTCTCGTCATGCGGAACACGGCAGCATCACGTTGGGTGAGATGCGGCGGCGAACCAACGTCCAGCGGACCCGTTATGCGTCTTCTTATACTAGACACAATGCACAGCGCCAGCATCGTTGCCTCGCCGAAGATGGAGCAGGACTCGCGAACCGACCGCTATTCCCGTCAAGTACTCTTCGCACCCATCGGCGAAGCAGGACAGCAGCGCCTCGCCGCCTCCACCGTCGCCATCGTCGGCTGCGGAGCGACCGGCGCCGCCACGGCAGCCCTGCTCGCGCGTGCCGGCGTCGGCACCCTCATCCTCATCGACCGCGATTTCGTCGAAGCGAGCAACCTGCAGCGCCAGGTGCTCTTCGATGAGGCCGATGCCGATGCCGCTACGCCCAAAGCTGAAGCTGCCCGCCGCCAGATCGCTCGCTTCAACAGCGACGTCCAGGTCCGCGCCTACGTCGCCGACCTCGTCCCGGACAACATCCATGCCCTCCTGGGAGGCGCCCAACTCATCCTCGACGCCACCGACAATTTCGAGACCCGCTACCTCATCAACGACTACGCCGTCGAGCAAAGCCTCCCCAAGCAAAGCCACCCCGAGCAACCGCTTCCCTGGATTTACGCCGCCACCGTCGGCGCCTACGCCGCCACCATGAACCTCCTCCCCGGCGAAACCGCCTGCCTTGCCTGCCTCTTTCCCAAACCGCCCTCTGGCCCGGTCGAGACCTGCGATACCGCCGGCATCCTCAACACCGCCGTCAACCTCGCCGCCTCCATCCAGTCCACCGAAGCGATCAAATACTTGACTGGCGCCCGGGATACCATGCGCCGCACCCTGCTCTCCTGGGACCTCTGGCAG
>DATBCB010000421.1:0-2801 GCA_036270675.1 Acidobacteriaceae bacterium | reverse complement strand
CTGTGCAGTCAAGCCATGACCAATGCGTTCCGCGCCGATGTTGAGCGCGCCCCAGATGCTCTCCGGCCCCACGGTCTCGCCCGCGTGCGCGGTCAGTCGGAGACCAGCATCGCGCGCCTCCGCGTAGAGTTCGCGAAACGGTTCCGCGCCCGTGCGGCGTTCATCGCCGCCAATGCCGATGCCGATGATCGAGCAATGTTCGCTGCGCATCTCCGCCGCTTTGCGAAACACGCGCGCCGCCTCTTCCACACCGAAGTGCCGCACCGCGTCGAAGATCCAGAAGATGCTGATGCCAAATTCACGCTCGGCGCGCAGCCTGGCGCGCTCCATGCCGGCAAAGAGCGGCTCAAATTCGTTGCGCCGCCAGTAGTACACAACGCCCACCGAGACGTAGACCTCTGCATGCACCACGCCCTGCGCGGCCAGCGCCTGCGCCATCCGCCAGGTGATCAGCTCATAATCCTCAGGGGTCAGGAGCCGCTCCGTGATCGCCTTGAATGCCATCAGGAAGCCGCTGAAGTCGACGTAGCGATAGAGCGCTTGCGCCTGCTCGAGCGTGAGCCGCCCGGCAGGATGGCGCTCGCTCAACTCCACCAGCGTCTCCGGCGTCACCGTGCCTTCGAGGTGCAGATGCAATTCTGCTTTGGGCAGCCTGCGCAGGAAATCGCTGGTTGTGTCGTTCACCCTTCAAGTCTAACCAGCGACGCGCACAGCCTTCGTCCGCGCGTGCCGACAGTCGGGCAGATTCGGCTAGCTGGCGAACTCGCTGCGCTTGCGCGAGTAGGTGATGTAGATCACCATGCCGATGATCAGCCAACCGAAAAAGCGCAGCCAGGTCATGATCGGCAGGCCCGCCATCAGCAGCACGCAGAAGACGATGCTGAGAATAGGTGTGGCAATTCCACCGGGGGCGCGGAAGCTGCGATGGCGCTCCGGCTCGCGCACGCGCAGGATGATGACGCCAATCGAGACCAGGAGGAAAGCAAAGAGCGTGCCGATGTTGGCGAGATCGGAGAGCGTGCCGATGTCAAGGAGCCCTGAAGGTATACCAACCAGGAACCCCGCGATCCAGGTGGCCACAGCCGGGGTGCGGAAGCGCGGGTGCACCTTGCCGAACCATGCGGGAAACAGCCGGTCGCGGGACATGGCAAACCACACACGCGCCTGGCCAAGCTGAAAGACCAGGATGGAGGAGATCATGCCCACCATCGCACCCAGCAGGACGATAAGGCGAATCCACTGCAGGCTATGGTGGCCCGGCAGAATCGACAGCCGCTTGAGCGAATTGACCACCGGCGCCGCGTCGTCAATCAGTGTGCTCCAGGGAACGAGCCCGGTGAGCACCACGGCCACCGAGATATAGAGCAGCGTGCAGACCACCAGCGTCCCGATAATGCCGAACGGCACATCGCGCTGCGGGCGGTGACACTCCTCCGCGGCCGTCGAAACAGAATCGAAGCCGATGTAGGTGAAAAAGATGATGGAGCCGCCGGTAAGCATGCCCGACCATCCATTGGGATAGTAGGGGTGCCAGTTGCCGGGCTTGATAAAGTGCGCCGCGCCGAAGATGAAGATGAGGATCGCAGCGATCTTTAAGAGCACCATGATGTTGTTGGTGCGCGCCGATTCGCGGATACCGCGAACCAGCACCACCGTGAGAAGCATGACGATCAGGAATGCTGGCACATTGAAGCCGAAGTGCCAGCCTGGCGCGTAGAGCTGCCTGCCCGTCAAGTCAGAAAAGCCGGAAGGAAGATAGGCCGGAGAAATCCAGCCGACGGACGGGTGAACGCCGAACCAATCGAGGAAGTCGACCACGTGCGCAGCAAACCCCACGCACACCGCCATGTTCGAGACTGCATATTCGAGAATGAGGTCCCAGCCGATAATCCACGCGACCAGCTCACCGAGAGTTGCGTAGGTGTAGGTGTAGGCCGAGCCGGCGATCGGAATCATGGAGGCGAGCTCGGCATAGCAAAGCCCGGTGAACCCGCAGACGATGGCCACCAGGATGAGCGACACCGCCAACGCCGGGCCGGCACCCGGACGTCCGATGAGCGCGTGATGCCGGATCAGATAGTCCAGCAGAGGCGTGTTCAGGATGGATGAGGTGTCGAACTTCTCGCCGGCGATGGCCGTGCCGATCACCGTGAAGATGCCGGAGCCGATGACCGCGCCGATGCCAAGCGCGGTCAAGGAAATGGGCCCAAGCGTCTTTTTCAGCGCGTGTTCCGGACACTCCGAGTCGCTGATCAGCTTGTCAATGGACTTGCGAGCAAAGAGTTGCGACAGAGTGACGACTCCGGCAGAAGGTTCCGGCCAGCGCGAGCACGCCGGCCGGGTGACACTACCTTAAGCTATCTTCCCTCCATTCGTAGACAAGAAACGCCTTCTACCGCTTGCTCTGGCCGCGAGACAATTTCCTGACCTTCTTCTTCTTGGAGCCACGGGGCTCGGTGCGCTTGGCCTTGGGGGCCGCTTTCTTGCGCGAGGCGCGCTTCAGCTTCTTGCGCTCCTGGGTGTCTTCGATCTTCGTCGTATTTGCCATGTGTGTGTATCTCGATTCCTCAAATGGTCGTCCGGCCATATGAACTGCGCTACACGCGCTCAAGCTGGGCAAATTTTTCCACCAGCTTCTTCACGCCGAACTTCGTGAATTGTACTGTAATCTTCGCATCGTCGCCGTCGCCCTCACGGCGGAAGACCACGCCGTCGCCGTACTTGGGATGCCGCACCCGCTGTCCGCTCTTGAAGCCGACTACGCCCGTCGGCTCCGGAACCGGCAGCTTCGGCCGTTTCGC
>DATBCB010000420.1:0-23864 GCA_036270675.1 Acidobacteriaceae bacterium | reverse complement strand
CGACGAACGCTGCCGCGCTGTCGAAGTTATAGTTGCCGTTCGTGCCGGCATTGGAGTAGTCCGACTCACGATACGCGCGCAGCCGTGTGCCGAAACGCAAAGCGTGGCTCTTGAAGCTCCCAGTCCAATAGTTCTGCAACTCGTAGTGGTCGCCATTCGTGCGAGAAGTGCCATCGTTGCTGCCGCCGCCCGTAAACGCGCCTTGCACGGTCAGCGTCGGAGAGGTGTCCTGCGGCAGTTGCTCATCGCGATCGCGCTCATACTCAAATCGCGCGTCCATCACCAGGTGCGCGTTGAACACCTGCGAATCGCCGATCTGGATGGTGTTCTCGATGCTGCGTGTGTTGTAGGCCTGCGAGGCCAGTGCATACTGCCCGGGACCGTCTCCTGTATCCACGCCGCGGTTGTATTGATAGCGCACCGTGAGCGTATTGCTCGGCGTCAACTGATAGTCGACCCGCGGTGTCAGGTGCAGGCGCGACTGCGGATTGTCCAGGTTCTGCACAAAGTTGTTCCCGCCGTGGTCCAGGAAGTAGTTCGGTTCGGTGGGCGTCCCGGCCGCGTTCACGATCAGAATGTTCTGGCTGTTGCGCCCAAACACCGAAAAGAAGTAGGAGGCCTTCTTCGAGATCGGGCCGCCTACTGAGCCGTTGAAGAAAAACTGGTGGTACGGCGGCGTGCTGGTGACGAAGTGGCTGGTGTTCAATGCCGAGTCGTTGCCGCTCGCCTGAATGGAGCCGTGCAACTTCGCGGACCCCGGCTTGGTCAGGATCTCGATGCGCCCGTAGCCCAGCTTGTCGAACTCCGCGGAGAACGGGTTCTGGTTGATGCGAATCTCGCGGATCGATGACTTGGGCGGCAGGTCGCCACCGGTAAAGCCGTCGATGTAAATCTGGCTGCCTCCGTTTCCCGCCGCGGGACCGGCCAGCGCCGTCAGCTCATTCTGCATTTCGTCCGGATCGTCGGAGAGCGCATCCAGATCTTTGCCGGAGAGCACCACGGCGTTGCCGTTGTCGGCCGGCTCTGTATCCAGTTGGCTCGTGTCCGCGGTCACCTCTACCTGCTGCTCCTGCGTGGCAATGCTGAGCGGGATATTCAGTGCCCGCGAGGTGCCGTTCACAATCGACACGCCCGATTCGGAAAACGCAGTGAACCCTGTCACGTTCACATCCAGCGTGTAGCTGCCTGGAGGCAGCGTTCCAAACGAATAGCTTCCATCCCCGCCCGATGTAGCGGAAAAATTTCTGCCACCACCGGATAGTTGCACACTCGCGCCTGGCACGATCGCGCCGCTCGGATCGGTCACTTGTCCGTGCAAGGACCCGTTGTTCTGTGCGCGCAGCCTTGGTCCAGCAAAAATAGCCAGACAGAAAAGAGAAATGCAAAGCAAGCGGGATAGTCGATCCATCCGATTCCTGAAGAGACCCTTAAGAAAAAAGAATTGACACTACAGGCAGACGCTTAGAAAAGCTTCTGCATACGCAGACGAGGTGACAGGGTGAAAAGTTGAATCCATAGCGACGAAAGACCGCTAAACCATCGCTTGCGCTGCATGGGAACGATATCGGCGCGGGCGCCGGCCGGTTTGCCTCTCCATCCGTTACGATAAAGCCTAATGTTCAGAAAGCTCTACGAACGGTGGATGTTCCGATGGGAGACCGCGCTCACCACGCGTGACACCAACCGCATCGTGCGTCCGCTCGAATGGGGCTTCGACTGGGTCGAAGATTTTGCGCGTCCGCGCGGCCTCATGCCCGACCCAGCCATCCATCTCAGCCCCCAGGATGCGGGAGCCGCGCTGCTCGCGATCAATAACGCGATCCTGCGCGATCGCGAGGCCTTCTACGGCTACACGCGTCCCACCGACTTCCGACTGGAGGAGCGGCACCCACTGCTGTTTCCCACCAACGTTCGCCCGGAGACGCTGCGCCGCGATGCGCAGCTTCGCGCCGCCGCTGCCGCAGGCCGTGGGAAGAAGGCACACTTTTTGCGCTTCACCTCTCCCGTCCGCACGCCGTACCGGGAGAACGATCTCGTCAACGCGCGCTGGTATCCCGCGTCTCCCGAACAACAAGAGAAGGCGGCTCAGCAAGGCAAACCGAAGCAGGCCATCATCGTGATGCCGCAGTGGAATGCCGACGCATTCAGTCACAACGTCCTCTGCGCGCTGTTCAACCGCTTTGGCATTTCTGCCCTGCGCCTCTCGAAGCCCTATCACGATATCCGCCGCCCCGCCGAACTTGAGCGCGCCGACTACGCCGTCAGTTCCAATCTCGGCCGCACCATCGCTGCCTGCCGCCAGGCCGTCGTCGATATTCGCTCCTGCATCGACTGGCTCGAGCAGCAGGGCTACGAGCAGTTCGGCATTCTGGGCACCAGTCTTGGCTCCTGCTACGCCTTCATCGCCGCGGCCATGGATCCGCGCCTGCAGATCTGCGCCTTCAATCACGCTTCCATGACCTTCGGCGACGTGGTATGGACCGGACAAAGCAGCCGCCATATCCGTGCGGCCTTCGAGCCCGTCATGGCCCAGGAGCAGTTGAACGGGATCTGGGCGTGCATCAGCCCGGTCTCGTTTATGGATTTGTTCGCTGCCCCGCCGCGCAAGGCGCTGGTCGTGCACGCAACTTACGACCTGACGTTTCTCAAGCGCTATTCGCTCGAAGTGCTGGAGAACTTCCGCCGCTACGGCGTCGACTTCGACTCGCGCGTGCTGCCCTGCGGCCACTACACCACTGGGGAAGCTCCCTACAAATACCTGGACGGCTGGTTCCTCGGCTCGTTCGTCCATCGCGCCTTCAAGGACTTCGCCTTCCAGGACTTCAAGGAACGGAGCGCCTCCGGCAAGCGAGCTGCCTCGGGAGAACATGCCCCCTCCGCACCACCGGAACAGGACCTCCTCGCTCCCTAGAACAGGAGCGTAGGAAATCGCAGCGTAGCCAAAACGCTAGAAGCTAGCGGCTGGAAGCTCTAGAATTACCGCATGCCCAGCCAGACCACGTCCGTTCCATCCGGCATCCAGTCCCGCACGCTTGCCCAGGCCGACCCCGCCGTCGCCCAGGCCATCGCTAACGAAGTCGCCCGTCAGCACGAGGGCCTGGAGATGATTGCGTCCGAAAACTTCGTCAGCCGCGCCGTGCTCGAGGCCGCAGGCTCGGTCTTTACTAACAAGTACGCGGAGGGCTATCCGGGCAAACGCTACTACGGTGGTTGCGAATTCGCCGACGTCATCGAAAACCTGGCCCGTGATCGCGCCAAACAGGTCTTCGGCGCCGAGCACGCCAACGTGCAGCCCCACTCCGGCTCGCAGGCCAACGCTGCGGCCTACATGTCCGTCCTGCAGCCAGGCGACACCATCCTTGGCCTCGACCTTGCCCACGGCGGCCATCTCACGCACGGCCACAAGCTCAATTTCTCTGGCAAGCTTTATCGCGTTGCCTTCTACGGCGTACGCAAAGACACCGAGGTCATCGACTACGACGAGCTGGCGGAGATCGCGCGCCGCGAGAAGCCCAAGCTCATCATCGGCGGCGGCAGCGCCTATCCCCGCACCTTCGACTTCCCGCGCATGCGCGCCATTGCCGATGAAGTCGGCGCCCTCCTGCTCATTGACATGGCGCACTTCGCCGGCCTGGTCGCGGGCGGCGTGCATCCTTCGCCCGTGCCCCACGCGCAATTCGTCACCACCACCACGCACAAAACGCTGCGCGGCCCCCGTGCCGGCATGATCCTGTGCCAGCAGCCCTACGCCGCCGCGGTCGACAAGTGCGTCTTCCCCGGCCAGCAGGGCGGCCCGTTGGTCCACATCATCGCCGCGAAGGCTGTCGCCTTCGGGGAAGCGCTGGAGCCCGGCTTCCGCGACTACGCCGCGCAGATCGTCAGCAACGCAAAGGTGCTCGCAGAAGAACTTGCCGGCCACGGCTTCCGCGTCATCTCCGGGGGCACCGACACCCACCTGATGCTCATCGATGTCTTTGCCAAAGGCATGCTCGGCAGCGAGGCCGAGACCGCGCTGCACGCCGCCGGCATTACCGTGAACAAGAACGCCATCCCCTTCGACACCAACCCGCCCATGAAGCCAAGCGGTATCCGCATCGGCACCCCCGCACTCACCACCCGCGGCATGGGCAATCAGGAAATGCGTACGATCGCCCGTTGGATCACCGAAGCCCTCGACAAGCGCAGCGACGAAGCAGCCCTAGCCCGCATCCGCGGACAGGTCCGCGAGTTGGCCGACAGCTTTCCGCTCTACGACTGGCTCCGCGAGCCGCAACTGGCGGGGGCACGTTAGTCCCGAAATACCGTCATCCCGCCCGAGCTCGCGTAATCGCGCAAGTCCGCGGACTCTGCTCGTCCTCATTCGTTGCTACAATTCCTCACTGTTCCTGGCTGGCTCGCGATAGTCGTCCAGGTTCATCCGAGGTCAATGCAGCGTCATGAGCAAACAGAGTCTCGCTTCGTCCGACAGAAGAAGTTTTCTGAAGAGCTCCGCCGTTTTGACTGCCGGCCTCGGCAGTCTCGTTGGAGAGATGTTGCGTCCGGAATCCGCGACGGCCAGCGATCCCGCCGGCCTCGACATCATCGGTCCCAAGCCGGGATACGCGCCGCAGGTCGGGACCCTGGTCTCGATGCTTACGTGGATGCGCGAGGCCAATGGCGTCATCAGCGCTACGAAAGGCCTGACCGAAGCTGACCTCGATCATCTCTTCGATGCCAAGGCCAACACCATCGGCGCCCTGATGCTCCATCTCGCCGCGACCGAGACCTACTACCAGATGAATACCTTCGACGGAATGAAGTGGGATAGCTGGCCGGAGTCGGTCAAGCAGAAGTGGGACGCCGCCATGGGTCTCGGCGACGCCGGACGCAAGACCATCAAGGGGCACGACCGCGATTACTACTTAAACATCCTTCAGCAGACACGAGCCAAGTCGCTGGCCGAATTCAAAAAGCGCGACGATGCATGGCTCATGGCGGTGGACAAGGACTGGCCATGGGGTCCAACCAACAACTACTGCAAGTGGTTCCACGTCTGCGAGCACGAGTCCCATCACACCGGCCAGATCGCGCTGTTGCGCAAACGCCTGCCGGGAGCCAAGCCGGACGCAGAGTAGTTTGATCTGATCTTCTACCGCGATACGGATTGGGAGCACTGCAGCCAAAGCCGGTCAGTCGCGTAAGATAGAGCCATGCAGGCGGGCTGGACGGCCGCTGCCGGGCACTTGTTGCTCGGGGGAGGAAAGTCCGAACTCCGCAGGGCAGTGTGCCGGATAACGTCCGGGATCTGCGCGTCAAGGCGCAGAGACGGCTAGTGCCACAGAGAAGATACCGCCACCGTGCGCAAGCACGGGGGTAAGGGTGAAAAGGTGCGGTAAGAGCGCACCGCTCCCGCTGTAAAGCGTGGAGGCAGGGTAAACCCCACACGGAGCAAGACCAAATAGGGAGGGAGACCGCAGGCTGGCCCAAGTGCCTGCAGTCGCGTGCCGGCCCGGCGCGCTCACGTGGGCCCTTCATCGGTTCGCCGATGGAGCGGAAACCTCCGGGTAGGTCGCTGATGAACGCCGGCAGCAATGCCGCGTCTAGAGGAATGGCCGTCCTCGACAGAATTCGGCTTACAGGCCCGCCTGCAAATTTCTTTGCATTCAAGAAGCCGCGATACGCACTAGCTTATTTTCTTTGCGGCGCTTCGAGCCTCCGTGCACTCACTCAATTGAGCTTGTCGGTTCAGCGGCGCGCGTTTGCTTCCATCGCCGACAGGAAGGTGTCGGCGGCGAAGTGCACCCATGCCTTTCGCTGCACCGGCGTGCGGGCGAAGGTGGGCGGTAGGCCTAGCCAGGCGCGCAGGCTGGCACCGCTGACCAGGAGGCCGAGGAAGACTTCTACGGCTTGCTCCGGCTCGCCGCAGTCGATATTGCCGAGCTTCTGCTGCGCGCGGAGATAGCTGGCGAGCATGGCGCGCACGCGGCCGGGACCGCGATCCCAGAAGATCTCGCCGAGTTCAGGGAACTCGTTGCACTCCGCAATGACGACGCGATGAACGCCGCGCGCGTCCTTAGACAGGATGAGATCGAGCATCTCTGTGCCGCAGTGGATGAGGGTGTCGCGCAGCCCGCGGCCCTCGCCGAGTGGGCCGATCGCCTCAAACAGGTGCGCGGCCTTGCGCTCCAAGAGGGCGGCGAAGAGAGCGGCCTTGCTGGGATAGCGCGCGTACAGCGTCTGCTTGGAGGCGCCGGCACGGCGGGCGATCTCGCTCATGCTGGCACCTTTGAAGCCTTGATCGAGGAAGACATCGGTCGCAATGTCGAGCAGATTTTCAGCGCGAGTGGCCACTTCGTGCGTGGGCGGACGGCCGCGGGCGGATTTTCCCTGACGCGCGGCGGGCTTGCGGGTTGCCTCCCGCGACGTTTTCGCTTTCATGAAGCAAGCATAGCGAATGTGACGAACTATCGGCTGCCGGCGCTCAAGTTAATGTACCGCATGGTACTATTCCGACCATATGGCGACAACGGCGATTAGTCCGAGGGAACGTGCTACCGGGCAGCCCGTATGGAAACCGCACCACAATCCCTGGGTGATTGCGCTGACGGTGACACTGGCGACGTTCATGGAGGTGTTGGACACCTCGATTGCGAACGTCTCTCTGCCGCACATCGCGGGATCGCTGGCGGCAAGCCAGACCGAGGCGACGTGGGTTATCAGTTGCTACCTGGTGGCGAATGCGGTGATCCTGCCCATCAGCGGCTATCTGGCGACGCTGATCGGGCGCAAGCGTTTCTACATGAGCTGCGTGGCGATGTTCGGCACGAGTTCGCTGTTGTGCGGTCTGGCGCCGTCGCTGGGCATGTTGCTGTTCTTTCGCGTGCTGCAGGGGCTGGGTGGCGGCGGTCTCGCAACATCGGAGCAGGCCATCCTGGCCGACACCTTCGAGCCTAAGAAACGCGGGCAAGCCTTCGCGCTGTACGGGCTCGCCGTGGTGACGGCTCCAGCGATCGGACCGCTGGTCGGCGGATGGATCACCGACAACTACGAATGGCGCTGGATTTTCTTCATCAACGTGCCCGTGGCGCTGATTTCGATGTACCTGACGAACCGCGTAGTGGAGGACCCGCCGCATCTGATCGAAGCGGTGAAAAAGGCCCGCGCGGGACTGATCAAGATCGACTACACGGGCTTCCTGCTTACGGCGATGGGCTTTGGCTGCCTCGAAGTGGTGCTGGACAAGGGGCAGGAAGATGACTGGTTCGGATCGCATTTCATCACGACCTTCACCGTCATCTGCATCGTCAGCATCGCTGCGCTGATCCTGTGGGAGCTGTGGCAGATCCGCAAGGGCCACAAGCCGGTGATTGAGCTGCGGCTCTTTCGCAGCCGCACCTTTGCCCTGTCATTCGTCATGATGTTCATCCTCGGTATTGCGCTGTATGGGACAACGATCCTGATTCCGCAGATGCTGCAGACCTTGATGGGATACACGGCGACGAATGCGGGCAAGACGCTGTCGCTGGGCGGGATCGCGACCCTGATCTGCATGCCGATTGTGGGCATCCTGATTGCGAGGGTTGATGCGCGATATCTGCTGGCCTTTGGCTTCGGCATCACTTCGGTGGCGCTCTTCCACATGACGACGATTCACCTGTCGATGAGCCTGAGCTATACCGCGTGGCTGCGCTTCTTTCAGGCGACGGGGCTCGGTTTCATGTTTATCCCGATCCAGACACTGTCGTATGTCGGTGTGCCGATGGAGAACAACAATGACGTCTCCGGGCTGACCAATCTCGCGCGCAACATGGGCGGATCGGTAGGAACGGCGCTGGTGGCCACGCTGCTGGCGCGACAGGCGCAGCGTCATCAGTCCTATCTGGGGGCGCATATGACCGGGGGAAACCCGTCCTATCTGCGGGCGATGACGCAGATGAGCCATCAACTGGCGACGGGAGGCCTGTCCGCGAGCGGAGCAAACAACGCAGCGATGTTACGCCTCTATCAGCAGCTGCAGCAGCAGGCGTCCATGCTCTCCTATATCGACATCATTCGCTTCTTCGCCATTGCCGCGCTTTGCATGGTTCCGCTGCCGTTCATCATGCGGAAGTCGCGAGGCGGAGCGGCGATGCACTGAGAGGGTCTATGCACTTGACGGACGAACAACTGGTAGATGCGGCGCGCGACGGCAATGAGAATGCGTTCTCCGAATTATTCCTGCGCCACCAGAAGCGGCTGTTGATGCTGGCGCTGCAGTACCGGCTGACTACGCAGGATGCCGAGGATGCGGTCCAGCAGACGATGCTGAAGGCCTGGCAAGGACTGGCCGGCTTCCGCGGGGAGTCGCGGTTTGCGACATGGATCACGCGCGTACTGATAAACGAAGTCTTCCAATTGCAGAGAAGACGTGCGCGCATGCGGCTGGAGGAGATGGAGAGCGCGACACTTACGGCCACCCTGGAGTCGGGCAGCAGGTGGACACCACGGGAGCTTTCGCAGGAGCAGCGGCTGCTGGCGATCGAGCGGAACCGGGTGGTACATGCGTCGCTGCGGGCACTGCCGGAGTCACTGCGGTCTGTGCTGCGGATGCAGTTCTTTGACGAGCGCTCGCTGGAGGAGATTGCCGCGGAGATGGATCGGCCGTTGGCTACCGTGAAGTCGCGACGCCACCGGGCGCGGCTGGAGTTGCGCAAACGGTTCGCCGAGCGGCTGCGTTCGGTGGACCCGTCGCTGGCCCTTTCCTGATCCGTCCTTACGCCTGAGATCTTCCCGCGGCGTCCGGCAGGAGTACATTGTCCGCAGCGGACAACTGCTGAGGACGGACGGGATGAAGCTGCTTTGGGGGCAGAAGCGACTCGCGTGTGTTGTGTGCATAGTCATCGCAGTGGGTGCAGATGCGGTACCTAATGGTTCTCGACGGCCTGCCCCACGCGTTCTGATACGGCCCGGAGCTGCCGGAGTTGATAGAGGCGAACCAAGAGGCGAATCAGGCCATGGCGAAATTCCTTGGGAAGCATCTCAAGTAATATTCGCAGGTGCGCGAAAAAGCTGCATACTCTGTTGCCGCCCGTGGCGTATAGCTGAATGAAGGTCGTCATTCAACTCCGGCGCGGTGGTCGGGTTCCAGGTGGGCACCTGCAGAGATCACTCGACAGCTTCCGCGAGCTGATGCGCGAGCACCAGTCGATGGTGTACAGCATTGCGCGGCGCATCGTTCGCGACCCGTCGCTGGCCGAGGAGGTGGCGCAGGATGTTTTCTTCGAGTTGTATGAGCAACTGCCGTCGCTTGCATCTGAAGAACATGTGGTGCATTGGCTGCGGCGGGTAACGGTGCACCGCTCGATCGACCAGGCGCGGCGCAAGCTGCGGCGGCCGCAGGATTTCGCGGCAGTCAGCTTTGCGCAGCCTGGTGTTGCCGAGCCGATGGCCGAGTCGCAAGGCAGTGACCCTTGGCTGACGGAGCGAGTGCAGCAGATGGTGGCGATGCTGCCGATCGTGCCGCGTACCGTAATTGCGCTGCGCTACCAGGAAGACCTGATGCCGGAGGAGATTGCCGCGGTGCTGGAAATGCCGGTAAGCACGGTCAAGAGTCATTTACAACGGGCCCTGAAGGTGCTGCGGGCCAAGGCCCAGCGCCTGCGCAATTGAGAGGTTGAGCTATCGTATGTCGCGAATCACACCCAATCCGAATGAAGTGGAAGAGCTGGAGGACCAGCTTCGCCATGCGCTGCGGCGCGAGGCGGCGCCGGCATCGCTAGCTCCTGCAGTAGAGGCACGCGTGCACACCCCGGCTGCTGTACAGCCTGGCGGATTCGAGCCGCACCTATGGAATCCGGTGGTGGATGAGCCGGTGTGGCGGACGTGGCTGGGGACGGTGCGTGGATTGTTTACGCGGGAGACGTTGCCGCCGCTGGTGCTAACTTCGGCGCCGGTGGCGGTGCCGGATCCGTTCCGGGTGAAGCGTAGCCCGTTGTCTTCGGCGCTGTCGGTCGGGGCACACGTTGCCATCATCGGGCTGATTATCTTTCTGATCATCGAAGCGCGGATGCATCCCAAGCCGGTGCCGCCCAAGCCGCAGATGGCGGCGATTGATATCACGCCCTTCCGTCCGATTGCGCCCAAGGGTCCAGCGATGGGTGGTGGTGGCGGTGGTGGCGCGCATGAACTGGTGCAGGCGCCCAAAGGCAAGCTGCCCAAGTTTGCGGAGACCCCGATTACACCGCCGATGCTGGCGGTGAACGAGCATCCCAAGCTGGCGGTGGAGCCGACCATCAAGATGCCGCCGAACATCGCGCTGCCCAACAATAATCTGCCCAACCTGGGCGATCCGCGGACGAATATCACCGGGCCGTTGTCGAACGGGACGGGCTCGGGTGCGGGTCTGGGATCGGGCGATGGCGGCGGGATCGGCTCGGGTTCGGGCGCAGGCTACGGGCCGGGCGAGGGCGGCGGCTACGGCGGCGGTTTGTATCACGTGGGTGGCGGCGTGTCGCCGCCGGTGCTGATCTATTCCGTCGATGCCGAGTTTTCCGACGAAGCGCGGCGAGCGAAGTATCAGGGTGTGTCGGTGGTGTCCTTGATCGTGGATGCGCACGGACTGCCGCAGCGCATTCGCGTGGTGCGCAAGCTGGGCATGGGGCTGGATGAGAAGGCGGTGGAGGCAGTGCGCCAGTATAAATTCAAGCCTTCGACCTACCAGGGCAAACCGGTTCCGGTGGAGATCACCATCGAAGTGAATTTCCATATCTACTGAGATTTGCCAAAGAAGGCAGCCAATCGCGTGGATGTGTACCACCGGGTCCAGGTCAGGCTGGACAAGCCAGGACTCACGGTCCGGACAAACACCGCGTATTACGTGCAGCCCTGAAGAGGTCCTTCACCTCGCTATTTGCTTCCTTTGTAGTCGACGAATAAGTCGGGAAACTGCTGCTTGAGTGCTGAGATTTTCGGGCGGTCGCAGACAAGGATGTAAGGATTGTCCGGATTCTGGAGCGCGTAGTCCTGGTGGTAGTCCTCGGCGCGGTAGAAGCCCTTGAGCGGGACAACCTGCGTAGCGATAGGGCGCGGGAAGACGTGCGCTGCGTCCAGCTGCTGGATGTAGCTGGTGGCGAGGCGCTTCTGCTCGTCGTTGGCATAGAAGATGGCGGAGCGGTACGAAGTGCCGACGTCAGGGCCCTGGCGGTTGAGCTGCGTGGGATCGTGCGCGACGGAGAAGAAGATGCGCAGCAGCTCGCCATAGGTGATCTTCGACGGATCGAAGACGACCTCCACCGATTCGGCGTGGCCCGTCGTTTCCGTGGTGACCTGATCGTAGGTAGCGGTCGAAGCTGAGCCGCCGGCGTAGCCTGTCGTCGTTTTCAACACGCCTTTGACGCGCTCGAAGACCGCCTGCGTACCCCAGAAGCAGCCGCCAGCGAAGACCGCGGTCTGCTTGCCGCTGGTTTTCCCGAGGGCTGCGTCGGTATTGGGCGGCGGGATGGGCGTGCGGGTAGCTGCATTCACAGTGCAGCCGCCGGTAAATGCGGCAGCAAGCGTTATGGCGAGCAGAGATTGGACCAGCGAAGTACGCATGAAGACCTCATCTGAAGTACGGGCACCGACCGCAATGGATGGCGCGACGAAGGTACCGGTGGGACGACCAAGAGTGGGACGGACCAGAGAGGCGGAAGTTACACGAGCCGTACCGGATGTTGGAGAATCTATGGAATATGAGCGAGGTTCGAGTCGATGAAGGAACGATCCGGATGGCGACGCCGGTCGACCATGACGGCATCCGGCAGCTTGTCAACCAGGCGTTTGAGGTGGAGCGCTTCCTGAAGAAGGGCGGCGGCGACCGGCTGCAGGACGATGGCGAGTTCGAGGCACTTTGGGAGCGCGGCGCCTTCCTGGTGAAGGAAGAGGACGGCGCGCTGGTGGGCTGCGTGTATGTGGAACCGCGCTGTGAGCGCGCGTACCTGGGGCTGCTGTCGATTGTGCCGGCACGGCAGGGCACGGGCCTGGGGAAGCAGCTGAATGCGGCGGCAGAGCAGTATGCGCGCGAGCAGGGCTGCCGGTGGATGGACCTGCGGGTGGTGAGCCCGCGCGCGGATCTGCTGCTGCCGCTCTATCGCCGATTGGGCTACGCGGAGGCGGGCACGCAGGAGTATCCAGAGGTGCTGGTGGAGAAGATGACGATTCCCGGACACTTCATCCTGATGGCGAAGCAGCTGTGAAGAGAGGAAAAATACGGCCCGACGATGCTATGCCGGGCCGCCAGGGATAGGGATGTCGGCTACTTCAGCGTGTATACGCGGACGTAGTCGAAGTTGATGGTGGCGCCGGCGGCGTTCTCAGCGGAGATGCCGATTTGTGCTCCGGAACTGCCGGAGCCGGAGCCGAGCGAGTGCTGCCAGGTGCCACCGCGAATCCAGTGCTCGCCGTCGATCGAGGTGTAGGCGGTGTAGAGCTCGCCGCCACCTGAACCGTTCGACGGATTGTTGCTGTGCTTCGCGATGGCAGCCAGGTGGTCGGTGCGGCCTGACCCACATATTGGTGATCGTAAGTCGGGTAGTTCGGTGGGACCGGACCCATCTGCTTGCCAAACTCCGTGAGGCGGACGTCGAAGTTGGGGAAGACGTCGAGCTTGATCGAGTTCTGGTCGTTGCCGTAGATGAAGAGCGCGCCCTGCGCAAAGTTGTAACAGCAACTGTTATCGAAGGGGATGCTGGTGGTCATCTTCGTTTCGACCATCCAGTCGCCGGGAGGCGTCGGCTCACCGAGGATGGAGACGGCTGCGGGCGATCCATTCTCATCCGGACCGTGGGTCCCCACCTGATAGCTGGAGCCGGTGAGGACGTAGGTGTTATCCGCAGCGGGATGGATGAAGTGCCACTGTGGCGAAAGCGTGTTGGAGTTGAATTCATCGGAGAGTGACTGGATGAGCTTGCCAGGCTGGTCGGGCTCGAGCACGTGCGTGTGATAGGCGTTGTACTGCCAGGACTGTGCAGCGGGCGCGGGCTGTGGCGTATTTGACGGACCGTAGCCGCCGCGGACGACCGGCCAGTCGTCGATCCAGTCAATGGGATCGATGAGCGCCGGCCGGATGGTGACGCCGGGAAAGCGGGCGAGATACGGAGTCACCGTGCTGACAGCGTGATAGAGCATGTAGTCCTGGCCGGCATCGTCGATGAAGATGACGTTGCCGCCGGGACCGGCGAAGGTGTTGCCGTTAGCGGCGATGGCGAAGGTGCCGCCCGGCGCGAAATCAGTGAGGTCGATGCCGTTTTTGTCGAGGAACGGCCCCATCGGTGTGCGAGCACGGCCGACCATCACGGTATAGCCGGTGAGCGGGCCGTCACAGCAGTTGGATGTGGAGAAGAAGAAGTAGAACCAGCCATCGTGCTTCCAGAAGTTGCCACCCTCACCAAAGTTGTCGATGCCGATGAGTTTTTCTGACGATGCATCGGAGGTGAGGCCATCGGCCGAAAGCTTGCGCACGCTGATGCCACCGAAGAAGCTGCCGTACGAGATGTAGAGCTGACCGGAATCGTCGGCGATGACGTCGGGATCGATGACGGCGCGCTGCGAACCGGCACAGCAGAACGCGGGCTCATTGGGAACGGTGGGGGCGCCGGCGTCGGTCCAGGGGCCGGCGGGCGAGGATGCTGTCGCGACACCGATGGCGGCGCCGCCTGCCAGCGTGTTGGGCGCGACGTAATACATGTAGTACTTGCCGTTGAGGAATTTCACGGCCGGCGCCCAGAACTGATTCGTCGCGGTGCCGACCCAGCGGGCGTCTGCGCGAAGGCGTCGCCGATGTAGGCCCAATGAATCAAGTCCCAGGAGCGGAACTGGGTGATGAGATGCGGACGCGGATTGCCGTTGGCGTCGAGATCCTGTGAGTTGAGCGGATCGCCGGTGCAGTAGAGGTACCAGGTGTCGCCCCCGCGCTGCCGCTGGTGGTAGATGGCGGGGTCGGGGCAACTAACGGCGGGCTGCCCGTTGGCTAGCTGCAATGTAAGTGGGTTGGTGTAAGTGTGGGGAAAATTGTAGTTGGTGGGGATAGTGGAGGTTTGCGTCTGCGCGAAGACGAGCGACGGCGCGAGGCACATGGAGGCGATACACATGGAGGCGAGGATGATTCGCGTGATGCGGAGGAGTGGCATAGGGCTCCGGGGAGGGCGGAAATATGCAGCCGGGGAGCGAGTGTAAGCGCTTTACAAAGCGCCGGCAATGGTCCATTCCAACCAGACCCGAAGATGACGAAGATTCACTTGCCGGATGGGTTGCTCTGGAGAAAGCTCACGGTTTCGTTCAGTAACTGGTCTCTTCCCCGTGCGGCCCGGTCCAGGTGCACGAAATGGGTGGCATCAGGAAGGATGACCAACTTGGCTCGGCGGGCGTGCACGAGATCGCGGACGAGGTTCTCGCGATCGATCGGACGTGACCAGAAATCATGCTCGGAAACGAGGATGAGCGTCGACGCGGTGATGCGCGTCGCGTCCCAGAGCTGATGGCCGGTGGCGAGCAGGAAGCTGTCTTCGAGCGCGCCACAGGGAGAGCGGAAGGCGGCCAGACGCTGCGTTCGGCTCTGTGGATCGCTGGCGAGTGCCTGTTCGACCAGCGCCTGAGCCACGGCTGGATCGCGCCACTCGTCCTTGTTTGCGATGGGAATGGTGTGATCCCAACTGCGCGTGAGTGAGTCGGCTGTATTCCAGCGGTATGCGCCGCACGCCTGATCGTTGTAGCGACCGGGATGAGCCGGGTCTTCGAGATCGGAGCCGTGGCCAATGAGCGGCTGCGGTGTATCGCCGCGATACAAAGCGTTGAGCAGAACGAGGGTGGAGATCTTCTCCGGGTAGAGGCTGGCGTATTCGCCGGCCCACTGTGCGCCAGTGGCCCACCCGAAGAGAGCGACACTCGAGACGTGCCTGCGATGCTCGACCCAATCGACGACGGCCGCGAGATCGCGGACTGCTTCCCTGGAGCGCACGAGCGGCGGATGCGCGGAAGGGGGCGCGTCCATCTCCGGCGGACGGGTGGAGCGGCCGTAGCCGCGAATATCGACGATGTAAACATCGAAGCCGCGCGTGGCGAGATCTGCTGCAAGCGAGCCGCCGGGCACGGGCAGATCGAACGACGCTATGCCGGGAATACGCGCCCCGTGTATGAGGAGAACTGGTTTGTGCGGGTCCGATTGCGGCGCGGAGACTTCACGGACAAAGAGGCGGATGCCCGGATCCCCATGCACCAGGAAGTCGTGGCGGCGGATTGTGGGCGGGGCGGCGGACGCGACGTGGAGCAGCAGCCCTGATGCCAGCAGCAGTGCAGTGGACTGCGACAGCGAAGCGCGCGCCATAGCCGGCCAGTATAACGATTCGAACGGCAGCGCAACCTGTCGGGCGGCGGGACGGCGAAGGAAATGGAACACCGCGTTAGAGGCGCCTAGCAAAAGGCTGACCCGCCGAACGCGGGGATAACTTACAAGGAATGATTTTTCCAGGCAACTCGCTCTTACTTTGGATTCAGCTCCGCCGCGGAGACCGGAGCCGAGCCGGAAGACAACTGCGCTTGTTGCAGACGATATCCATCGCGTGTGCGAATGTGGTATTTCTGCAGATCCTTGCCCGAGAGTTTCACTGTGATTCTTCGCCAGCCCCGGTTGGAATTCGCGGCTGGGTAGTAGGTCAGGGTGTAGAGATGCGCAAGGTCATCGCGAATGGATTCGAAGGCGTGAGCCTCGTCTTTCCAGCTTTTCGCGAAGTAGGCTTTGCCTCCGGTCGCCTTGCTCATGCGTTCGAAGACCGCCGTGGATACCGGCTCGTCATGGGCGACTTGGGTGCTGATCATGTAAATGACAGTGCCGGTGGACTGCGCCAGTTCCGCGACATCCTCCGGCGGCACGAGGCTGGCATTGTCGGGACCGTTGGAAAAGACCACGATGACTTTGCGCCCGGTGTAATGGGCGGTGTCTTTCACGGTGAGCAGGAGGCAGTTGTAGAGAGCGGCGTCATCGCCCGCAACGGTGCTGCGCACTCCGCGCAGCACCTGGCCACGATCGGCGGTGAGCGTGGCTGCCCGGGAAAGGTCGCGGCTGTAAGAATAGAAAGCGATCTTGCTTGCACCTTCCAGAGAGCGAACGAAGTCGGTGATCGAGTCCTGCGCGTAGGCGAATCCTCGATACATGTAGTTGCTGGTGTCAAAGAGGATGAAGACGTTGGCACCGTTGAGCTGCGGGGACGGTCCCTGGTCGTCATACGACTGACCTGATGCTGCGCCATTCGACCCGGCGCGCATCAACGAATTCCCGACAGCGGGAGTGCCGTCAGACGGAGGCACATCTACCAAACTGCGAGTGGGGCCGTTGCCTTCCTCGAAGGTAGCCATCTTCTGGGGAATCTTGTCCTCGGTGATGACGAAATCCTTAGGGTTGAGGCCGCGGATGTAACGTCCCTTGCTATCGGTCACAGCGACATTCAACTGCACAAGGTTGACGTTCACAAGAATGCGGCCGCTTTGGGGTGGGTCCTGTGCAGTGGCGTGTACGCCCGCGTCGGAGCAGAGCCCGAGGGAAATTAAGAGAAATAGAAAATATCTTCTTCGCATGATCCCTTCCAAGATCCCGATTTCGTATTACCGCACCCACTGGCTAATGGCCGGGAGCTTCCTGTACTACCGGCAGTGAAGCAATCTTTCCTTGTCGAAACTCATCGCCCGTCTCCTGCATGGCGCGCTGTATGGCTGACAGGTCTTCCAGGTCGGTTGCAAAGATCTTCGAGACCATGCGCCGTGTCAGCTCGGGAACGAGGCGGTTGAGCATGACCGGGGAGTATCCCATTTCGTCCGCCAGGCGTGCCCAATAGAGATTGGAGGAATCCCAGGACTCTCCAAATAACCGGCTGTCTTCCCCGCCGGAAGCGGGGAATGGTTTTATGTTCAGCAACTCAAGCGAATTCGTCTGGGCGAGGATGGGATGCGGTGTGCCGAAGTCGCTCGAGAGGCGCGCGTCGCTGGTATTGGACGGATCGTCGCGCCGCAATTGATCGAGCTCATGGTTCGCTGGTCCTAAAGATGCCAGATCATCGGGGAATTTTTCACGGTAAACGGAGGCGAGGTAGAAATTGTCTCCAGGCAAGAGATGCGGAGGCACCTTGCTTCGAAGTGAACGATCCGCTTGCTCAAGGCGCTGCGGCGTCATGCGCTCGGAAAGGATCGACCACACCTTGCTTCGCACCTGTTCGTCGTTTGCAGCGGCCGACAGAATCTCCTCGCCCGATCTTTGATACAGGGCCACGGCGTGGAGCTCGGTCGAACTTACGCTCCACCACCGCGGCACAGTCGCGCTGACGACGAGGTCCGGCACCACTTCCTTCCAGATCAGTGCCTGAACGTTTTCCGGAGCGATGAAGTCCTGTTCAGTCATGGCGAGGGCGTAGGGAAGGTCGGCGAGGGAGCCAATCAGATAGGCACCACCGCCCGCCGGTGTTCCGATTCCAAAAAGCTCCGGCGCTTGCCACGGACGTTCGGCACCGATCACGGAGAATCCTGAGAAATCGTGCGAGCGCACGAACAGCGGGTTGTTGTGGAGAACCTGCGCCCCCGGCGGCTCGTAATATGCATAGTTCAGGCCGACCAGAGTGTCTCTAACGAAAGGAGCGAGCTGGCCGCGCGCGATCTCCAGTTGTGCACGAGTGGATGACGCCTTGAGGGTTTTCGTCAGGTCGGTTTTTATCTGCAGCTCTGCGTGACGGCTGCTGTAGATTGTGGGCGCCCACTCGATTTTTTCGTTTTGGGTGAAGATCTGCTGCGGCATCTCGAATCCGTGAAGATCTTCCGCCAGCGGCACCAGGCTGCTTCCTACGTGCTCACCGCGTTCCATCTGCTCTAGGCCATCGCTGAGAGCAAAGAGTGTGTCAAGGGAGACGAGCCGCTGGTCATCCAGTACAGAGCGGATTCGAGCGGCCATTTCCGCATGTACGCGCTGACCATCTGCTGTGTTTTGCGGTGGGCCTGCCAGCAGGTCGACCAGTTCCTCCTGAGACCAGCTTCGTTTTCCAGTCGCGGCGACGTAGAGTGCGCCCAGCGAATTGTGGGCAGCGTCGAGGAGCTGATTCGACGAGGAGATTTTTGCAAAGGGCTCGATCGTCTTTTGCCACGAGGCATTCAGCTTGTCTTGCGGGATCTCCCGTTGCCGGGCCAGGATTTGCCACAGCCCAAGGTTTGCCTGAAATGCTCCCAACGTGTTGCCGCGAAGAGAAATGTGCGGAATGCCATCGACCGCATCTGCCACATTGATGAAACGGGTGATCGACTCTTCACTCAATTGCGGAAACTCGGAGAAGATGAGATACCAGCGGCCGAACTGAGCGTATCTGGCGGCCAACAGCCGCACGGTCGGTGCGGACAAGCGCCTCTCCGGAGGACGCACTCTGTCCAGTTCGCTGATGGTGAGATAGATCTGCAATGGACCGTCGTCCAATGGAATGCGCGAAGACGCAGCCATTGCTTCGACCAACTGATCAGGACGATTCCACCGGCGGGAACGCTTGTTCCAGTCCCGGATGACTTTCGAATCCAAGTTCTGTTTCGGAAGGTCCTTCCAGACCTCGAGATTGCCCGGAACATAGGGGTCTCCGTTCGACTCCCATTGCAGCCTGGTGAATAAAACCAGGAGCGATGGCGCCTTGCGAAATGCAGCGTTGGCAGAATGCTCTTCTGTGTCCGGCGACCGGAAGGCTTCATAGAGAGGCTTCAGACGTGAGCTCTCGGTAAGATGTGCCTGCTGAGCGGGATTGACGCGGGCCAGCGCGTCAAAGTACGCAGCGAGCCAGCCATTGTCTTTGGCAACGACATGGAGTGCGAAGTCTCCGCCAGACTCCGGGTTGACTCCCACTAAGTTCTTCCATGCCGGCTCGGCGGCAGTTCCTCCGGGAACGAGCAGGCGTCCGGATCGGATACAGATCTGACTTCCATAAAAATCCAGCACGCCGCTGTAGGGAAGGAGTCTGCTCAATCCGGGAGAACGCGCGAGTTCGACTCGGGTCTGGTCATCGATCCTGGAGAAAGCCCAGTAGAGACGAGCAACGGAGCGATCGTGCAGCAGCAAATCGATGAGGTTCGGATCGCGTCTATCCCTGGCGCTCCCGAGCGCAGTCCAGCTTTTCTCGCTGAGCAATACGGGAACGTGAGACGTGGGAAATGCATATGTGAAAGGCACGTTTTTCTGGAGGTCGGCTTCGAGCTCTGTCAGGGGGAAGCCTGAATCAATGGTAAGAAAGGCCCGCTCTGCGTCTGAGGTTGAGAGAAAGGCACCCTTTTGTCCGCATCCTTCCCGTAAGCGATAGCCGAGAATCTGCAGCAAATTTGCAGAGTCATCGCAACGGGCAATGTGAATGGAGCCGCCGGAGGCAGCAGCCAGATTCTGAAGCTCTCTGGCCTGATGCAGATAGCGATCGACCAGGATGAGGAACTCTGTGGGTCTTCCGTTGTCGTAGCCCTGTGTTATGACATTGCGCGCCAGCAGCGGCAGAACTTTGTCTGAAGGGACCTTCTGACTGATCGCTGCCATGCGCAGAAACGATCGCAGAGGTCCGGGGATGACGACCGTCTGATCCGCTGCGAAAGGCTGGTCCGCAGTGGGGGCAGGATCGTCAGGCAGCATCGCGCCGAAAGACGTTCCATTCGAAATACACAGGTACAGCAGGACGCCCAGTAAGGCGGTGAGCGCACGAAGAGGAGAGTTCATTGCAGTGACCTCTTCGGAACTTTGAGCTGCGACTTAGGGCCGACTGAAGGTCGCCCTCTTACCGAGAAGGCCGAGGGAGACCATCAGTCCCTTACAGATTGGCTTTCAGTACGCTACATGCTTGGTCTCCCAGTTCCATCGTCCGAAAGATATACCATCGGTCGGCGCAGTCAAGGGCTTTCTCGACGCGCTTCGACAACTGACATTTTCGTGACAATTCATGCCTTGTTCACCGGTGAGTCAGTCGTTTGTCCGCTGGGGAGGGCGATCAGCGGACACACCAATGGAATCACCAGTTAACGTAGGAGGGCGCTTCTCGAATCTGGTTCTGACTATTGCGGCCTCAGCAATAATCTGCCCTACTTGTGGTGCTACAGATATTCATGGGACGAAAGCATTCGCTGATGTCGTTAGGGGTCGTCCCGGATGATTCCAGCCGGGCCGTTGCGGGTACTATTTGTCCCGCAAACACCAAATGTACTGTTCCGGCCATCTCCTTTTGCGCTGAACGGCCGATGGGATCGTGTCCTTCGATACGCAACCATTTCAATTTCAAATAGGATCGCTTATGCGTCTAGCAGCTTTTATTTTTTTCGCCTTCCTTTCTGCCGCTGGAAGCGCACAAACAATGTCCTCAATGGACTATTCATTTCTGGACCCGAGCTGGAGCCAGAGTGTTCACGCTCCATGCTCCTTTTCCATATCGAACACGTACGTGTCGCGTCCGTGATAGAAGAAGTGATCGACGGGCACGCTGCAGAAAGTACCGCGCATGACATATGACGTGGGACCAGCTACCGCAGGTTCCGTCGCGCGCAGACAATCCTCCACTCGGGTCGGGTTCGATGCAATGTAATACCGCACACCATAGCTCTCCAGCACGTTTTTCAGGTCACGCTGTTGCCGGATATTGCTCAAGAATTCGTTATCCTCCACCAGTCCCTCGACTTGCACGATCGGTTCATCGATGAGAAAACTAGGTATTCCCGCATGATCCCCCATGGCGTACGTCCCCGGGTGAGTCTTCGCAAACGCTCTCAGGTCTCGAGCCGCAAAGTACACTGAAAAGATCAGTTTGTCGGCGTTTCTGCTGTTTCGCCACTGTACAAAGGCGAAGATGGACAGTATTGCGGCAAACGCACACAGCGACAGTTGCGCGGCAGTTCGGCCGATCTTTCGCTCCAAGGCGCCACTGCGGCTCAACAGAAGCAAGCACACAGCGATCGCGGCCGCCAGGAACGAGTAGAGATACCATGGCCAGAGCAACCAATCACTGACTACTGAGAGCACCATGAGCTGGATAAACGGAAAGCATAGGAGTGCCCATACCAGCGCTCGATGCCCACAGTACAGCCGCTCCGAGCCGAACCGCCGCAACAGCAGCACGGCAAATACTACCGCACAAATGACTGGGATCACTAAGAAGTAGCGAATGGGCGCCCACGTGTTGAAGACGGCCGTCGTGAACGGCATAACGCTCGGCATATAGCTGAAGCGGAGCTGTTTCGCGTGGCCGGAGACCGGCATGAGTGTGTGGAACATCACCTCATTCAGCGCAAAGTAGCATCCCACTGGCAGCAATCCAGTCGCGAACGCTGCGACAGCGCGCGCCTTGCCCTCTCTCTCGAGCTCGTTTGAGGCGAGCAGCTCAAAGGCTCCGAGCAGTGTGACAAAGATCGCCGCATCCAGCCGTGAGAGAACCACTGCGGAGCACAGGAGGCTGTAGATTGCCACACTTCGAGGGCGCCAGGTGAAACGACATACGCGATACCAGCAGAGCAGCGACAGCAGTGGAATGCTGAGCACTACCTCCATTCCGCCGCTCATGATCATGAGTCCCTGGGCGGCGATCAGGCCGGCGCAGCCGGAAGCCGCTGCCTCCGATGCATATCGCCGCAGGCACAAACGTGTGAACCAATACGTCGCCAGCACACATAAGAAAATCACTGCCAGCAGCGCGTAGAAGAATGCCCGCCCGGCAAACAGCTTCGTGAGCAGAATGTTCACCAGCATCCAGAGGGGGTGATAGCCGTTGGTCAGGTGTGTGCCATCAAATGTCGAACCATGTCCTGCCGCGATATTCCGCGCCACCCGCAGGTAGTAGAAGTAATCATCATCAAAGAAGACGACGAACGCATCTCCCGCCCGGAATCGGGCGAATAGGGCAATGGTAGTTCCCATTGCGAGGATCAGCAGGACTATCCACTTCCAGAACGGTCTGCTGCAAATATCTTGATGGGCGGAAAAATGGGCCCGGGGAGTATTTTCGATCATCTGGTAAAGACAGCATTCGAGATCTTAGGCGTAATGTAGCCTAAAGTCCACGGTCTGACAGGCTTGATCTGCCCGCGATACAAATAAGCCCTAACCCCGCGGACCTTGATAGAAGTTTCATGGATGCGCCACTGCTTCATGGATGCGCCACTGCCGCGCCAGCCGCAGCTCCGTGCAGATGATCAGATCCGCATGGGCATGATGATGTAGCGGTATCTGTAACCGTCGTCGCTGGAATCTTCGGGGCGCATCTGGCCGGCCGATTGGGCGTCCTTGAATTCGAGCCGGACTTCGCCGGTGTTGCCGATGGCCTTGAGAAAGTCGAGCATGTAGGTGGAGTTGAAGCCGACGACGAGCGCGTCGAATTGGTACGGCGCCTCGATCGTATCTTCCGATTCGCCGGATTCGGTGGAGGAGCTGGAGATGCGCAGCTCGTTTTGTTCCAGGCGAATCTTGATGGCGCCGGAGCGCTCGTCGGCGAACTGCGCGACGCGCTGGATGGAGCTGGAGAGATCTTCCGAGCGCACGATGATGAACTTGTTGTTGTCGCGCGGCAGTACAGCCTCGTAGTTGGGGAATTGGCCGGTGAGTTTGCGCGAGGTAAGGACCCGCTTGCCGATGCGGAAAAAGAGCTGGTTCTCGTCGTCGGCGAACTCGACTTTGGCCTGCTCTTTGTCCTTGGGGTCTATATCCGCCAGCAGCGATTGCAGCTCCGCCAGCGCCTTGCGCGGGATCAAGGTCTTCTTCTCGCCGCCGGGGACAGAGCCCAGGTTCTCTCCCTGCTTCTCGATATGGGCGAGGCGATGGCCATCGGTGGCGACCATGGCGAGCGACTCGGGTTTAAGGATGAGCAGTGCGCCGTTGAGCGTGTAGCGCGATTCCTCGTTCGAAATGGCGAAGATGGTTTTCGAGATCAGGCTGCGGAAGGTGGCGACGGGCAGCGAGACGGAGGAGACGGAAGGAAACTCCGGCACCTGGGGGAAGTTGGCGCGGGCCATGCCGACCATCTTGGTGTTGGAGCGGCCGGAGCGGATCTGCACCCAGTGGTTGTCCTGGAGCTTGATGGAGATATCGCCGTCCGGCAGCAGCTTGATGTAGTCGTAGAGCTTGCGCGCGGGGATAGTGCAGGAGCCGGGCTTCTTGACTTTGGCGCTGCAGGAGGTCTTGATCGACTGGTCGAGGTCGGTGGCGGTGATGGTGAGGCGGCCTTCCGCTTCGTCGGCTTCGAGCAGGAAGTTGGACAGGATGGGGATGGTGGTCTTGCGTTCGACGACGGACTGGGTGGCGGTGAGCTCGCGGAGCAGCTCCTGCTTGCTGACGGAGATCTCCATGGCGAATCCCTGAACGGTGTGCTTGTCTGCTTCGAGTCCTACGCCGGGCATGTGCGGCTCCCTGAAATGGGCTGCGGTGCTTGGATGGATTGCCCACACTCTACACCAGACGCATGGCAGGAGGGCAGGAATCCGAACTGTCCCATTTTAAGGGCGGGCGACGCGTGGAAAGCTAGGCGTTTCGCGGGAAATCCGGGTACTTGCCGTACGGGCAACAGCGCCTTTGGCGCGCTTCGCTGGGTTCGCTTCCTCTGGTCGCTCACTTCCGGGAGTTGCGGGAGACCAGCAACAGCAGATCTCTCCACTTGGCCGATCACGCCGCCCGTGGTGGCTCCGGTAGGGAGTGATGAGGCAGGAGGAAGATCTACGGCTCCGCGACGGCTACTACGAAGTACATAAACAGGTATGTATAGATAGCCGTCGTAGTCGTTTGCTGTGGGGAAGTGGGAATGCGCGGCGAAACCGCATGGGAACAAGCTGCGAGGCTGGTGCGGGTTTTCTAAATCCGGACGGTGCGGATGTGGGAGTGCTGGAGAACCGGCCGACAGGGCGGTGGG
>DATBCB010000419.1:0-25600 GCA_036270675.1 Acidobacteriaceae bacterium | reverse complement strand
GCAAGATCCGGGTGATTGAGGTCGTAGACAATTTCGTGCGGGGTCTGGTAGCGGTCGGCGGGCTGCTTGGCAAGGGCGCGGGTGACGATGGCGGCGAAGGACGCGGGGATGCTGGGATCGAGCGGGCGCGGCGGCTGGTGGAGCACCTGGCCGATCATCGCGGTTGGCGTCGGAGCGGCGAAGGGGTGGCGGCCGCTGAGCATTTCGTAGAAGACGACGCCGAGGGCGAAGATGTCGGAGCGGCGGTCGGCGGGTTCGCCGTTGAGGACCTCGGGCGCCATGTACTGCGGGCTACCAGCGAGCATGCCGGCGACGGTGAGGGCGGTGGCGGTTTCGAGGAGGCCGGTCTCGTCGGCGGCCTGCTGGGCGAGGCCGAAGTCGAGCAGCTTGACCTGATCGGCATGCGTGCCTGCGCTCGCGAGCATGATGTTTTCCGGCTTGATGTCGCGATGGAGGATGCCTTTGTCGTGGGCGGCGGCGAGGGCGGCGGCGGACTCGGTCGCGATGCGGCGGAACTCGGCCTGGGAGATGTGGCGAGTGAGGCGCGCACGGAGGGTTTCGCCCTCGATGTACTCCATGACGAGGTAGGCTTCGCCGCCGTCGGTGAAGACGTCGTAGATGGCGGCGATGCCGGGATGGTTGAGCGCGGAGGCGCGCTGACCTTCATGGAGGAAGCGCTTGCGATCGGCCTCGGTAGCGGCGCGCTGGGTGCGCTTGATGGCGACGAGGTCGGCGAAGGGTGGTGTCGCGGGCGCGGTAGACCTCGCCCATACCGCCGGCGCCGAGGCGGGCTTCGATCTGAAAGCGACCGGCGAGCACGCCGTTGACTCCGGGGAAAGGCCCGGCGCGGGAGCTCAGGTCACGTTCGAGCGGCGCGGGGTCGGGCATTGCGGGGTCTCTGGCTCCGGGTGGGGAATTCCATCGTAGGACGAGACCGCCGCCGCGACAAGTATCTCAAGTATCTATGGACGCAAAGGACGCAAGCGGCGGCTTTGCTGAACCCATGTCCCAAACCCAGGGACATGGGGCACCCGTCTCGTGGCGCTACTTGAGAACTGCAGGCCCCTTCGACAGGCTCAGGGCAGGCTCTTCGACTACGCGCCGGTGGCGCTTCGCTCAGGATGACACGGTTTGTGTTTGGGCAGCTTCGGCGCGGACGGTGGATTTGCGCGCAATGAGGGTGGCGACGATGGCCGCGCCGAAGCCGTTGTCGATGTTGACGACGGTGACGTTGGGGGAGCAGGAGTTGAGCATGCCGAGCAAGGCGGCTACGCCCGAGAAGGCTGCGCCGTAGCCGACGCTGGTGGGTACGGCGATGACAGGCGCGGGCACCAGGCCGCCGACTACGCTGGGGAGTGCGCCTTCCATGCCGGCGCAGACGATGGCGACTTCGCAGCGCTGCAGGGTTTCGTGGTGGACGAGCAGGCGGTGGAGGCCGGCGACGCCGACGTCGAAGTAGCGCTCAACGGGCGCACCGAGGAACTCGGCGGTGACGGCGGCTTCTTCGGCAACGGGTAGATCGCTGGTGCCGGCGCAGAGCACGGCTACGGTGCCGGAAGGAGTGGGGTGTGAATCGGGCTGGCGCAGTGTGGCCGTGCGTGCTGTCGAGTGAAAATGCGCCGTGGGCACGCGGGCGACGACGGCCTGCCATGCCGCCTCACTGACGCGGGTGGCAAGGACATCGGAGCCGGCAGCGGCGGTGCGGGCGAAAATTTCGGCAACGTGCTCGGGCGACTTGCCCTCGGCGTAGATGACCTCGGGGATGCCGAGACGCAGGCCGCGATGATGATCGATGCGGGCGAAGCCGGCGTCCTCATAGGGCATGGTGCTGAGGCGTTCCAGCGCGGATTGCGGCGCGAGCGCGCCGGCGCGCACGGCTTCAAGCAGTGCGAGCACGTCGTGTCTATTCACGGATCGCGGCCTCCGGATTATTTGTAACCTTATCGGTAGCCTGAAGCTTTCCCCAGGCCTGCAGGGCTTCATTGAAGACGTGCTTGAGCGGAACCCGGTGCTCGATGGCGCGGGCGTGGCAGTCTTCGTACTCGGGCTGGGCGTGCATGATGCCGCCGTCGAGAGTGGCGGTCTTGATGCGGACTTCGCCGTAGGGAGTCATGACCGTGGAGTGCGCGCGATCGAGGGTGCGACGCTGCTCGGTGCGGCTGCGGATGCCGAGGGTGGAGGTCTCGCGAAAGAGCAGCTCTTCGAAGCGTGGCGCGTCGGCGGGACTGCAGAGGATGGTGACAAGTGTGCCGAGGCGGCCCTTCTTCATGACTACGGATGTGGCCATGACGTCGAGCGCGCCGTGTTCGAGTGCGAGCTGCATGGTGTGAGCGAGGATCTGCGGGCTGAGATCGTCGATGGCGCACTCAAGGACTGTGATCGATTCACGATCGCTGTCGCCGAGCACGGTCTCGCGCGCGATACTGTCGTCGGCCATGCGAGCGATGGATTCGCCTATGCTGAGGCGCACGACGTTTGGGAAGCGGGAGGGATTGCGTGAGCCGGCGCCGTAGCCGATGTGCTCGAAGCTTGCCGTGGGGCGTGAGAATTCGCAATCGAGTGCGCGGAGCAGCGCGGCGCCGGTAGGGGTGACGAGCTCCATCGCGGGGCCTTCGCTGTACGTGGGGATGCCGCGGAGGAGCGATGCGGTAGCGGGCGCGGGCACGGGAAAGCGGCCGTGCGCGCAGTCGACAGAACCGCTGCCCACGTTTACGGGCGAACAGTACCAGCGGTCCACGTTGAGCGAGGTAAGGCCGACGGCGGCGCAGGTGATGTCGACGATAGCGTCGACGGCGCCGACTTCGTGAAAATGTACCTGCTCCAGTGGCACATTGTGGATGGCGGCTTCGGCGTGGCCGAGGAGCTCGAAGGCACGGAGCGCGAGGGCGCGGGCGTTGGGTGCAAGCGGAGCATTGTTGAGGATTTCGCGGATGGCCGGCAGATTGCGGCCGTGCGGCTGCGTATGGCCGGGCGTGTGCTCGTGATTGTGCTCGTGGCCGTGCGAGTGCTTCTGATGATGATCGTGCGCGTGTTCGTGATGATGATCGTGGCCGGGTTCATGCGAATGAGCATGATCGTGCTTCGCGTCGGCATCTTCACCGCCGACCAGCACGCGCGCCTTGCGCGCGCTGATGCCGCTGCGGTCTACGGAATCGAAGACGAGGGTTGCGCCGAGGTTGAGCGAGGCGGTGGTCTGTTGGAGCATTAACGGCTGGACGCCAGCGTCGACGAGGGCACCGAGCAGCATGTCTCCACTCAGCCCGGCGAAGCATTCGAGGTAGCCAATATGCATGGTTGTTTTTCTCTGATGCTGCTATTTGCCAGTGAGGACGGTGAGGGGCAGCACCTCGTTCATGGAGCCGGAGCGGTAGCCGTCGCAGTCGATGGCGGCGTACTGGAAGCCGGCGGCGCGGACGGCGGCGCCGATGCGGCGAAACATCTCGCGATTGAGGGTGGCATCCATCTCTTCCGGCGCGAGCTCGACGCGGGCGACTGCGCCATGGTGGCGGACGCGGAAGCGGCGCAGGCCGAGTTCGGCGAGGGCGTCTTCGGCGCGCTCGACTTGTTCGAGAACTTCAGGCGTGACGCGGCGGCCATATTCGATGCGCGAGGAGAGGCAGGCGGAGGCGGGCTTGTCCCAGACATCGAGCGCGGCGGCATGAGCGAGAGCGCGGACATCGTCCTTGGTCAGGCCGGCATCGGCCAGCGGCGCGAGCACGGCGTGATGCGTGGCGGCCTGCTGACCGGGACGGTAGTCGCGGGTGTCGTCGGCGTTGAGGCCGTAGACAACGTGCGCGATGCCGCGCGTGGTACGCTCACGCTCGAGCACGGTGAAGAGCTCATCCTTGCAGTGGAAGCAGCGGGTGGCGTCGTTGCGGGCGTAGTCCTCGCTGGCGAGCTCGGCGGTGGCGACGGTGACCAGCGGGATGGCTTGCGCGGCGGCAAAGGCGATGGCCTCGCGCAGGTGACGGCGGGAGAGCGAGGCCGAGTCCGCAATTATGGCGAGCGCATCGGCGCCGAGCGCGGTGTGGGCGGCGTGGGCCAGATATGCGGAGTCCACACCCCCGGAGTAGGCGACGATGACGCTTCCGAGCTCACGCAGGCGGCGATGGAGCGCATCGCGTTTTAGGAGCAGTTCGGAAGAGAGTTCGGCGGGATTCACGATGGAGTTAGCGGACATGATCTTCGATTATCCGAGATATTGCGGGTTGTGGACGGTGCCGTCGAACATGGTGGAGGTCTTGTACTTCTCGTACTGACCGGCGACGGCCACACTCGCTGTCTTGGCGAGCAGAGCGGACATGGCCTCCTGCGGCATGGGATGGAAGTTGCGCGCGAGGGTGAGTGCCTGGTTGAGAATCTGCATGGAGTCGCAGCCGGTGATGGTGAGCGAGACGGGCAGGCTCATTGCGTAGTGCAGACACTCGACCGGCGTGGCGGTGTTGCTGCCCAGGATAAGACCGTCGCCGATGGGTTTCATGCCGAGGATGCCCATGTTGTGTTTGCGGGCTACGGGCAGGACTTTCGTAGTAAAGCTGTCATAGTGCGCATCCATCACGTTGAGCGGCATCTGCACGGTGTCGAAGGTGAAGCCGTGGCGGTCGGCGGCTTGGATCATGCTGAGGTGGATCTCCGGGCTTTTGTGGCCGGTGAAGCCGATGTAACGGATCTTGCCAGCCTTTTGCGCCTGCTTGAGGACATCGACGACGTAGCCGGGACGGAAGGCCTGCTCGGGGTCGCCGGGGCGGATGACTTCGTGAATCTGCACGAGGTCGATGTGGTCGGTTTGCAGACGGCGGAGCGACTCTTCGAGCTGCTTTGGCGCGGCAGTGGGAGTGCGGCCGTCGATCTTGGTCATCAGAAAGGCCTTCTGCCGGTAGCCATTCTGGAGGGCGCGGCCCATGCGGCGCTCGCTTTCGCCGTCGTTGTAGTCCCAGCAGTTGTCGAGGAAGTTGACGCCGGAGTCGAGCGCGGTGCGGATGATACGGGTGCCCTCCTCTTCCGAGACATGGGGTCGGCCGATATGGTGGCCGCCGATGCCGATGATGGAAACGGACTGGCCGGTGCGGCCGAGGGTGCGGCGGGGAATTTCTCCGGGGGCGGCGACGGCTTCGTCCCGCAGGGCCATGAGAGCGGCGACGGCGGCAGCCGATTTCACGAAATCGCGTCGTTGCATGATCAACATCTCCTTCTACTATGCGATGCACGCCTGAACCAGCGTGGCCGCTTTGCGTCCCGCGCGGGACCGACTAGGCTTAGAGGGGAAAGCCGCGTTGAGAACGATCCCCTTCTTCCGAGCCGCTACACCGCTGACGCCCGCCGAACGGCTGGCCAAGCGGCACCTTGTCTTTAAGGATACGCTTGCCCTGCTCAGCGTCTTTGCCGTCACTTGCGTGCTGGCGGTGCTGACCTGGCTGATCTTCCGGTCGTATTCACAACATCAAAGCGATGCGGCGGCGCGCTGGAAGCGCCGGGGCGAGGATGCGCTGGCGCATAACAACGCTCAGGCCGCGGTGTACGACCTGCGGCTCGCGCTGGGGTATGCCCCGGGCGATCGCTCGACCGAGGTGGAGTTGGCCCGAGCGCTGGCCCAGGCGGGGCGATTGCAGGAGGCTACGGTCTACTTCAATACGCTGTGGGAGAAGGAGCCGGGCAACGGCTACATCAACCTGCAACTGGCGCGGCTGGCGGCGCGGCAGGGGCAGCAGGCCACGGCGGTTCAGCACTATGAACTATCCATCTATGGCGTTTGGGAGGGCGATGGAGCGATCCGCCGGCGGGAGGTGCGGCTGGAGCTGGCGCGCTACCTCATCCAACAAAAGAGGTTCGGCGATGCGCGGGCTCAGTTGCTGGTTGCGGCCGGTAATGACACGACGACGCCGGGACTGCTGGAGGTGGCAGGAATACTGGTGGAGGCACATGCTCCTGCGGACGCGCTACACATTTATCGCGAGGTGGCGGAGCGGCGGCCGGTGGTGGTGGCGGCGATCGAGGGCACGGGGCAGATGGCGTTCCAGCTGGGGCGATACAGGACGGCGCGGACCTATCTGGAGCGGGCGCTGAATGCGAGCAATGCGGCGCATCCGCTGATGGACCGCGCGCAGGTGGAGAAGAACCTGCGGATCGCGAATGCGGTGATGGCAATCTACCCGTCGCCGACGCTGCCACAGCGGGAGCGGCTGCGGCGCGTGGTGCACGCTTATGAGGTGGCTCGGAAGCGCTATATCGCGTGCTCGAACGGGACGGGCGGACAGAGCAATGCGGCGCAGAACGGCAGGACGCAGATTGACAACAATAACCAGATGACCGCGCTGGGGAATCGCTGGCAAACCGCGCGGCCGCGGCTGACGGTAGCCGCGCTGGCAGACAGCGCGCAACTGGAGCAGGCTACGATGCAACTGGTGTACGACACCGAGCAGGTGACGGAGCGCGTGTGCGGAGAGCCTACGGGTGAGGACGCCGCGCTGCTGCGCATTGCGGCTTCTCCAGATACGGTCGATCAATAAATGAATAAGAGCGAAATGAGTAGAGCGAAATGAACGGAACGAAATGAGTAGAGGGGCGGGCACACAGGACGCATGAGCACGACCGAGACATCCGCGCAGTCGAAGACGACGACCGACGCAACGGCGCTGCCGGAGAATGCCGCGAAGGAGACGATGCCTTCGGTTGAGCCGCTGCAGATGTCGCAGATCGACATGCTGAAGATCGCGCCTACGCGCGACGAGCGGCTGTTCCTGGTGCTGTCGATCTTCATCGGCATCATCTCGGGCTTGCTGGTGGTGAGCTTCCGGGTGGCGATCAGCTGGATCCAGACGCTGACACTGGGATCGGCGCTACAGCCGGGGCTGCTGCGGCTGATCTTCGTTCCCATGATCATGGGCCTGGTGGTGGCGGCGCTGGTGCAGTGGTTCTTTCCGGCGGCAGGCGGCAGCGGCGTGAACCAGACGAAGGCCGCGCTCTACATCTACAACGGCTACATCTCGTTCAAGACGGTGATCGGCAAGTTCATCACGTCGGCGCTGGCGCTGGGCGGCGGATTTTCACTGGGGCCAGAGGACCCGTCGCTGCAGATTGGCGCGGGTGTGGCTTCGGTGATCAGCCGCAGGCTGGGGATGAGCCGGCAGCGGCTGCGGCTGTTCGCGCCGGTGGGCGCGGCGGCGGGACTGGCGGCTGCGTTCAACGCGCCGATTGCGGCGATCCTGTTCGTGATTGAAGAGGTCATCGGGCGGTGGAGCGCGGCGGTGCTGGGCTCGGTGGTGCTGTCGGCGATTTCGAGCGTGGTGGTGGCGAGGCGGTTCTGGGGATCGGAGCCGATGTTCCAGATCCCGTCACTGACGCAAACGGATTCGCGCGAGCTGCTGGCTTATGCCGTGCTGGGCGTGATCGGCGGGCTGGCGGCGAGCATCTTCTCGCATGCGCTCGGCTATCTGCGGCCGCGGCTGCGCAACCTGCCGCGATGGACATTTTTTGTGCAGTCGCCGGTGGCCGGACTTTGTGTGGGGTTGATCGGCTTTGTTGGCTTTCCGCAGGTCATGGGTCCGGGCTACGAGGTGATGAACCAGGCGATGCACGGGCAGTTCACCTGGAAGCTGCTGCTGGCTTTGGCCCTGCTGAAGATCCTGGCGACGACGGTGTCATTTTCGAGCGGCACACCGGGCGGGATGTTTGCGCCGACGTTGTTCATCGGGGCGATGCTGGGCGCGTCTATCGGAACCTTCGAGAAGATCTTCTATCCCAACCTGCACATCACGGTCGGCGCGTACGCGCTGGTGGGCATGGGGGTGCTGTTTGCGGCGTTCCTGCGCGTGCCGCTGACCTCGGTGTTCATGGTGCTGGAGATGAGCGGCAACTATTCGATCATTCTCCCGGTGATTCTGGCGAACACGATCGCGTATCTGGTGTCGCGCAGCCTGCAGCCATCGTCCATCTTTGAGGTGTTCACACATCAGGACGGGCTGGACCTGCCTTCAATGGAGGAGCAGCGGGAAGAGGTGGTGCTGCATCTGGAGGACGCGCTGCGACCGTTGTCGGTGCCGGTGATCGAAGCGGGCACGACGTTGAAGGCAGCGGCGGAGGAGTTGGACGCGAAGCATGCGGATGTCTTCCTGATTCGGCTGCCGGGACATGCGTGGTACTCGATGACGCGCGCGGAACTGGCCTCGCTGGCGGCGGTGCATGCGCCGGAGACGGTGCTGGCGAATGTGCTGAAGCCCGATCGCATCCCGCTGCTCTTTCCCGATCTGCCGCTCGATTCGGCGCTGCCGCACCTGGCGCGCTGGCCGATTCTTCCTATTCAGAACCGCGCGAGCCGCGGCGCTATCGAGGGCACGGTGACGCTGGCGGATGTGCTGTCGCGCTATCAGGCCACGTGAGGTCACGCTGCTTGAGAACCCGGCCTACTGTGTCACACTGTGGAGACGTGTCGTCTCGCATATCTCAGCCATGAGCCTGAACCAGCGGTTGATTGCCGGATTGTTGCTGCTGGTGGCGCTGGTCGCCACGGTCGCTTTGCTCGCCGTGAGCGCGCTCCGGGAAGCTGCGGCGCACAACCAACTGGCTCATATCGCGATGCTGGCTGCATGGATCGCGATCCCGACGGCGATCTGCATCGCCGTCGGCTTTGCCCTTGCCGTGCTTCGCCCGCTGAAGCGCGCGGCGGAACAGGTGCGCGGCGTCGCACAAGGCAACCTGGAGCAGCGGCTGGACTGGAGCGCGAATGACAGCCTGGGACAGATCGCAAACGATGTCAATCGCATGGTGGTGCACGTGCGCGACCTGCGCGAGACGGAGTTCGGGCGGAAGCAGATGGAGCACCAGCTCTCCGATGCAGTGGTGCAGTCGATCTTCGAGCCGGTGATTGTGACCGATGCGCGCGGACAGGTGCTGAAGCTGAACACGGCGGCGGAGCAACTGTTGGGCGAGTCGGCCGGCGACCGTATGGCGCTCGAGAACACGCCGGGTGGCCAGAAGATTCTGACCGCCGTGCGCGATGCTGTCTCCATGCAGCGGCCGGTAGCCCACGAGGGCGAAGCGGCGCTGCTGCCGATGTGGATTGGGCAGGCGGAGCGCAGTTACCGACTGCGGACGAACCCGATCCGCGATAACGACGGCAAGCTGCTGGGCGCGGTGAGTGTGCTGGAAGACGTGACGGAGCTGCAGGACCTGGACCGGTTCAAGACGCGCTTCATCGCGGTGGCCTCGGACAAGCTGCGCACGCCGCTGGAGCAATTGCGTCTGGCGCTTTATTCGCTGACCCAAGGATTTGCCGGCGATCTGCGGCCGCTGCAGAGCGACCTGATCCACGGCGCGCAGGAGGAGGCTGAGCGGCTGAACGATCTGATGGCCGACCTGATCGACGTGGCCGAACTGGACACCGGGCGGCGCGAGCTGCGCATGGAACGGCTGCGGCCGATCGACATTCTGCGCGATGCCGCGCTGCGTTTTCAGGAGGACGCGCGGAAGCGCGATGTGCAGATTCAGATTGAGGCGTTCAGCGACCTGTCGCCGATCCACGGCGACCGGCGCGCGCTGAAGAGTGTGATGGACAACCTGCTGTCGAATGCGCTGCGCTTCACGCCGGCGAAGGGCACGATTGTGCTGCAGGCGGAGGAGCAGAAAAAGCGGGTGCAGTTTTTCGTGCGGGATACGGGCATCGGGATTGAGCCGGAGAGACTGAAGCGCATTTTTGGAAGGTTCGTGCAGGGCCCGCGGTCCGCGGAATCCGCCGAAGAGGTGCGCGGCGCCGTTGGCACGGCAGGGCCCGATGGAACGGGGCTGGGCCTGGCGCTGGTGCGCCGGCTGATCGAACTGATGCACGGGCAGGTGTCGGTAGAAAGCCGCGTGGGGCACGGCACCACCTTCAGCTTCACATTGCCGCTGGCGCCGACGCGCGTCTCGCGGCACGCGATCGAGGTGGGCTGAGATGAGCGAGCCCGAGCCTGATCCACAGCAGACGACCGATCCTGCTGTCCCGCAGCCGGAACCGGCGAAGCTGAAGATCTATCTGGGCGCGGCACCTGGCGTGGGGAAGACCTACCAGATGCTCGAAGATGCGCACCTGATGCGCAAGCAGTGCATCGACATAGTGATTGGCTTTGTGGAGCCGCACGGGCGCGCCGATACCGAGGCAATGATCCGGGACCTGGAGGTGATTCCGCAGCGCGCGATTCCGTACCGCTCCGTCGTGCTCCACGAGATGGACCTGGATGCGATTCTGGCGCGGCATCCGCAGGTCTGCATTGTGGACGAGCTGGCGCACACGAACGTGCCGGGATCGAAGAACCGCAAGCGCTACGAGGATGTGCTGGAGCTGCTGGACGCGGGCATCGATGTGATGACCGCGGTGAACGTGCAACACCTGGAGACGCTGAACGATGCGGTGGCGCGCTCTGCGAATACGACGATTCGCGAGACAGTGCCGGACAGCCTGCTGAAGCGGGCGGACGAGATTGTAAACGTAGATCTCACGGTGGAGGAGCTGCGCTCGCGCCTGCGTCAGGGAAAGATCTACGCTCCGGAGAAGATCGAGCAGTCGCTGGCAAATTTCTTTCGCAAAGGCAATCTGAACCTGCTGCGCGAGCTGGCGCTGCGCACTACCGCGGCCGAGGTGAGCTCGCAGGCGGCGGACTACCGGCGGTCACAGGGGCTGGAGCAGGCGCCGATTCCGGAGAAGGTGATGGTGTGCCTCTCGCCGCGTCCGGGAATGGACCGGCTGCTGCGCGCGGGAGCACGCATTGCGTCGCGGCTGTCGACGATATGGTATGCGGTGCGTGTGGAGACGCCGGAAGAGACAGAAAATCCGAACCCTGAAGAGAAGCACCGCATGGAGGAATACCAGCGGCTGGCGCGCGATCTGGGTGCGAAGGTAGTGGTGCTGAAGGACAAGAAGGTGTCGAATGCGCTGATCCAGTTTGCCAAGCAGGAAGGGATTTCGCACGTGGTCTTCGGTCAGTCGGCACGCTCGCGCATGGATATTCTGCTGCGCGGCTCGGTGATCAACCGCTTTCTGGCCGAGGTGCGCGATGTAACGGTGCAAGTGGTGCCGATGCAGAAGCCGCGGCGGTTGGAATCAAAATAGGATCGCGGTCTCGATCGAAACGTCTCGACCGAAACAAGCAGAATTCGGAGCGAAATCCGCGGCACAATGGAGAAACAGCAGATCCCTCCGCTTCGCTTCGCTCCGGTCGGGATGACGATAGAGGGATTCCCGTTCGTGGCACAAGGGAATCGTAATCAGAGGTTGTTCAAAAGAACCAAAAGGAGAAGAAATGGCAGATGCAAATGTGACGATCACGGCAAGGCCCAATGGACCACTGCGGGTGGAGGGGCCGATCCGGTTGATCGATGTGGACGGCACGGAGATCAACCTGGAGGGCAAGCCTGCGGTGTCCTTGTGCCGATGCGGTGCTTCGACGAAGAAGCCGTTCTGCGATGGCACGCACTCGAAGATCGGCTTCCAGGCGGCAGAGGCTGCGGTGGCCGCGGAGCAGAGGGCAGCAGAGCAGAAGTAGTCGCGGAACGCTGCTGATGTAGGACTTTCTTGACAAGAGCGCACGCCGGGCGGAAGCTGACCCTGCCCGGCGTGGCGATCAATCAGCATATGCAAGCCAGCCGCGCGCAAAGGAGAACCACCGATGATACGACCCAGCCGATGGATCCGGATCGCCTGCCTGCCCGTAGTTCTTGCCGCCACCATGTTGATGACGCATGCGAATGCGCAGCAGGCGAGCAATACCAAAAGCAGCAATGCGAAGACCGCCGCAACCACGCCAGCAACCGACCTGGTGGATCTGAACTCGGCCACACTCGATCAACTGAAGGCGCTTCCCGGCGTGGGCGATGTGTATGCGCAAAAGATTGTGGATGGACGGCCGTATGCCAAGAAGACGGACCTGTTGACGAAGAAGATTGTGCCCGCGGCTACTTACAAGAAGTTTTCGACGATGGTCATCGCGAAACAGAAATAGGACTTGCCGTCCAGGCCAAGGGCGCCTACGGCGCCACGTCCGGGTTTTCGCTTGTGCAACGCTAACCCGGGTACCCTCACCGGGAGCAGATAACCGCTGCTCTTTCCAGCAAAACCGCGGCCGCCGGAATTACTCTGTTCCGGCGGCTGTTTCTATTTCGTAGGAGGATCATCGCGCGATGCGATTTCTGCCGATTGCTCTGACGCTGCTCCCCGCACTGCTTTCTTTTCCGGCACAACTGTACTCGTCAGCCGCACAATCGTCTTTCACGCTGGACCAGGTGATGAGCGCGCCGTTCGTTTCGGAGTTGACGGCGGCTCCTGCGGGCGCGCGTGTGGCGTGGATTGCGGATGATCAGGGCAGGCGGAACATCTGGGTAGCTCAGTTGGGATCGCACCAAAATTTGCAGTCGAGCGCGCAGCAGATTACGCACTACACCGAGGACGATGGGCAAGAGATCAGCGGCCTGGCGTGGTCGGCGGATGGCGAGTGGCTGGCTTACACGCGTGGTGGCGACGCGGAGTGGCCGGAAAGGCCTGCGCCGAATCCGGCACTTCTGACTGCGGGAGTGAAGCAGGAGATGTGGCTGGTCTCGGCAAACGGCGGGACCCCGCGCGACATTGGCGAGGGGCACGCGGGGGCGATCTCGCCGCGCGGCGACATCATCGCGTATCTGCTGCACGGACAGATATGGACGGCGAGCCTGAAGGATACCGCTCTAAAGCCGCAGCAATTGGTACAGGCGCGTGGAGAGGAGCAGGACCTGCGTTGGTCGCCGGATGGCAGCGCGCTTGCGTTTGTGAGTGCGCGCGACGATCACAGTTTCGTTGGCGTGTATCGTTTTGCGACGAAGACTCTCGAGTACCTTGCGCCGGGAACCTATTCGGATGGTGATCCGGCCTGGTCTCCGGATAGCAAAGAGGTCGCGTTTGTGCGGCGGCCGCTGGTGTCGGAATATGCATCGCGCTGGTTGCGCGAGGCAGAGCCGTGGTCGATCTGCGTGGCCGAGGCGCAGAGCGGTGATGGTCGCGAGGTGTGGCGTGCAGAGCGCGGCGCCGGAAGCATCTTTCACGAGACGGGCGGTGTGAGCGAGTTGTGGTGGAGCGCGGGTAGGAAGATTGTCTTTCCGTGGGAGCGCGGCGGCTGGACGCACCTGTATGCCGTGCCGTGGCAGGGCGGCGAGGCGACACTGCTGACGCCGGGCGAGTTCGAGGTGGACCATGTTGCGTTCAGCGTGGACCGCAAGCGGATCGTTTATTCGTCGAATCAGCATGGCAGTGATCCGCTGGATGAGGACCGCAAGCATCTTTGGAGTGTGACAGTGGATGGCAGTTCGCCGCAGGCGCCCGACGGTGGCGCTCCGCAGGAGCTGACGCACGGCGACGGTATCGAGACGGAGCCGGCGATTGCTTCCGATGGTGACGTTGCGATGGTACGCATGGATGCGCGAGTGCCGGCGCGTGCGGCGGTGCTGGAGGCTAGCGGGCCGCGCGATCTGGCGCCGCAGACAATTCCCGCGGATTTTCCGGCGGCCAAGCTGGTAGTGCCGCAGCAGGTGATCTTCAGCGCGGCGGACGGTATGCGGATTCACGGGCAGCTTTTTCTGCCTAACGATGGCAAGGGGAAACATCCCGCGGTGGTGTTCTTTCATGGCGGATCGCGGCGGCAGATGCTGCTGGGCTGGAACCCGATGGGCTACTACTCGAATGCATATGCCATGAACCAATGCCTGGCGAGCCGCGGCTATGTGGTGCTCTCGATCAATTACCGCAGCGGCATTGGTTATGGATTGGGCTTCCGCCAGGCGCTGCACTTTGGACCCGGCGGCGCGACCGAGTACAACGACGTGATTGGCGCCGGGCTGTATCTGCGGAGTCGCGCCGATGTAGATGGGAAGCGGATTGGCGCATGGGGTGGAAGCTATGGCGGGTACTTGACGGCACTGGCGCTGGCACGCGCTTCGGATTTATTTGCCGCGGGCGTGGATTTGCACGGCGTTCACGATTGGAGTCTGGAGGTCGAATTATGGAAGCCAACATCTGACTTCAGCGAGGACAGGAAAGCGGAGTCGCGCGTGGCGTGGGAATCATCGCCGATGGCGTCGCTCGATACCTGGAGGTCGCCGGTGCTGCTGATTCAGGGGGACGATGACCGGAACGTACTGTTTGCGCAGACGGTGCGGCTGGCCAATACATTGCGAGCGCGGGGTGTGCCGGTGGAAGAGCATGTGTTTCCGGATGAGATTCACGATTTCCTGCTGCATCGTGACTGGTTGACGGCGTACCGGCTGGGCGTGGATTTCTTTGACCGGAAGCTTGGCGAGCAGCATTGATCCCAGCAGCTGAAGGGCAGCCGAAGCTGCCCTTCAGAAGGGATTACCGGCTGTAATACTGCCGTGTAGCTCCGTCATGCTCCCGTTTAACATACAGCACTTTTTGAAATCTTCGGCCTGAACCACAAGGACACAGATCGTTCCTGCCGAGTTTTTCGCAAAGCTCTTTATCTCCGTGAACTACTCGGAGGCCACGTTTCACGTTGGTTTCAGATGGGAAACCTCGGCGTCGTTTGCTGCTGGGCTCGTAGAAAAAATTCGTTGTGCACGGAAGTTCTCCTTCCAGATGGATTTGCCCGTCACATCACGGAAGGGAGAACATCTGGACGATTTTATCGCACCGCTTGTGTTGCTGCGTTCGGCCTGCTACTCTTTCTGCAGTATGACTTTCCGTCAGCACTGTCGGCCCTGTTGTTGTGCTTGTCCATCAAGCCACGGGTGGCAGCTCGCGCGCACTTAGTCCCGCGACAACTCTTCCACAGACACCCGTTGCTGATTAGCACGGGTGTTCGTCGTTTCAGGCAATATTCCCGGCAATCAGCATTCACCAGGCACCCAATTGAGGTCCCGCAATGCTGGCAACCGAGAATGTTTCGCCGTACACGCCGCCTCCTCCGCAATCGCAGCGACTGAGCCATCTGCGCCTGCTGGAGGCGGAGAGCATCCACATTCTGCGCGAGGTGGCTTCGGAGTTTGAGCGGCCGGTGATGCTGTACTCCATCGGCAAGGATTCGTCGGTGATGCTGCGGCTGGCACAGAAGGCTTTCTTTCCGGGGCCGATTCCCTTTCCGCTGCTGCATATTGACACCGGATTCAAGTTCGCGGAGATGCTTACGTTCCGCGATGCGATGGCGGCCGCAGTAGGCGCGGAGCTGCTGGTGTGGCGGAATGAGCCGGCGATTGCGGCGGGCACGAACCCCATCGTTCTCGACACGAAGCGTTGCTGCGGGCTGCTGAAGACGCAGGCGCTGCTGGATGGGTTGAAGCACTACGGCTTCGATGCGGCGTTTGGCGGCGCGCGGCGCGATGAGGAGAAGTCGCGCGCCAAGGAGCGCATTTTTTCGTTCCGCGATAGCGCAGGACAGTGGGACCCTAAAAACCAACGGCCCGAGTTATGGAATTTGTATAACTCGCGCATTCATCCCGGCGAGAGCATTCGCGTGTTTCCGCTCTCCAACTGGACGGAGATGGATGTGTGGCAGTACATCCACGAGGAAGAGATCCCGATTGTGGATCTGTATTTCGCAAAGCCGCGGCCGATGTATGTGCGCGGCGACGCGCTGCTGCCGGTGGAACAGGCCTTTGTCGCGCGACTGGGCGAGAAGCCGCAGATGGTGCGCAGCCGGCTGCGCTCACTGGGCTGCAGCCCGTGCACGGGGGCGATCCGATCCGATGCGGACACCCTGCCGAAGATCATCGCTGAGCTGCTTTCCTTCCGGTCGTCGGAGCGGGCGAATCGCGTGATCGATCACGATCAGGAAGGCTCGATGGAGATCAAGAAGCGGGAGGGCTACTTCTAAATGGCTTGCACATTGACGCAACCGGATTTGCGGCCTCAGGCGACGGACCTCTTCTCCATCGAGACGTTTCTCGAACTGGACCGCGAGAAGGATTTGCTGCGCTTCTCGACGGCGGGCTCTGTCGATGATGGCAAATCGACGCTGATTGGCCGTCTGCTGTATGACACGCAGAGTGTGTATGACGATCAGGTGCGCTCGATACAAAACAAGGGAACAGCCGGCAAAGGAACAACCGGGGAACAGCTTGACTTCGCGCTGTTAACGGACGGGTTGCGGGCAGAGCGGGAGCAAGGTATCACGATCGACGTGGCGTACCGCTACTTCTCCACGCCGCGACGCAAGTTCATCATTGCGGATACGCCGGGGCATGAGCAATACACGCGCAACATGGCAACGGGCGCGTCGACAGCGGATGCGGCCATCGTGCTGGTAGATGCGCGCAAGGGCGTGCTGCCGCAGTCGCGCCGGCATGCGTACATAGCGACGCTGCTGGGTGTGCGGCATGTCATCGTTGCCGTAAACAAGATGGATCTGGTTGGCTATGACGCTGCGATATTCTCGACAATCCAAGCGGAGTTCGAGAGCTTTGCACGATATGCGTCAGCGGAGACCGGGCACGCGGCGGAGCTTCGTTTCATTCCGGTGAGTGCCCTGCTGGGCGTGAATGTCGTGCAGGTTTCGAGCGAGACGCCGTGGTATGACGGGCCTTCGCTGCTGGAGTTGCTCGAGTCATTGCCGACGACAGCGCAGCAGCGCAATGCGGCGGCGTTTCGGCTGCCGGTGCAGCGCGTGATTCGGCCGCATCAGGGGTTTCGCGGATTTGCGGGGCAGATTGCATCGGGCGCGATTCGTGTTGGTGACCGCGTGAGCGTGCTGCCCTCGGGCAAAACGTCCCGGGTAGAGCGCATTGTGACGTACGACGGCGATCTGGATGGTGCGCATGCGCCTTTGTCCATCACGCTGACGCTCGAGGATGAGCTGGATATCAGTCGCGGCGATCTGCTGACGCGCGCGGGCGAAGAGGCGCAGGTGACGCGGCGATTTGCGGCGTCGCTGGTGTGGATGGATGCGCGGCCGCTCGACTCAGCGCGCCGCTATCTACTGAAGCACACCGGCCAGACCGTGCCGGCAGAGGTGCGGCTGCGCCAACGCGTGAACCTGGAGCAGTCGCTGAGCGAGCCTGCGCAGCTGCTCGAGATGAACGGTATCGGGGTTGCTGAGATTGAGACGCGGCGGCCGATCGCATTCGAGCGGTATAGCGAGAATCGCACGCTGGGGGCCTTCATCCTGATCGATGCCGAGACAAATGCGACGGTTGGTGCGGGCATGGTTCGCGAAATTCTGGCTGAGGATGCGGCCGTTGCCAACACAGCACCGGTGACACCACTGGAACGTGCGGGCCGATGGGGGCACGCGGGAGTGGTACTGCGGCTGCACGCGCCGGTTGCTGTGATCCATGCACTCGAACGCGCGCTGCTGCACTCTGGAACGTTTGTTGTGCGGCCGCCGGATGATCATCCGACGACGCCGGGGATTCTGGCGGATGCCGGCGCACTGGTGCTGGTGGCGGAGGAGCGCGACGATGCGATTTCGCTCTGCATTGGTAGTTCGCGCGCTGCCTCGGTGCCTCATCTCGATACTTCCAGAGCCGTGGCGAGTTTGCTGAAGCTGCTGCGTGAAGCCAACATTTTGCAGCGGGAGCGTGTGCGATGAGCGCTCTTTCCGCCGGATTGGACGCGAAGCTGGCCCATGTTCAGGAACAGTTGCAGCGGACATTTTCGGACGCGCCGGGAATGGATGACGTGTGTCTCACGTGCAGCTTCCAGGCGGAGGACGTGCTGCTGCTGAAGCTGGCGTTGAAGTTGCGGCCGGAACTGCCAACGCTGTTTCTCGACACCGGCTATCACTTCGCGGAGACGTATGCGTATCGCGATCGCATTGCCCATGAATGGAATGTGCGGCTGATCAATCTGTTGCCGTTGACGACAGTTGCGGAGCAGGAGGCGGCGCATGGGCTGCTGTATCAAACCAGTCCGGACCGTTGCTGCGCCGCGCGTAAGGTTGAGCCGTTGTTCCGGGCAGTGGCGAACTACAAGGTTTGGATCACGGGGCTGCGGCGGGAGCAGGCGAAGACGCGCGCAGCGCTGGAGGAGTCGGCGCTGTTTACGTTGCCGGGCGGCCGGCAGGTGTTGAAGCTGAGTCCGCTGGCGCATTTCACCACAGCCGATGTGTGGCATGCGTGCGAGGAGCTGGGCATTCCGCTGCTGCCGCTGTATGCGCGCGGCTATTCTTCGATTGGCTGCGAGCCGTGCACCTCGCTTCCGCTCGATCCGGGAGATGCACGGTCGGGCCGCTGGGCCGGGCGCAAGGTGGAGTGCGGCATTCACATTGAAGCAGCCAAGTAAAGCGCATCAAACGATTTGAGGATGGAAGCGTGGAATACCTGATCGGGTTCGTGATCGCCGTGTTCATCGCGCTCACCGGCGTGGGCGCCGGCACCATCACGACGCCGATGCTGGTGCTGGTGCTGGGCGTGCCTGTGGGAATCGCTGTGAGTGTCGGGTTGATGTTTTCCGCTGCGGTGAAGCTGGTGCTGTTACCGGCGCAGATCTGGCGAAAGCAGGTGTCCTGGCGCACGCTTGGCTACATGCTCGTCGGGGGCGTGCCGGGCGTGCTGGCGGGCGCGTTCCTGCTGCATCGCTTTGTCGATACGGGCGCGAAGCAACTGGTGAATGGAACCCTGGGCGTTGTGCTGGTATTTACTGCGCTGTGGCAGATCTTCTTCTCATTTCGCCCGGTGAAGCCAGAGCGGGATACGCGGGATCGCGCGCGGCTGCTGCCGTGGCTCATGCTGCCGGTCGGTGCGGAGGTTGGATTTTCCTCTGCAGGCGCCGGAGCGCTGGGCAGTGCCGCGCTGCTGGCGCTGACACCGCTGGCGCCGGCACAGGTGGTGGGAACGGACATTGCATTTGGATTTCTGACATCCTCACTGGGAAGCGGCGCGCACTGGTTTGGAGGCGCGGTGAATGGGCCGCTGCTGATACATCTGGTTGCCGGCGGGCTGGCGGGTGCGTTGCTCGGAACGATGTTAGCGGGCAGTGTTCCCAAGCGGCCGCTACGCTTCGCGTTGTGGGTGTGGCTGCTGGTGATTGGCGGAATTTTTCTGTATCACTCCGCATCATTCGGAGTTGCAGCTGCAGGCGTTCGATAACGGCGGCGGCTTGCCCTTGCTGCCGATAGTCGCATTGTTGATGAGAGGCTTTGCCCAGAAGCCGACGCTCCAGACATAGCCGAAGGTGAGATAAAGCAGCGCCATGCCGGTGCGCAGGCCGAGGTGGTCGCCGATACGTCCGATGACAACGGCGACGATGGCGCCGCCCATGATGCCGGTGGTGAGGATGCCGGTGAAGGAGCCGTGATACTCCGCGACGGAGTTGAGCGCGAGGGAGATGAGGATGGGCCACATGACAGAAGCGAAGAGGCCCACGAGCGGAAGAGCAACGACCGAGACCGATGCCGGCGCGAAGAGGCCGAGTGAGAGCATGATGAGCGCGCATGTCGCGGCGCCGATGAGGACGCGGCGGCTGTCAAAGATGCGCAACAGGAATGCTCCGGCGAAACAGCCGCAGGTCATCAGGCCCCAGAACCAGGAGACGGCGCGGGCGCCGACGGTATGCGGATCGTAACCATGATAGTGGCTTAATAATTGCGAGATCCAGTTGGCTGTTCCCTGCTCGCAGCCGACATAGGCGAAAATGGCGAGGAAGTAGAGCCAGACGAGGCGCCGCCGCGCCAGGCTCTTGTACATCGCGAGCGTGCCAGGGCGTTCCTGCGCCGTGTGCTGGACGGCGGGAAAGCGCGAGAACAAGAGAACAACGACCATCGCGAGAGCGACGGCGGCGAATATCCAATACAACGAGACCCAGGGGAGTTGCGCCGGCGTCACATGCCGGAGAATGCGGACAAGGGGATTCGTTTGCTGCGCGCTTTTGGGGAGGTTGAGGACGAGATAGGAGTAGATCCAGGGGCTGAGGAAGGATGCTGAGCCGAAGAGAAGTTGCGCGATGGTCTCGTTGAGCGCGAAGTTTTCCTCGCCGCCGGACACCCGCAGCAGCGGATTGATAGCCACTTGAAGCATCGCCATCCCGACTCCGATGACAAAGAGCGAGACGAATGCCACTTTGTACGTAGGATGAAGCGCGAAGCTGATGGAGCCGAGCATGGCGCCGACAAACGCAGAGATCATGACCGGCTTTTCGGAGTAGCGCTCGACGAGAAATCCGGCGGGAATGGACATCACTCCATAAGCGATGAAGAAGGCGAAGACGAGAAAGCCCGCGGCCCCAAGACTGGCGGAGAAGGTTCGAATCATGTCCGGCACGATGGGGCCGAGAATGTTGCTGAGCAGAGAGATGATAAAGAACACAAGCAGGATGAGGCCAACGAGGAATCGGTTCCTTGCCATCGATATGGGCCTCTCCTAGAGTGATTGCGCGAAGCGATGATGCCACACGCGCGCTGCGCCGATGAGGTTGGCATCGTCACCGAGTGAGGCGAGACGCAACTCGATTTTTTCGAGCGGGACGAAGCGGCATCCCTGCTCGAGAACTTTGCGGATGTCTGGGAGGAAGGCGCCGGCGCTTTTCATGACGCTGCCGGCGAGGATGATGGCATCGGGAGTGAAGAGGTTGACTAGATTGGCGAGACCGATGCCGAGATAGAAGGTTTCGCGCTCGACGGCGCGTGCGGCCAGTGGATCGCCCGCCATTGCGTGTTCGTAGATGCGCCTTGCCGTGAGCCCGGGGCGGCCGGTGTATTCGGTGTGCGACTCCATCCACCTGGCCATTGCGGGGCCGGCGGCGAGCGCCTCCCAGCATCCGCGCAGCCCGCAGGAGCATGGGGGACCGTTTACATCGATGACCTGATGAGCAATTTCCGGATGCGCGCCGGCGACACCGCGATAGAGATGGCCATCGAGAATGATGCCGCCGCCAATGCCGGTGCCTACTGTGACATAGACGAGGCGTGATTTATTCTTACCTGCGCCCCAAGTAGCTTCGGCAAGCGCTCCGGCATCAGCATCGTTCTCCATCGCGACGGAAACGTGGAACTCGTGCGCGAGATCATCCACAGGCGATGCGCCGATCCACTGCGGGATGGTGTCAAGGTTCTCGAACGTTCCGCGGATTGGATCGAGCGGTCCGGTTGATCCGATTCCGATGCCCGCGATCGCAGCGCCGGCATCGAACGCCGCCTTGCGCAGCATATCGGAGATGAGCGCGAAGGCCTGCGGCCATGGGCCGGCGGTCTGCGTCGGAGCCTGTTGACGGGAGAGCACGCGGCCGGCGACGTCCACGATGCCGACAGCGATCTTGGTGCCACCGATATCGACTGCGCCGATTGCTGTCATCGTTATTTTGCTCGCAGCTCTAAGTGTGCAGCAGCCCCATCTCACCTTGGACGATGTACGAGGCGAAACGGAATGAGTCGCAGTCCGCACCGGAGAGGCGCGCCAGGGCTTCTGCCGCGAGTTGCGTGGGAACGATGTCCATGAGGAATTGCCACCCGGAGGGCCACGGAGGAAGCTCGACGACGAGGTCGCCGGCATCGGCAGGTATGCCAGAGCCGATGAGCATGACGGACGCACCGAGACGGCGCAGGTCGCGAGCCACAGCGAGATCCGCCTGGCGCAGGCGGTCGTCGATCCACATGGCGAAGCGCATGCCTGCAGTTACAATTTCCTGCGGCCCGTGACGAAAGCTGTCTGTTCCCATCGCAGCCGCTGCGATCTTCACACCCTCCTCCCACAGGAGTTGCGCACCGTAGCTGCTGGCGAGGCTCGGCCCGCGCGCCAGGAAGTAGTAGGTTGCGCCGGGCTCGAGCCATGAACTCTTCGCGACCTGTTGTTGCCAGCCCGGAATCTTTTCGCCGGTCGCCACGATGGCCTCCGACAGCCGCGAAGTTAGCTGCGCATCGAAGGTGCCGGCCACGACGGCGGCAAGGGCGGCAGCTCCGGCTGCGAGCGAAACGTAGGTGTTCGCCGAGATGCCGTGATCCGGTTCAACAGGGAGAACGAGAGGGATGTCTGCCTGCTGCGCGAGCGCCCCGTCGGCAAAGTTGGTGATGCCAATTACCGTGGCACGCGCGGCCCTGGCCTTCTCCAGCAACATCACAATCTCCACGCTTCGTCCGCTGCGGGAGAGAACGATGAGCACGGAATCGGCGGGAATGCTTGCAAAATGGAGCAGCTCCGCTGCATCGAGAAGATAGACGGGATAGCCGGCGGAGTGAAAGTGCAATGCAGCACCGAGTGCGGCGTTGTAGCTGGCGCCGATGCCGGTGAGATAGATATGGCGAGCGGCCCGCACGGTGTCGGCGGCTGCCTCCAGCGGCTTGGTGCCTTTGCCACGGAAAAGCTCGATGACTCCTCTCAGCTCATCCGGCTGGCGAAGTACGTCCTGCAGGAAATGCGTCATCTGCGGTCCTCAATGGGTTTCGCCGCAGAGATGCAACGTGCACCTCTGCGTGACACCGTGACGGGCTAGAGTGAAGGCGTGACCACGATGTTGCGGAAGGCTACGTGACCTTTTTCGCTGCCCTGCAGATAGATGGGGCCGGGCAACGCTTCATGGCTGTCGAGCGCGCCTCCGGTAATGCCGGGGATCTCCTGATCGTTGATGATGGTGGTGCCGTTCTGCACGACGGTGACTTTGCGGCCGATGAGCGTGATGTCGAAGCCCTGCCAGACGTCGGGACGGCGCGGCAGTTCGGGATTCGGAGCAATGAAGCCGTAGACGCCACCGGTGTGATGGCTGGGCGGCTCGGCCTGGGATTCGGTTTCTATCTGCACCTCATAACGGCCGCGCAGAAAGACACCGCTGTTTGCGTCCTTGCCGCAGTTGAATTCAAGATGCAGCTTGAAGTCCTGGAACTTGTGGTCGTTGATGAGCTCATGGCCATGACCGGGACTGACGATGGTGCCGTTCTGCACCGTCCACTCCGGCGCGCCGGGCTTGTCAGGATGCCAGCCGGTGAGGTCCTTGCCGTTGAAGAGCGCAACGGGTTTGCCCCAGTGCGGAGCGTGGGTGCGTATAAGCGCGGGCGCGCGATCGCCCACCCAATGCCAGGTGTTTCCGTCCGGCCCGTTGACTGTGCCGGTGAGAGTCTTGCCGGTGAGCGTGCCTTCAAAGACCAGGTCGCTCTTGCTGTCTTCCTCCTCCTTCGGTGAGACGAAGGTGAGCTTACCGTCGGATATTTCGACTTTCGGCAGAGGGCGCGCATTGCCCCAGCGGCCGGTCATCCTGGCTTTGAGCTGACCGCCTTCTTCACTGATCTCGATCCACGACGGCCACTCGCGATCGGGCGCTTTCAATGTTAGATCCCAGCGTCCTAAGAATCGCGACGCTGCAGCATCGCTGGTAGCGCCGCTGATCGGGGTGGCTGCACGCGCGGGAACGGCGCTGCATGCGAAGAGCATTGCGACGGCAGCAGCGCAGATGATTTTTGGGAATTTCACGATCGGCTATCTCCTTTTTCCGTTCGGTTACGCAATGGACTCAATCTTCTCTGCTGAGGCATTCCAGGTGACGGCGTGTCCGCGGAAGTAGGATTCGTTCGCGAGATGACAGGCGAGGGCCGCGTTGTTGCCGAAGAGCGCGTCCTGGACTACGGGCTGCCGCGATCGCACCGATTGGAAAAATTTGTAGAGGTGCGGCTTGAGGTCGTCGTAGTCATTGCCGTTGAAAGTGATGGTCTCGGGCGCCGGTTCCTGGCCGGGGATCGGATCGTGTTCCTTGTGCCACTGGGCGACATAGGCAGCTTTCATCGCGGCCGGGAAGGAGCTGGAATAGTAGCTGGGCGCGAGATCGACGCCGGCCTGCGGTTCATAGCTGACGCTGAACTCGCGCATGTCGATGATGCCCTTCGAGCCCATGAAGCGCGTGACCTCAGTTGAGTCGCAGCCGAGCGAGAGACGCATGTAGAGCGGAATGCCGTTGTATTCAAAGAGGACTGGCTGCACGTCCGGCATGTTGCGGCCATCCTTCCAGCGATAGATGCCGCCGTAGGACATGGTGCGCTTGGGCACCTCGTTGATGCCGAGCACAAACTGCATGCCGCTGATGAGATGGACCATCAGATCGCCGGCAACACCGGTTCCGTACTCCTTCCAGCAGCGCCAACGCGCGAAGGCGAGCGGATCGAATGGTTTTTTCGGCGCCGTGCCCTGCCAGGTGTCCCAGTCGAGATTTTGCGGTGAGAGATCGGGCGGCGGCGGATACTCCCACGCGCCGGTGGGATCGTTGCGTCCGAGAGTGCACTCGATGAGGTTGAGGTCGCCGATCGCGCCCTTGTCGTAGAGGTCTTTGGCCTTGGCGCAGATCACGGAGCTGGTGCGCTGCGCGCCGATCTGGACGATGCGATCGGATTTCTTTGCGGCAGCCAGCATGGCGAGGCCATCGGCTGGATTGTGAGACATCGGCTTCTCGCAGTAGACGTCCTTGCCGGCGGCGATGGCATCGACCACGACTTGCTTGTGCCAGTGGTCGGGAACGGCGACGATGATGGCGTCGATGTCTTTTGCGTCGAGCAACTCCTGATAGCGGCGTGTGGTGCGAATTGGTTTGCCGACGATCTCCTTCGCGAGCTCATGACGGCCATCGTAAAGATCGGCGGCGGCAACGCACTCGACACCAGAAAGCTGGATGGCAGTGGTCAGCAGGCCGGAGCCTTCCATGCCGACGCCGACGATGCCGAAGCGAACGCGATCGCTGGGAGGGGCCGCCTGGTTGTCGGCGTAAGCGGGTTCTTCAAGCAAGAAGGAACCGTTCATCAAAGAGGCCCCCGCGACACCCGCGGTGGTCTGCAAGAACGCACGTCGTGACAAAAAGCCTTTGCTCATCGTTGCGGCTCCTTCGAGCTTCTAAGTTTGACTACGGACTGCGGAATCGATTGTCCACGCTAGATTTGAGCACGCGGTGCGGAGTGATTTTTGTCCGAAACGAAGGTAAGCCAAAATCGAGCGGCCGCCAACCCCCTCGCATCCGCGCGACGCGGAGAGAGATGAGAGGGATGGCAGCCGCGATGCTGTCCTGGTGCTCCGTCGAGGCTACTGGCCGCAGCCTTTGCCGTGGTCTGGATGCGCTCCGGCAGCTTGGCCTGTGCTTCCGTCATGTACTTCCCTTCCCTGGTCTTGCCGTAGTAGCGGGAGCCGGGGCAGTGGTAGACGTTGGTAGGCGTGTTGACCCAGACCATGCCAGGACCACCGCCGGGTGCCTGGGCCATGTTGCTGCTGGTGGTCGAAGCCTTCGAGGCATGGGTCGGCGCTGGAGCAGAAGCGGGTGCAGGAGTAGCAGCGGGTGCGGCGGCGGGAGTTGCGGCGGCAGACTTGGTGTCCTTTGCAGAAGCTGCTGGAGTGGATGCGTCGGCAGTGAACCACTGCTGCACGCCTTTGTGTCCACGTCATGCACCCATCTTTTTTGGCGCGTTGGTGTAGCTGCCGTCTTTGCATTGTCCGGTGGAGCCGGCCGGCGCACCTGCGGGAGCCTGCGCGACAACGAAGTGACACATTCCAAGTCCCAGAGCGAAAGCGATGATCGAGCGCTGAACTTTCATCCAACACCTCCGTCGTGAATTTTTGGGGAGGGGCCGAATGGCTGCGCGGAACATCATAGCAGCCGGATGAGGCAGAAGCTGCAAGCTATCTCCACGTGGACATGGGAAATTCAGCCGAAGGAGACCACCTGCTGCACTGCGCGATGCGCCTCGGTGATCGAGGCCCT
>DATBCB010000418.1:0-9828 GCA_036270675.1 Acidobacteriaceae bacterium | reverse complement strand
CTTCGGCGTTGTTTGATGCGGTGCCCCCACGCCCTTGGGCATGTGACCCGCACTCAAAATCATCAATTGAAGCGCCCATTCCGCGCGGGATCGATGCGAGTTCCGTTCCGGCCGGCCCTTGCCCAGCCGCTCTTCGAGCGTCGTCCGTGTGCTCTCCATGGAGAGCACCAGGTGCTCGACGATCTGGTGCACGGACCAGCAATGCGGCCGTCCGCACGGATGCACATTTGCCGACGTCGCATCGAACGAACCTAGCTCTCGGACGAAATCGCGAAACGCGGATTGGAAGACGGCGTGCATCGATATGCCTGGAAGTATGCCTGGAATCGCTTTCTCGGGTTTTACTGCAGGCACCATAAAACGTGCCCCCAAAGCAGGGCAACTACGAAAAAGTGGCAGATTTGGCGATATTGGTACCCCGTTTGTGCTATTTCGAGAGCTCGCGGATGGCCTTCCGGGCAGATTTGGCATCATTGCCGTCAGGAGCGATCTGGAGATAGAGCTTGTAGTTGGTCAGCGCCTCGTCGGTGTGGTGCATGCCGGCGGCGGCGGCGGCCAGTCCGTAGATCGCGTCCAGGTTCGCCGGATCCAGCCGGCTCGCCTCGGAAAAACGTCCGTACGCGCCGTTGTAGTTTCCGTCAGAGAGATAGAAACGCCCGATCCGCACATCGTCCTGCGCCTTGCCCGTTCCGGCAAGCGAGCCACTCTGGATGTCCGATTCGCTCGGCTTCTTGAGCCGGCGGCGGCCCGTATTCCGCGGCAAATCGGCATTTGGATCTGTATCGCCACCTGCGGTATCACCGCCCGGATTGGAACTGCTGCTACTGGAGCTGCTCGACGATCCCGCCGCATCGTCACTCTTCGCCGCAGCCGCTGCTGCGCTCTTCGACACATCCTCGGGAAATGGGTTCTCCTGCGCGGCCGCGTTTCCCGGCTTCTGTGCGGCCTGCGGCGGCTGCGGGTTCGCGTCCGGCTGAGCGGCATTGGGTTGATTCACGTCAGGGGCATCCGGCGTATCGGCCGGCTGGTTCTGCTGCTCTGCGGCATGCTTTGAGACATCCGCCGGGAATGGGTTCTCCTGCGCGGCATTCTTGTGCGCGGGCGGCGTCTGCTGATTCTGCTGCTTGCTCTGGGAAGAAGACGAGGATTGCCCGCTGCCGGAATCCTGCGCGCCCGACTGCTGCGCAATTGCAGGAGGAGCCAGCGCTGCGCCCAACGCGAGCCCTGCAGCAACCCCGAGTGTCAGCGGGCGCGCATCCGCCAACATCGCCGCAACCGTCTTTGTCGCCAGCCGCTTCATCACCTTCTAAGGGTATAAGACGCGGCGGGCGCGGTGCACGGCTCTATACTCAGGGCATCTTTTCCTTCGAGGGACCTTATGGGCCTGATGATCCGCTCCTCCGCCATCCACGCCGCCGGCTGCTACACCACCGCCTCCATCCGCAAGGGCGCCCGCGTTGTCGAATACACCGGGCCACGCCTGCGCAAGTCCGAGGCCGACCGCCTCTACGAGGACTCGCCCATCACCTATCTGTTCGGCATCGGCTCACGGTCGATCGTCATCGATGGCCACGGCGCGGCCATGTTCCTCAACCATTCCTGCGATCCCAACTGCGAGACCGACGAGATCGGCGACCGCGTCTGGATCCTGGCCATCCGCGACATCGCCCCCGGTGAAGAGCTCACCTACGACTACAACCTCTACGACGGAGACGAGGACGAAGCCAGTTGCAACTGTGGCGCCGCATCCTGCCGCTCGACCATGTACTCGCCGGAAGAGATTGCGCGCCGCGCCCGCGCCGCAAAGCGCAAGAAAAAGTAGCGCCCCGATCCTGGCCTGCTCAGACGAGCCAGGGATTCAGTAGCGCGATTCCGCTGTTGGCAAAATCGCGCGTGTTGCGTGTCACCAGAGTTGCTTCGTGGGCGATGGCAATCGCGGCGATCTGCACATCCGACTGCGAGATCGGTCGGCCGGCGCTGCGCCTCTCTGCTAATAGTTGCCCATAAATACGCGCTGCACGGCTGTCAAAGGCCAATACGCGGCCACCGAGGTCCTTAGAAAATACATCTTCGATCGCTGCGCGCAAGTCGTTGCAGCGGCGCCCCGTCGGTAAGCGTTCGATTCCATAGAAGATTTCCGCTTCGGTAATCGCGGTCGTAAACAATGCATCCCGCGAGAGTTCGCTGATTCTGGACATGACACGAACCGTGGGCTTGAGCGCCACCATCTCCGACACTACATTTGTGTCCAGAAGCCACATGCAGCTGGCTATCGGAACTTTGAAGGCTTGCGAGGCATCATGCGTGGCGGAAGCTCCAGATCGACGCCGCCGTAGGGTTCAAGCCGCTTCCGGATCGCCGAGATAAGGTCCGCGCCAGTTTCGCCGGCAGGGGACGCTGGGGCAAGCGCCTGACGCAGGATCTCGCGCGCCTCCTCTTCCATCGATTTCCCGTGTTCGGCTGCCCGCACGCGCAGCTTCGCCTTTACCGCGTCATCGAGTTGCCGGATGGTCAGCGTGGCCATGCCAGCAATGATAGCATTGCTAGCACATTAGCCCTTCTCCGTCCCGCAGAACCCGGTGCAAAATCCGGGACCGCCCGCTCCATCGCGCGCCCGGCAAATCGCACTACAATCGCAGTAGACCCACAGCAGCAATCCGACACATGGCCTACCAGGTTCTCGCCCGCAAATACCGCCCCCAATTTTTCCGTGACGTGGTCGGTCAGGAGCACGTCACGCGCACGCTTCTGAACGCGCTGGAGCAGGGCCGCATCGCCCACGGCTACATCTTCAGCGGCCACCGCGGCATCGGCAAAACCACCATCGCCCGCATCCTGGCCATGGCCTTGAACTGCCAGCGGGCCATCGGCTCGCCCGAACGCCCCAGCGCCGAGCCCTGTGGCACCTGCGATGCCTGCAGCGAAATCCGCTCCGGCTCCGCCGTTGACGTCATCGAGATCGACGCCGCCACCAACCGCGGCATCGACGAGATTCGCGAGCTGCGCGATGCCGCCCGCTACCGCCCCGCGCGCGACCGCTACAAGATCTACATCCTCGACGAGGCGCACCAGATCACCGATGCCGCCTTCAACGCGCTTCTCAAGACGCTCGAAGAGCCGCCCGACCACGTTGTCTTCATGATGGCGACCACGCAGCCGGAGGACATCCCCCAGACCATCCGCTCGCGTTCGCAGCACTACGCCTTCCACGCCGTGCGGTTCGAGGACATCCTCGCGCAGTTACGCTCCATTGCCGACCAGGAAAAGCTCGACGCCGACGATGCCGCGCTTGCCCTGCTGGCCGAGGCCGGCGACGGCTCCATGCGCGATGCGCTTTCCATCATGGACCAGGCCATCGCCAGCGCTCCGGTAGTCGCCAACGGCCGGCCGCATCTTGACGCCACACAGATTCGCGAGCTCATGGGAACCGTCCCCAACACGGTCTTCGAGCGCCTGCTGGAGTGGGTCGGCGAAGACAACAGCGCCGCCGTGATGACGGAAATCGATACGCTGCTCAACGCCGGCAACAGTCCCTCGCAACTCGCGCGGCAGATGGTCCGCTACCTGCGCAACGCGCTCATGGCCAAGCTCGGCGGCGAATCGACCGAGCTACTCCAGATCTCCGACGACGAGCGCGCCCGCGTCGCCCGCACCGCCATGCTCTTCACCGAAGAAGACCTCACGCGCTTCCTGCAGATCATGCTGCGCAGCTTCGACGAGATGAACTACAGGCAGGAGCCGCGCTTCCATCTCGAACTCGGCCTGCTCAAGCTGGTGCACACGCAGCGTCTCATTCCGCTGGAGCAGATTCTCAGTCAGCTCCCCGGCGGCGGAAGCAACGTTGCGCGTCCCAGTCCGGCGCCGGTACGCTCCTCGACGGCTGCGGGTCCATCTGCTTCACCTGCGCCCCTGCAGCGAACTGCCGGTCCTCCGTCCCCCGCTCCTCAATCCACCCCACCGCGCAGCGTCGTCAGCAGCGAAGCCGCTCGCGGCGGTTCGGCCAGCGCGTCCACACCGCCGCCGCAGCCCACATTCTCGCCGTTCGAATCGGACACGCGACGCAAGTCCGGACCATCCGGCTCCGCGACAACCGCAGCGCCTCCCGCAGAATCGCCGCGCGAGTCCGACCCATCCGGCGCCGCCCTCATCGCCGTGGGCACCGCGGTTGCGCTCGACGAAGCGCCCGCGCCCGATGGGGAAACTACCGCGCTCCATCAAGAGCCCCCCGATCCACAGATTCGCGGCCACGCCTCCTCCGAAGCGGAGCGCCATGTCGCCGACCTCGAAGAAGAGATCGCCTCCGACGGCGATCCCGAGCCACCGGCAGCCGGCGAATTTGTAAGCATCGCGGACAAGCTGCGCGACGCCGTCAGCCAGGCGCTGCATGACAAGGGTCACGAGACGGCAAGCGCTCTTCTGCGCGCCGGCCAGTGGTCCGTCATCGATGGAAACATCACCGTCTGCGTCGCCGTGAAGAAGACGATGCTCTCGCTCACCATGAATCCGGAGGCCGAACGCATCGCACGCACCGCGCTGCAACAGGCCGGCAGCAGTGCGAAGCTGGTTGTCCTGCCGGGTGACGGCTCGACTTCACCCACGCCGCCCGCTCCGCACATGGCCAAAGGAAGCCTCCAATCGCACGCGCTCGACAACCCGCTGGTGAAGCAGGCCCAGGAGCTCTTCCGCGCAGAGGTCCGGGACATACTGGACCTTCGCGGAAGGCGTTAGAGCGTTTTACTGTAGGTGTATGCCAGAACTCCGCTGTCTGCGTCGCTTTTCCGTTAAGAAAAGCCACACTTCGCTGAACCTGGCCGGGACATAGCAACAGTGAAAACGCTCCAAGGAAAGGACATCGATTGAACCCGCAAGACATTCAGAAAATGCTCGGCCAGGCGCAGGAGATGCAGCAGCAGATGGAGCAGCGCCTCGCGAGCACCGTCGTCGAAGCCACCTCCGGCGGCGGCGCCGTCACTGTCAAGATGAACGGCAAGAAACAGGTGCTCTCGCTCAAGATCGATCCCACGGCCGTGGCTGGGCTGATCTCTAATACGTCAGGCTCGAACAGCGCCGACATCGAGATGCTCGAAGACCTCATCGTGGCCGCGCTCAACGAAGCCGGCCGGCGCGCCGACGAGAGCCTGCAGTCCGGCCTCTCGGGCATGCTCGGCGGCCTCAATCTGCCGGGTCTTTAGCGCACCCGCATGTCACGTTTCGCGGAGCCCATGGCGCGCCTCATCGAGGAGCTGCGCAAACTTCCCGGCATCGGCGCTAAAAGCGCCCAGCGCCTCGCCTTTCACATCCTGCGTTCCAGCACCGCGGATGCCGACGCACTCTCGGACGCCGTGCGCGAGCTCAAGGCGAAGCTGCGCCTTTGCTCGATCTGCAACAACATCACGGATATCGATCCCTGCGTCTATTGTTCGAGCCCCACGCGCAATCAGCGCCAGGTATGCGTGGTCGAGGAGCCGACCAGCATCGGCGTGATCGAGCGCACCCACTACAACGGCGTCTATCACGTGCTGCACGGCACGCTCTCGCCGCTGCACGGCGTCGGCCCGGAGCATCTGCGCACCGGCTCGCTCACCGCACGCGCCGAACGCGGCGATATCGACGAGGCCATCCTGGCCACCAGCCCTACGCTCGAAGGCGAAGCCACTGCATCGCTGCTGGCCGATCTGCTCAAGCCCTACCCCGTGCGCATCACCCGCATCGCCACCGGCGTCCCCGCCGGCAGCGATATCGAATATGCGGACGAGGTCACGATGACCCGCTCCCTCGAAGGCCGGCGGGAAGTATAAGTCAATGCTTGTGCGTCATCTCGACCGGAGCGGCAAAGCCGCGCAGTGGAGAGATCTGCTTTTTCTCTCCACGGAGATATACGGACTCAGTAGTGACCTTCGTCGGCGTCGCCCTCGAAATCATCGAAGACGACATATTCAATCGGCCGATTCAAAGGGCGATCAGCCATAAAATCTGCGGGAACTTCCATCCCCCGCATCAGGCGCAAGAATTCGCTCCAGTGATTCAATTTAGGCTGACTGCCGCCAGCCTTCGCGAGACTAGATTTTAGCTTTCGGCGTTTTGTGAAATCTGCCCCTCTTAACTCCGCAGCCGGGCCAGCAAATCCTGCGGGTGTACCGGCTTGGCCAGGATCTCGAACTCATGCCCCTGGTTGCGCGCGCGATCCAGCAGGTCAGCCGTCGCCGCCTGACCGGAGAAGAGCAGAATCTTGCACCCCGGCAGCATCCCGCGGATCTTGATTGCCGCGTCGATGCCGTTCATGTCCGTCATGATCACATCGGAGATCAGCATGTCCGGTTTCAGCGTCCTCGCCGTCTCCACTGCCTTTTCGCCGCTGTAGACCGCCGTCGCTTCAAAGCCTGCTTGGTTCAGGATGATGGATAAGGTATCGGCGATCACGCGTTCGTCATCGGCTACCAGGACTTTAGGCTTTCGCTGTGATTCGGACATTCGCTCCCTTTTGCTCGCGGCGCCGGCCGCATACATTCTCTCTGCCTCCAAAGGAGGCTCCGCCACCAGCAATTGAAAAATCACTTAATCGAGTCCCCTCACCGCTCGTTGAGGCCAGAGAGGGACACTGGCCGCGGCCCCCTTTTCGGAAGACACCACGAGACCGTCACCGGCGGATCGAGACTTGCGGAGAGAAATGCTCTATCCCGTAGATGATACGCTGCCCGTGGGGAGATGCTTCATCTGCCCGCAAACAGACAACGCATAGAGTATCAATAACAGTCAGCTACCAGAGAGATCCCCGTGCTCCCCCGCTGCCTGAGCCCGTGACGTCGAAATGCAGCAGCAACGGTGCATTGACCATCAATGCTGTTCCTGCTTTGGATGCTTCTATGACTGAAACGAACGAAACCATCATTCGTGCCGAGAAGGTCGAAAAGTACTACTCGCAGCCGAGCGAGAACCGCATCCAGGTCATCGCGCCCACGGACCTGTCGATCGTTCCCGGCGAGATCGTCGCGCTGCTCGGGCCATCAGGCTCAGGCAAATCCACGCTGCTGCGCATGCTCACCGGCCTCAGCAAGCCATCGGCGGGCCAGGTCTACTGGCACCAGACGCCGATCGCGCGGGCCAATCCCAACGTATCGATCGTTTTCCAGAGCTTCGCGCTCTTTCCCTGGCTCACCGTGCTCGAAAATGTCGAAGCACCGCTGAAGGCCCGCGGCATGGACGCGGAGGAGCGTCGCGAGCGCAGCCTGCGCATCCTCGACACCGTCGGTTTGGACGGATTCCAGGCCGCCTTCCCAAAGGAACTCTCCGGCGGCATGCGGCAGCGGGTCGGCTTTGCCCGCGCTCTGGTGGTCGAGCCGGAGGTCCTCTTCATGGACGAGCCCTTCTCCGCGCTCGACGTGCTCACCGCGGAGAACCTGCGTAGCGAGCTGCTGGAGTTGTGGCAGAAGAAGACCATCCCCACGCGCGCCATCTTCATCGTGACGCACAACATAGAAGAGGCCGTTCTGCTTGCCGATCGCATCATCGTGCTCGGCCGCAATCCCGGCCACGTCCGTGTCGACTTCCGCGTCACCCTCGCGCAGCCGCGCGATCGCAAGTCGTCGCTCTTCACCCAGCTCGTCGACTACATCTATACCGTGCTCACCCGGCCTGACGAGCAGCCCAGCAACGTGCCCGAGCGCGTCGCCATCCGCGACCAGCGCCAGATGCACTACCAGATGCTGCCCCACGCGCGTCCCGGCGGCATCGCCGGCCTGCTCGAAATCCTCATCGACCGCGGCGGCAAAGACGATGTCTACAAGCTCGCCGACGAACTCGCCTTCCAGCTCGACGACCTTTTCCCTATCGTCGAAGCAGCGCAACTGCTCGGCTACCTCAAGTTGGAAGAGGGCGATGTCGCCATCACGGAGAGCGGCCGTCTCTTCGCCAACGCCGAAATCCTGAAGCAAAAAGAGCTCTTCCGCGAGGCCGCACTCGAGCACGTCCTGCTGCTGCGGCAGATCACTCGCGCACTCGATACTAAAGCCGACCACACCGTTCCGGAAGATTTCTTCCTCGACATGCTCGATGAGCAGTTCTCCCAGGAGGAAACGCAGCGCCAGCTGGAAACCGCCATCAACTGGGGCCGCTACGCCGAGCTCTTCGATTTCGATGCGGGCAAACGCCGCTTCATCAAGCCTGAGGTCGAAGAGACCGCCGAAGCTACCGTGGAAGAGACTGTCGAGTGATCCTCGCCGCGGAGGAGACCTTATCTTGATCTTGAAGGTGTCGCGTATCCCCACGCTCTCGCGCACCCTGGTGCTGGAGCGTTCCTGGCCCGTCGTGCTGGACCTGACGGTCGCGGCTTTCTGCCTTGCCACGTTCTATTGCGTCGTCCTGCTGGGCCGCTATTGGTTCAGTCACCCTGTGCCCGCGGCGGAGATCTCGCAATCGGTTAGTGCGCTGCCGCTCTACGCCTTCTACTCCATCGTCCGCATCGGCGTGGCGTATCTGCTCAGCCTCATCTTCGCCGTCGGCTATGGCTACTACGCCGCGTATCACCCGCGCGTCGAAGCCTTCATGATCGCTGTGCTGGACATCCTGCAGTCCATCCCGGTGCTCAGCTTCCTGCCCGGCGTCATGCTGGTTATGGTCTCGCTCTTGCCCACGCGGCAGCTGGGCGTCGAGCTCGGCGCCATCCTCCTCATCTTCACCGGCCAGGTCTGGAACATGGCCTTCAGCTTCTACTCCTCCATCCGCAGCATTCCGCGCGAGCTGCGCGAAGCCTCGCAGATCTATGGCTTCAGCGCGTGGCAGCGCTTCTGGGAGCTGGAGCTGCCCTTCTCCATGATCGGCCTGGTGTGGAACTCCATGGTCTCGGTCGCCGGCGGCTGGTTCTTTCTCATGGCCTGCGAGATGTTCGTGCTCGGCGATCGCGACTTCCGCCTGCCCGGCCTCGGCTCCTATCTGCAGACCGCCGCCGGCAATGGCAACACCCGCGCCATGATCTGGGGCCTCGCGGTGATGATCGCCATCATCGTCGCCACCGACCAGCTCATCTGGCGGCCGGTCATCGCCTGGGCCGACAAGTTCAAGTTCGAGCAGGTGGAAAGCACCAAGCGGCCCACCTCGCCCATCCTCTACGCCCTGCGCCATTCCAATGCCATCGGCTGGCTGCACGATCGGACGATCGTGCCGCTGGGCGAGCGTATCTACCACGACCTCGCCGCCCGCCGTCTGCGAGCGCTTGCGCGGCCGGAGCCGAGCGCCGCCTCGCGTCAGCGTTCGCTCATCGCCAACAGCACCATCTTCATCGCCCTTCTCGCCGCTGCCATCTTCGCCGCCTTCCATGCGGTACTGCTGCTGCGCCAATTGCATGGCGCAGAGATCCTCGAGCTGCTCAAAGGCGCGGGCGCCACCTTTCTCCGCGTGAATGCCTCGCTCCTGATCGCCTCGCTCTGGACCATCCCGGCCGGCGTAGCCATCGGCTTCCATCCGAAGCTGGCTCGCATCGCGCAGCCGCTCGCCCAGATCGCGGCATCCGTACCGGCTACGGCACTTTTTCCGGTTCTGCTCATCGCGCTGGTGCGCGCCGGCGGCGGGCTCGGCATCGGCTCCATCGTACTCATGCTGCTGGGCACGCAGTGGTACATCCTGTTCAACGTGATCGCCGGAGCCATCGCCATCCCCTCCGACCTGAAGGAAGTCGCCGGCCTCTTTCACTTCAGCAGCGTGCAGCGCTGGAAGACGCTGATCCTGCCCGGCATCTTCCCCTACCTCATCACCGGCCTGGTCACCGCCTCGGGCGGCGCATGGAACGCCAGCATCGTGGCAGAGTACTTCCGTTTTCAGGGCAAGACGTTCAGC
>DATBCB010000417.1:0-1625 GCA_036270675.1 Acidobacteriaceae bacterium | reverse complement strand
CCATCATCAGCCTGGGATCGAGCCTCGGCATCACGATCACCGCCGAGGGGGTCGAGACCGAGCGCGACCTCGAAGCGCTGCGCGCCGAGGGCTGCACGCAGGCGCAGGGCTATTTGTTCAGCGTGCCGCGGCCCCAGCGCGAGATCATGCCGACGCTGAAGCAGCAGCGCGTGGCGTGAACGCGCCTTTCGCGCGGCGCGTGGCCCGGATGAGCGCAGCGACATCCGGGGCTTTCCCGTGCCATGAATCCGCATGTCGCTTCGCTCATGCGGGCTGTGGGCTTCGCAGCCTCAGATGATCCGTGTTTCGTGCTGATCAGACCAACATCAATTACCTGCGGTTGAGCGCAATTAATTTTTGGTTGAAATCGATCTGGACACAATCCGCGAAATGGGCTGAATTTGTGCCCTCTGCCGTGGGGAAGAGTCACAAATGTCCAAGCGCAATTTGCAGGCGCCCACGTGGGTGGCTGGGGTGCTCTTTGCGTTGGTGAGCACCGCTGGGCTGCCAGCGCTTGCATCCGACATGTTCGGCCTGTCGCCGTTTCCACCAGCCCCGCCTGCATTCTCGTGGACCGGCGTGTATGGCGGCGCCAATCTGGGTGGGGGCTGGCACAGGCAATCAACGATTTTCAACGGCGTCACCATATTGTCGGGCACCATGGACGGCGTCATCGGAGGGGGCCAGTTGGGTGCGAACTGGCAGATGGGCAGCATCGTGCTCGGCGCCGAACTAGACATCCAGGGAAGCAGCGAGAGCAAATCGGTCACGACCCAGTTTCCGGGGCTTCCTGCGGGAGTGACCCTGACAGAAGAGGCAAACCAGCCCTGGACTTTCACGTATCGTGGGCGGCTCGGATGGGCCTTTGCGAATGGATGGCTCTTCTACGTGACGGGCGGCGGCGCCTGGATCGACGCCGATAGAACCTTCACCGGCAGCGGACCCGGCGGCGGCCTTTCATCAACATTCGACCTCTCACATGCTGGCTGGTCGTTCGGCGGCGGCGTCGAAGGCGCACTCGTGCGCGACTGGTCATGGAAGGTCGAGTACCTTCATTTGGCGACCGACCGGTTCACCACCACCGTGAACATTTTCGGCACCACCAAGCTGTGGAACGCGAAGCTCGCCGATAACTTCGTGCGATTGGGCGTGAACTACCGATTCTACGCTCCCAGGTGAGCTCGTTCCCGCTAATTGTCCTCGCTTTGAACAGCGGGGGTATGATTGCTTTTGTTTGGAGCAAGGCCGCTGATCAGCATTTGCGGGCGCCTGCGGAGACACACCAAGAACCGGCCGAAGAGCTCGCGCGAGCTCCCTACCGCGGAGCGGCTTGGTGCGATTTGGTGTATAGACATCATCCGTCCCGCCGCGCCGCATCTGGTGCGGTCGCAGCAAGCACAACAGAAAGCGACATCATGGCAGCCTATCCGGATCTGCAACTTCTCATCGGCGGCGAATGGAAGAAGGCGGACGGTCAGCCGGTACTCAATCCGGCCGACGAAAGCGTGCTCGCCACTGTGCCGCACGCGACCCGGGCCGATCTCGACCGTGCGCTCGAGGCTGCGGAAGCGGGCTTGCGGGTGTGGCGCAACACCTCGCCGACCAAGCGCTGCGACATCGTCCTC
>DATBCB010000416.1:0-16749 GCA_036270675.1 Acidobacteriaceae bacterium | reverse complement strand
CCTGCAAGAGCTGGTTCTCCATATCGAGAATGAGCTGGCGCAGCATCTTCTGCGGGTCTTCCGCGCGGTCGATCAGGTCGTTGAGATTGGCGCGGAGTAGAGTTGCAACTCTTTCAAGCAGTGCCATGACGTGACTCCTTTACTGTTCGATGCCGAATGCGACTTTTGACATCCGGTGAAGCTGTGTGGCCCGGGCGAAGCCCGGACCACAGGTCGGGTTAACTGTTGCTTGCGGTGCCGTTAGGGCGTGCGCGCATACTCTTCACATTCGCCATCAGCTCATGCATGTCCATGCCGGAGAGCGCTTCGAACAGCGCGGGCACCTGTGCGGCGATCTTCGTCAGGTCGCCGGTCAGCTTGTTCGCACCCACCTGGCCATCGCCGCCGGTCGAGACGATGGTGATCTTATCCACCTTGCTGAGCGGCTCGGACATGGCACGGACGACCTCGGGCATGCTGCTGATGAGGCGATCGACCACCGCGGCCTGCGTCCACTCCTGATAGGCCTCGGCCTTTACGTTCATCGCCTTCGCTTCGGCCTCGCCCTTCTGGAAGATGATTGCGGCTTCCGCTTCGCCCTGCGCGCGTATCGCAGAGGCGCGGCCTTCCGCTTCGATCATCAGGCGGGACTTCTCGGCAGCAGCCAGGTTCTCGATGCGCTGACGCTCGATCTCCGCCTGTTTCAGCACGGTCGCGATCAGCTCCTTCTCGTGGCGCAGAATCTCTGCTTCCTGCACCTTGACCTGCGCCTCCTTCTCGATCTGCTGCACCTTCACCTGCTCGGCCACGACGCGCTGCTGCATGACATTAGTCTGAATCTCGTACGCCTTGTCCGCCTGTGCCTCCTGCTTGCGACTCTGCTCGGTAAACTGCGCCTTCTGGATATCCAGATCGCGCTGCGCCTCGGCCTGCTTGGCAAGCGACTGCGTCTCGGCCAGCACACGCTCCTGGTCCGCCGCGGCTTTTGCTACGGCAGATTCGCGTAGCGCGATGGCGCGACGAATAGCGGTATCGCGTTCCGCTTCGGCAGCGGCGACATCGGCATCACGCTTGATGCGCGCAATGTCCGGGCGGCCCATGTTAGTGATGTAGTCGTTCTTGTCGCGGACTTCCTTGATGGTGAACGAGATCACTTCCAGGCCCATCTTGCTCATGTCTTCGGCGCAGGTGGCGCGCATGCGCTCGCCCACCATCTCAGGCTCTTTCACGATCTGCTCGACCGTGAGCTGACCGATGATGCCGCGCAGGTGGCCTTCCATGACCAGGCGGATCAATCCCTCACGCTGTGGCGGCGCCTTGGTGAGGAACTGCTCGGCCGCAGTGAGGATCGATTCGCGGTCGGAGCGGACCTTGATCTGCGCGACGGCTTCGACCGTGACCGCGACGCCCTGCTTGGTGTAGAGGTCCTGCTGCGGCGCGACATCGAACGACATCAGCTCCAGCGAAAGCTGCCGGCAGCTCTCGACGACAGGGAAGATGACGGCGCCCGAGCCCTTGATGATGCGCGGCCCGCGGAATCCATAGACGATGATGGCTTCGTTGGGTCCGGCCTTGCGAAACATCTTCGCAATGCTCGTCATGATGATGAGAAGAACGACAACTCCCAATCCGATGATGACAGTGACAATGGTTGGCATAACCGATCCTTACAGTCGAACAGCGTGAAGCCAGCTCTACTGCGTATGGCCGGTGCCCTCCCTGGCTGTAGATGGCGCGGCTGCGGGGTCCGATGAGAAAGCGTCAAGTGGCCGGCGGGCCCTCCAGCTCCGACCACGGCCGTACATAGGCAATGCCGCGCTCATAGCGCAACACGACCACCTCGATATCGCGAGCGATGGGCGCGCCCACCTCGCTGCGGGCTGCGGCTGCTCGGCGAGCGCCGCCCTGCGAGTAGGCGATTTCTCCGGTGCCGCCTTCGCGGATGGGGCTCGAAACACGCGCGAGCACGCCGGTCATTTCGGTATCCTCCGCGGTCAGGACTCGCTCACGGGGAAGCAGCACACGCGCGAGAAACCAGAAGATGATGGCCGCACCCGCGAAGCCACTGATCATCGCCAGCGCGAAAATACCGGCACCCCAAAGCGGACTGAAGCGGCTCAGAAGATAGCCCGCGCCACCGAACCAGCACAGGAAGGCAAGCAGCGTGAAGCCATTCAGCGGCGAGAGGCTGGCGTCGTGTCCACCACCGCGCGGTGAATGGGCATGCACGTGGCCGCCGTCCGCGTGACTCAGATGAAAGTGGCCACCATGAAAATGGCCCAGTTGCAGATGGCCGAAGCCGCCGAAGAATGCGAGCATGCTCAGCACCAGGCCCACGCCAAAACAGACGAGATACCAGTTCTCCGCACCGAGTAGAAAGCTGTGCATGGTCATCTCCTCTCTTTCGTAGTAAGGCCGCCGTCCCGCGTATGACGATCGCCATTGCGTGCGGCGCTTCGCTTCTCTGTACCGTTCTTCGAATGCTTAGTTCGCGGGGCGAGTTCTGGCCGCAGCACTTCGAGCAGCCGGTCGGCAAGCGATGGCGTCTCCAGGATCGCGGCGAGCAGCAGCAGACAGCGGCGCGTGTCCTCATGCTGGGCTGCTGCGAGCAGGGCGCGGCGCAGCTCCGGGTCGCGGCGGAAACGCTCGGCGCCGGAGATCAGCCACAGGTCGAGCTTGTCCTCATCTGCACGTGTGTGCAGCGTGCGCGCTTCGGAGAGCAGTTCGGCATGATATCCCTCCGGATCGTCGACCAGGTATCCCGGGTGCACCTTGAAAAAGCGTGCCAGCAGCAGCCGCGTGGTATTGGTCAGGTGGGGGCGCGCCCCGCTCTCGATTTGCGAGAGATAGGACTGGCTGACCGCTGTATCCATCTCCTCGCGAATGGCACGCACCAGCTCCTGCTGGGTCATGGCGCGATCCAGGCCGCGGAGAGAGCCCTCGACTTCGCGCAGGTAGCGGATTTTCTCGCCGAGTTTCATATTGCAATCCGCAATAACGATATCGCAAATTGCGATATGTAGTTAGAGTCTTTGGTAATTGGGCGATTTGACCAACTTGACCAACCTTGGTATATTGTTGTTATGGCCGAGACACTCAATATCTACGAGGCGAAAACGCACCTATCGGCGCTGGTGGAGAAGGCGGCCGCGGGTGAGGAGATCATCATCGCCAAGGCGGGCAAGCCGATGGCGAAGCTGGTGCCGCTTGAGCCGAAGGTGCAGGCCCCGCGCAAGTTTGGTCAGAACGTGCTCGGCATCACCTACATCGCGCCGGATTTCGACGCCCCGCTACCGGACGACATCCTCGAGGACTTCTACGGCCCGATTGAGCCGAAGCGTTGACGGCGCCGGCATTCCTGATCGATACGCATGTGCTGCTCTGGCTGGATGAAAAGCCGGAGAAGCTCTCAGAACACATCCTGGGATTGTTGCGCGATCCGCAGCATGTGGTTTACTGCAGTGCTGCGTCACTATGGGAGATCGCGATCAAGCAGAACGTGGGCAAGCTGCACATCGAAGGATCGCTTACTACCATGGTGGATCGATATGGCCTGCGTGAGCTGCCGGTGACGGCTCGCGATGCCGAGAACACGCGTGGCCTTCCCCTCCATCATCGCGATCCGTTCGATCGCGTGCTGGTCGCACAGGCCATGGCCGGAAACCTGGTGCTGGTCAGCGGCGATCGCCAGATGCTGGCGTATGAAATCCCTATTCTCAGTTGTTGATGGTTAACGCAGCGGCACGCCGTCCAGCTTGGTAAGCCGGCCTACCGGATAGAGGCCGAGCTTCGGGTCCATCCACGGCGAGCGATCGTAGAAGAACTCAAGCCGCGCGCGTGGATTCGCTGCAAACTTCGGATCGTTTTCGACGCGCTCTTCGAACTCCGTTTTGAGCTTTGGGTCGTTTGCCATCATGTCGCGTGCCAGCTTTTCCAGAACGTAAGGCTCGCCATACTCGCGCTGCTCGAAGATGGGGTCGAGGGCATTCCAGGCCATGGCCGAATCGGGCGCCATCGGTTCGAGCCACGCCATCGCCACGTGCGAGAGTCTCTGGTTCAGTTCGACGACGACGGAGTTGGCCGGAAATGTCATCGTCTCGGTGACGAGTGTGCACTGCGGCGGCTCGCCCGGATGGCCCTTGCTGTCTTCTCCCGAGAACATCGGATGATGTCCCTCGAAGGGCGGCTGCTGCCAGTTGCCGCCGCGGCACCGGTAGGTTTCGACCGGCGCGGTCCAGGCTGCAGTGGTTCGCCGCATGACGACCTGATGCGCGGCCAGCACATCGATCACGCGCGTCCACTGCGCTGGAATAATATAGGCAGCCGGAGGCACGATTGAGACTTTCACCTTCGCGCCGGTCTGCATGGGCAGCGTCACGTTCCACGGCTCGTGCGAATATTGCACCCATACCGTGCCGGAAACAGCGCTGAGCTCGCGCGTATATTTGTAACCGCGAAAGAGAAATGGGGTCGTCTCACCCGACCAGCCGAGTTCGAGCGGATAGCCGACGTTGCTCAGCGGATGCGTACCAAGTTCTTCTGCCTCATGATCGGCCGCGGCGTTCAGCGCGATCAGCTTGTCGGCATCCCGGTTCACCACTTTGAAGAGCGCGCGCAGCAGCTCGTAGTTGCCGGTCACCCGCGTCTTGTAATCCTTCAGCATGTGCATCTCGACCAGCATGCTGGGCCGGTTTTCCAGATTCATGTAGCCAGTCGAGAAGCGGGGGACGAAAGCATCGAAGCCGAGCCCTTTCGATGGATCGGAATCATCGACCAGCGAGATGTAGGTAGGCGAGGCGAGATGGCCGCTCGCATCCACCTGATGCTCCAGATCGGGGATGACGCTCTCATCCAGCCATCGCCCCGTCTCCGCATTGAGGTCGGAAAAATGCTCGATGGTGAACGTGACGTCGTACTGGTAGTCGGCGCCATCGGTGACGTGGTCGTCGACGAAGAAGTCCGGCAGCCAGCGATGGAACATCGCCATGAAAGCACGCGTCTCCGGCGCATCGGCTTTCATGTAGTCGCGGTTCAGGTTGATGTTGGTGGCATTGCCGCGCCAGCCCATTTCTTCGGGGCCGTTCTGATTGATGCGGTTGTAGGGTGAGCGGCGCTCGTGGCCATCGGCGTTGTACATAGGGATGAAGACGAAGACAGCACGATCGAGCAGCGCCGCATCCTTGCCCGTGATCACCATATCGCGCAGCAGAGCGAGGCAACTGTCCTTGCCGTCCATCTCTCCGGCGTGGATGGCATTCTGCACCAGCACGATGGGACGCTTCGCTGCGTGCAGTTTGTCCGGATCGAAAACGCCATCCTTCGATGCGATCACGATGTCCAACTCGCGGCCCTCGCCGCTCTTCCCGAAGGACTCGATGCGCACCTGCTGCGGCTTTGCTGCGGCGACGCGCTCTAGATAGGCCATGGTGGTGACGTAGTCGGGCGTGGTGCGGTAGCCGGATTGCTCGGCCGGTGTGGCCCAGTCGTTCGGCTGCGATGTGCTTTGGGCGAAAATACCAGAGGTCAGCAGAAAGAGAAGAGCCAGGAGCGGCACGCGCATGGCTTAGGGTAGCCGAGATGTGGTGATCCGGCCATCTAGAGGCTTGCGCTAGGTGATGTCCTCTAGGTGATGTCTTCGGTGTCGAAGACCTTGACCTTCACCGTCTGCCGCTGCGGAGTCGTGCCGTGCACCTCGGCCAGCAGGTTGCGCACGACATCTTCGAGGTGGCGCTGGTTTTCGATCACAGCGCTCATGGCCTTGATCTCCTCCGCCTCCTCTATTTTCTCCAGCAGCACGGTCGCATGGGCCTGCGCTACGTGGTCTAGCCCCAGTCCTTCTGGTGTCTTGGCTTTGATGGAGACGGCCTTGGTGTCCACGTCCAGCAGCTCGGCAAGCCTCTCGCGGATCTCTCCGGCGATGGGTGAGATCTTCGGTTTGGCCAGCACTAGTGTCGCGTCCATATTCACGATGCGATAGCCGGCGTGCTGAATCTCTTCCAGCGCCAGGTTGAGGAAGACCGTCGAGTCGGCATTCTTCCAGCGCGCATCGCCGGGGGGAAAGAAGGTGCCGATGTCGCCCGCTGCGACAGCGCCGAGCAGCGCATCGGTAAGCGCGTGCAGCAATACGTCACCATCACTGTGACCAGCCAAACCCTCCGGGTGCTCGATAGCGATGCCGCCAATGCGCAGCGGCACGCCGGCCTGAAAGGCATGGGAGTCCCAGCCATGACCGATGCGGATGTTCATGAAAGCGCCTCTCTTTCGCGCGGCTACGCCGCGGTTCTTACCCTGCTCTATGCCGTCTGGCGGCGGGCGAGATAGAACTCCGCAAGCTCCAGATCGCCGGGCTGCGTGATCTTCAGGTTCGCGGGTGAGCCGGGAACAACGGCAACCTGCGTGCCGGCGCGCTCCACCAGGCTTGCCTCATCGGTCCCGGCAAAGCCATCCGCCTCGGCCTCGGCGAAGGCGCGCTTCAGGATCGACCAGCGGAAGCCCTGCGGTGTCTGCGCCTGCACCACATACTCCCGCGGAATGGTGGTGCGGATGATGGCGCCATGCGCGGTGCGCTCCACCTGCTTGATCGTGTCAATGGCGGGCAGGCCGACGATAGCAGCGCCGTGTTCGGTGACCGCCTCGATGGTGCGCGCGATGGTGGCGGAGTCGATCAGGGGACGGACAGCGTCATGCACCAGCACGATATCGTCGTCCTCCGCCTGCACTGCTGCAAGTGCGCGTCCAACGGATTCCTGCCGGCTGTCTCCGCCTTCGACCACAGTGACGCGGCCGGCAAGCTGGTGCTCGGCGACGATGGCCCGCACGCGCTCGATCTCCGTGGGACGGACCGCCACCACGATGGCGCTGACCTCGGGCACGGCGGCGAAGGCGCGCAGGCTGTGGATCAGGATGGGGACCCCGGCGAGAGCGAGAAATTGTTTGGCGGCATTGGGCGTGACCTGCCCCGGCGCCATGCGGGTGCCCAGCCCGGCAGCCGGCAGAATGACGAAGACGCGCATAAGAAGTTGAGTATACCGGGGCGGAAAGCAGAGCGCCGGTAAGAGCACTGCTGCAGGCGATTCGCGCAGCGGCGTAGCCGCGCCTTTGAGCTCAAGAAGGCCGCACGAGGCGGCCTTCCCTTAGACCTTCGGCTCCACCTTGGCCGCGAAGATGCCGGCGAAGGCCTGACGCAATCCTATAAAGACGATGATCCACAGCACGAAGGTGATCAACGCCAGCGGAAGGCCCGAGGGCGCCATGGTGATGTGGAAGAGCAGGATGTTCACCAGGATGGCCCCCAGGATAGTGATGGCGAGGGGGACGTAGCGGCCGGCCAGGAGCAAAATGCCGCAGATGAGCTGCAGCGCGAAGATCGCAGCAGCGTAATGCGTGACGACGATCGCACCGAGGAACTGGCCGGCCGGGCCCGGAATGGGTGGCGATGGAAGGAACTGCAGGAACCCATTGAGGCCGAAGAAGACAAACTCAAGCCCCAGAAGAATACGTGCGATCAGGACGGCGACTTTCATGTGTGCTTCTCCTCGGTAAAACGATGCTCTGACAGTTGGTAGAGGAATCTTAGGCTCAGGCGGCGCTGGTGCGAATTTGCTCCAGCGCGGGTCCAAGCAAGGTGCCGCGGTCGATGGCGCCGGTCATGAGTTGAGAGACGCCGCCAACTGCAACTGTGCGAATGTCTGTAATGCCGATGAACCCCAGTATCTTTTGCAGGTAGGGCTCGACGAAATTCATGGCTGCGGCGGGGCTTCCCGGTGAATAAACGCCGCCGCTCGCTATCAGAAGCGTCGCTTTTTTGCCAGTCAGCAGGCCTTCCGCACCGCTTGCGCCATAGGCAAAGGTGCGCCCGCTGCGGACAATCTGGTCAATCCACAGCTTCAAGGAAGACGGTATGGAGAAGTTGTGCATGGGGACACCGATGACGATCTCGTCGGCGGTATGGAGTTCCTGGATCAACTCATCCGAGGGCGCAAGCAGCGCCTTCTGTTCGGCGGTGCGGGAATCTGTGGGAGTAAACGCTGCATGCACCCAGGCCTGGCTGATCGGGGCAGGTGGGAGCGCGGCGAGGTCACGGTAGACGACGGTTCCGTCGGGATGGGTTGATTTCCACGTGGCGACGAATTCGCGGGCCAGTTCGCGGCTGACGGAAGTTTCAAGCGGGCTGGCGTCTAGATGGAGTAGTGTCGGCATAGATTTGCATCTCCTGGGCGACATATGCAGTCAAAACAGCAGTTGTCGTATTCAGTAGACGACACTCGTCGTTCAGGCGATTCAGAGTTTTTTTAAAGTTTTTGGGACAGGTATGCCGATCTCCGATTGTGAGGTACGCGATCCACGGATCCGCCGGACGCGCCAGCTATTGCAGGGCGCGCTCATGCAACTCCTTGGATCGAAGCCGTTTGACGATATTTCGGTGCAGGACATCACAGACGCCGCTACGGTGAACCGCGCCACCTTCTACGACCATTACGTGGACAAGTTCGCGCTGCTGGAAGCGTTGATCGCGGGCGGTTTTCACAAAATGCTGCATGAGCGATCCGTCTTCTACGACGGCACCTGTCCGTCGGCTGCCGGGGCCATTGTCCTGGCGGCCTGCGACTATCTGACGGATCTTCGTGCGGCGCAGGGCGGTTGCCAGGAACGCCGAAGCAATGTGGCGGCTCTGGAGGATGGGGCGATGATTGCTGCGATCCGGCGCGTGCTGGCCGATGGCATGGCGAAGCACACCTCGGTCCCGGAAGAACGGCGTGCGATGCAATCGGCAGCGGCAAGCTGGGCCATTTATGGCGCGGTGAAAGAGTGGCTTACCATGGCCGATCGGCCGCCGGCGGATGCGATTGTGCCGGAGATCGTCCGGATGGTCACGCCGCTTCTGGGTTCTCCACTGCAGGGTTCGCCGCTCGCGGAGCACCAGGCGGCAGAACACCAGACGGCTGAGCACCAGGCGGCCGAGCTCACAACGCCTGCGCGCTGATCACCGGGGAACGGCTCGCAAACCGATGCACAACGAGAGAGATCGGCAAGCCCACGCACACTATGTGGGTGACGATGGCGATGATGGTCGCTGACAGCGTTACCGGCTTGCTGCGCAGGTGATCCAGCGGCATGACGACCCAGTACATGAAGCCGTAAACCACCAGGGCATAGCCGATGCCGGCGAGCCAGGAATGGTCCAGCAGCGCCGGGATTTTTCGGCTGGCAGCATAAAAGACCGCGGCCGCTGTGAACGAAATGAAAAAGTGAACGGCGAGCCCGAGTGCGGCGGTGGCCCAGCCGCCGCGGAAGGACGCTGATCCGATCAGACCGCTGGCGATGGCCTGCAGTATTTGAGCCGGCGAGACGCCCTTCGGTGCCCAGGTGAGGAAGGCTGCGCTGATGTCCATCGCGCCGCAGAGCAGTCCGGCGGCGAAGATTGCGGGGAGCGCACGCGAGGTTGCGGTCCGCTCCGTGAGATTCGTCTCAACCATCTAGCATTTAGCCCTCGACGGGCTCAACATAGAACATCTCGTTGGTCGCGCGGAAGCCATTGCTTTGATAAAGTTCGCGGCCTGCCTCAGTGGAATGTAAGGCCACCACACGAATGCGGCGTCGTCGCGCCTCGTCCAGCGCAAGCTCGATCAGGCGGGTGGCGATGTGCTTCCTGCGGTGCGACGGCTCGACATACACATTCAGCAGATAGCCGCGATGGTCCGAAGTAGGATCGAGCGGGTGCGGGGGCCAGTCGAGAATCATCAGCCCGCTGCCTCCAATCACCTCACCGGCATCATCGAGCGCGAACCACCCCATGTAGTTGCCGGACTCGAGTTGCTGCGTGACCCAGGGCTGAAACTGCTCCTCCATGACATCCAGAACACGATTGTCCGAGCGGCCTGCGTCCACAAACATGCGGCGGCGATGGCGAGTAATGATAGCGGCGTCGGCGGCAGTAGCGGCGCGGGTGGCAAGCATGCCTGTGAGTATAGACTGCGGCGGTCGCGCGTAGCTGTGAGCTGGAGCGGCTGTTGGCTCGTACACTGGGTGCGCATGGCAGCGCACACACCTCAGCTCAATTGGTCGCGCCAATTCTTCCATGCGGGAGAACGCGTAGCAGTGGCGGTGTCGGGCGGAGCGGACTCCGTAGCGCTGCTGCTAGCGATGGCCGATTCGCGCACGGAGACCGGCATCGTGCTCTCCGCCATCCACGTGCATCACGGACTGCGTGGCGCAGAGGCGGACGGCGATGCACAATTCGTCGCTGACCTTGCGAAGCAGCTCGATGTGACGCTCTGTACCCGACGCGGTGACGTCGCATCCCTTGCCGCACAGCGCGGCCACGGCATCGAGGAGGCAGCACGCGCACTGCGCTATCAAAGTTTCCGGGAGCTGCTTGGCTTCCAGGACCTGCTTGCGGCTGGCGACGCCGATTGTGTCGCGACCGCACACACACTGGACGACCAGGCGGAAACCGTGCTGATGAAGATGCTGCGCGGAGCGTGGACCGAGGGTCTGGGTGGGATCGCGCCGGTGCTCACGATCGAGGGCAGTCGACGTATTGTGCGGCCGCTGCTGGAGGTGACGCGCGTCGAGATTATTGCGTACCTGGAAGGCCGAGGGCAGCCCTGGCGCGAGGACAGCACCAACCAGGAGCTGACGTTCACGCGAAACCGCGTGCGTTATACGCTGCTGCCGCAGTTGCGAGAGTTTCAGCCGCGCATTGCCGAGCAACTATCGCGGATGGCCGCGGTGGCGCGGGATGAGGAGGCGTGGTGGGGGCGTGAACTGGCGCGCGTCCTGCCCGGACTGATATTGCCGGGAAAGCCGGTGCGCGGAGGCGGCAGGGCGAACTCCACGCGGCCGGGAGAAGCCGGCGTCGCCATGGAGCTGAAGCGGCTTCGCGCCCTCGATCCGGCATTCGAGCGCCGTGTGCTGCGGGCCGCAGCCGGGCAACTAGGCTTCGCCCTCAGCTTTGACCAGACCGAAGAACTGCGCGCTCTCACGGCAGCTCAGCACGGAGCAGGCAAGCAGGGCCGGGTTGAATTGGGCGCCGGGCTGACCGCGGAGCGCACCGCGCGGGAGTTGCGGCTCGTCCGCGAACCCAGGCATGCCGAGTCTTCGCTGCCGGAGCTCGTGGTGCCCGTGCCGGGGTTGCTCGAAGCGGCGGAATATGGGTATCGGGTGATTGTCGGCGGGACGCTGCCCAGCGGCGACACGCTTGTGCTGCGTACCCCGCGGGCTGGAGACCGGGTCCGGCTGCCGCACAGCCGCGGCGTGAAAACAGTGAAAGAGGTCTTGGAGCGGCGCGGGCTTTCGGCGGCCGAGCGGAAAATCTGTCCAGTGCTCGCTGTGGGAAGCGGCATCCTATGGATGAGCGGGGTAGAAGTGGAGTCGACGCCCGGCCTTCAGCTGGCCGTCGAACCATTCCGGGACACATGAGTACGGGACACTTGAGGGGCTTCGGTACTGCAGATTGCGCCGGAGGCCACGTAGGTAATAGTTTTCAGTACTTTCACAAGGGCATTTTCTTGCTGACGAACATCGGGCTCGGAGTAGAATCCAGGGTACGGTCACGGAGCATGAACGGCCGGCTATGAGATTTGTGAGGGCCGCAGGATCGGCGTAAGCCGGAAGTTGCACCGAAGACCGGCCTTGCACGTCTAATTCCTTAAGGAAACGCATCGGGTTGCTTCACGGACGAAAAAGTCCGGCAATCCGCGCATTCTCAGGGTTGTGGCTACGGAAGCGACAACTCCGAGGCGTGAAAGAAACGAGGGTTTTTCGTGAATTCGACGGTCAAATCGATCCTCTTCTGGGTATTCATTCTGGCCTGCCTAGTCTTGCTCTGGCAGATCGTCCAGAAGAGCACGAGCAATGGCAAGGACCAGGAGATTTCCTTCTCCACGTTCATGGACGATGCCCGGCAAGGCCAGGTGCAGGACGTGATCATCACCAACAGTACGGTGACGGGACACTTCCGCAATAGCAAGGACAACGGCTTCCACACCACCGTCCCGGCCAACTATCCGGACATGTTCAAGACCCTGCAGGACAACAAGGTCTCGATCACGGTGAAGGACACGCAGGGCAATGCCTGGTGGCCGATCCTGCTGCAGCTCTCGCCCATTCTGATTATCGGTGCGGTCTGGTACTTCATGATCCGGCAGATGCAGAGCGGTGGGAACAAAGCGCTGTCGTTCGGCAAGAGCCGTGCGCGCCTGCTCTCCATGCAGCAGAAGAAGGTCACATTCAAGGATGTGGCCGGCGTCGATGAAGCCAAGGAAGAGCTGAAGGAGATCATCGAATTCCTGCGTGAGGCGCAGAAGTTCCAGAAGCTAGGCGGCCGCATTCCCAAGGGCGTGCTGCTGGTCGGACCTCCGGGCACCGGCAAGACGCTGCTGGCGCGCGCTGTTGCCGGCGAGGCGAATGTGCCGTTCTTCTCCATCTCCGGTTCGGACTTCGTGGAGATGTTTGTCGGCGTGGGCGCAAGCCGTGTGCGCGACCTCTTCGAGCAGGGCAAGAAGAACGCGCCGTGCATCATCTTCATCGACGAGATCGACGCGGTCGGCCGCCATCGCGGAGCCGGCCTGGGCGGCGGTCACGATGAGCGCGAGCAGACACTGAATCAGTTGCTCGTCGAGATGGACGGTTTCGAGTCCAACGACGGCGTGATCCTGGTCGCGGCGACCAACCGGCCAGACGTGCTCGATCCCGCGCTGCTGCGCCCGGGGCGCTTCGACCGTCGCGTGGTGGTGGGACGTCCGGATGTGCGCGGGCGCGAAGAGGTGCTGCGCGTGCACTCGAAGAAAGTGCCGATCGCCGATGATGTCGACCTTCGCGTACTGGCTCGCGGTACACCGGGCTTCTCCGGCGCCGACCTGGCCAACATGGTGAACGAAGCGGCGCTGACCGCGGCGCGCTCCAATCGCAAGGCCGTGCACATGTTTGACTTTGAGCTGGCCAAGGACAAAGTCCTGATGGGTGCCGAGCGCAAGTCCATGCTGCTCACGGACGAGGAGAAGCGGGTGACTGCGTATCACGAGGCCGGCCACGCGCTGGTCGCCGCTATGCGCGCTCACGCCGATCCGCTGCACAAGGTTACGATCATCCCGCGCGGTATGGCGCTGGGCGTGACCATGCAGCTGCCCACGGATGACAAGCACACGGTGACCAAGGATTATCTGGAGACGCAGCTTGCCATTCTGATGGGCGGACGCTGCGCCGAAGAGATCTACCTCAAGCAGATGACGACCGGCGCGGGCAATGACATTGAGCGTGCGTCGGAGCTGGCGCGCAAGATGGTTTGCGAGTACGGCATGAGCCGGCTGGGTCCGCTCACCTTCGGCAAGAAGGAAGAGCAGATCTTCCTGGGCCGCGAGATCGCGCAGCATCGCGATTTCTCAGAAGAAACAGCCCGGCAGATCGACAGCGAAGTGCGCAGCCTGGTGGACTCCGGTTATCAATCGGCGTACAGCATCCTGGACCAGAACCAGCCGATCATGCACCGGCTGGCGACGGCTCTGCTGGAGCGCGAGACCATCGATGCGAACGAGATCAAGATGCTCATCGAAGGGCGCGAGCTTCCACCGCTCAACCCGCCGTCAAATGGTTCGGCCAGCGGCGATCCAGAGGTCAAGGTGCTCAAGCCGGAGTCAGGGCGTGCCGCGGGCTTCCCGGAGGGCAGTCCTTCGCCTGCGTAATCCGTTTTCAGACAAGCCAACCGGCGGCCGCTCTTCCGAGAGTGGCCGTCTTCTTTTGCACGCCGCTGCTTCTGCGAAAATAAGCTCAGCATGCCTCCACTCCTTCGATTGATTGCTGGGTCAGCCCTCCTACTGCTTGCGACGGGCTGTGGCTATCACACGATGGGCTCCGCGGCATATATCCCGGAGGACGTGCATACCATCGCAGTGCCCTTCTTCGCGAACCGCACGCAGTTTTCGCATACCGAAGTCGCGCTAACCGAGGCGACGGTGCATGAACTGAACACGCGCACGAAATTGCGCGTACTCCCTCGCGAGGACGCCGGCGATGCGGACGCGGTGCTGAAGGGCACCGTCCTCAGCGAGTCGATCGTGCCGTACACCTACAACGTGACCACCGGCCAATCCTCGAGCTACATGATCACTTTGGTCGCGAGCGTCTCGCTGACCGACCGCGATGGCCGCGTGGTCTATCGCCATGACGGATACACCTTTCATCAGCAGTACGAAGCGACCTCGGACCTGGGAACATTTGTGCAGGAAGATTCCCCTGCGATGACGCGCCTCTCCAGAGACTTTGCCCAGTCGCTGGTGAGCGATATGCTGGAGTCCTTCTGAGACCCATGGGACACGAACGCGACACGGAGATACGGCTTGCCATCTAGCGGGTTGCGCAGCTTTGCCTCCTCCGACCGCTTCGTCGCGGAGATCGAGGCTTCGCGCAATGGCGGTACGCTGAAGCCCGGCTATGTCCTGCTGGGCGACGAGGCGTACCTGTATGAGCGGTGCAGGCGCGCGATCCTCGATACGCTCGTAGAGCCAGCCATGCGGGATTTTGCGCTGGCCGAGATCGACCTGGCCGAGACCAGCATCTTCGAGGCGCTCGATCGCGCGCAGACACCGTCACTGATGGCGCCGTTCCAGGTGCTCTTCCTGCGCAACCTGAAAACCCTCTATACCCGCGGCGCGAAGAAGGATGAATTTGCTGCGCTCGATGCCTACGGGCGCTCACCGAATCCGCAGGCTTTGCTGGTTTTCGTTGCCGATCATCTGCATCTGCCCTCCGACCTGCGCCGCATGGACATGCAGGACAAGGACCGCTATGAACGCATCCGCGAGACGCTGGGTGACTGGTGCGGCATGGTGGAATTGGTGCGCGTTGACGAAAGTGACGCGATGCGCTGGCTGGTGGCCGAGGCAGGGAAGCGCGGCAGCGCGCTTGAAGTCGATGCGGCGCGCGAGCTGGCCGACGCGCTCGGCTCGGACCTGATGCTGATGGCAAGCGAGCTGGAGAAGCTTCTGCTGTATACGGGCGGGCGTTATTCCGGCACGGCCGGTGAGCGGGGCCGCATCACGCTGGGCGATGTGGAGACGATGGTGCTGGGCGCGAAACAGCGCTCGCTCTACGAACTCACGGATGCAATTTCCGCCAAGGATCGTCCCCGCGCCCTTGCCCTGCTGCAAGGCCTGCTCAATGCCTCCGATGGCGGCGAGGAGTCGGCCATCGGCCATCTCTACATGCTGGCCCGCACATTCCGCCAGATGCTGGTGATCCTGGAGAAGAATGTGCGCGACTCACGCGCGATCTGGCAGGCGCTGTGGCAGGGCTTTCGCATGCCGCCCTTCGCCGCAGACGATCTGATCCGGCAGGCGCGCCGTTACAAAAGCCGCCGCGAGCTGACGCGCGCGCTGCGGCTCATCGCTCGCGCCGATCTGGAGTTGCGCTCGTCACCTCCCGACAAGCGACTCGTGCTGGAACGCCTGGTGCTGGCGCTGGCCAGCGAAGAGGTAGTCCAGCCTACGCTCGGACTGCTGAGCGCGCAGTACGCGATGGAGCTGTAGGCGCAGCTTCCGCGGCGCATGGCAATCACACAGGCAACATACGCGTTCAACCGAACATCTCCGCGTTGAACGCTTGCACGATGGAGATCCGCCTATGCCCTTAACCCTCGCCTGGAGCGATATCGCGGTTCGCCTGGCCTGCACCGTGCTCGCAGGCTTCCTTGTTGGCTTCGACCGCGACGAACGGGGAAAGCCGGCGGGAATACGGACGAACGTGCTGGTGTGTCTGGCAGCTTCGCTCTCCATGATCCTTGCCAACGCCATGCTGGGGACTGCAGGGAAGAATCAGAGCTCGTTCATCCAGCTTGATCTCATGCGGCTTCCGCTGGGCATTCTCTCCGGCATGGGATTCATCGGCGCCGGCGCGATTCTGCGCAAAGGCGAGATGGTGCTGGGCGTGACCACCGCGGCGACGCTGTGGATGGTCACGATGCTGGGCATCTGCTTCGGCGCCGGAAAAATTCTGCTGGGAGCCGCTGCCCTGGCGCTCACATTGTTCGCTCTCTGGGGACTGAAGATCGTGGAGCGCCACTTATCGCAGGAGCACCAAGCATCGCTGTGTATCGTCACCGGCAATGAGGAACTGTCAAAGGAGCTGCGTGGTCTGGTGAGTCAGAGCGGGATGCGCGTTCATGCGTGGTCGGTGGATGTTTCGCGCGAGAATGCGCGTGTGACCGTGGAATGCGAGCTGCGCTGGCGAGCACAGAAGGAGGAGCACACCGAGCCTGCTCTGATCACATCGCTACGGCAGCGGCCTGACGTCGAACGATTGCGTTGGCAGACATAGGGCTTGAGTGACAGCGGCGGAGACGGCGAGAATGAAAAAAGAAACCCGGCTCCAGATGCCTGGAGCGACATCGGCATCGTGAAGCCGGGCCACGAAGCGAGCCTTCTTCTGCTCGACAAAAACTGTCACTCGACACGCGCGAAGGCACGCCGCTATTTATCGCCAGGCTTACCGGGACAGTTGGCGCGCTTTTGCCGTGTGTTGAAACTCGCCCGACCTGGGACAACATTGTTAGATGCGGAAGAGTCCACGAACTGTTCTGGATCGGGCAGCCGCAGTTTGGGCAATTCAGGGTCGGGCAGTTGCGGAGTGCGTCTTGCAGCATTCCAGGACTTGGCTGGGAGGTCGGGGTGCTTGCGTATCAGCCGCACAAGCTGGCGGATTCTGTGGAGGGCGGGGGACGGAGAGAAAACCATGGGCCACCTCTTTATTCTCCTTTTGTTCGCCTAGAATAGCAAG
>DATBCB010000415.1:0-3481 GCA_036270675.1 Acidobacteriaceae bacterium | reverse complement strand
TCTGCAGCATGCGATTGAAGCAGACCGCGTGGGCACCACCTTCCAGATCACCATCGCGCTGACCATGAACGATGCACAGAAGGCGGCGTCGGTCGTCAACGCGGTCACCGATGCCTTCGTTGCCAAGGCGCACAGCGAGGAGTTCTACGGACGCGACCAGCGTCTCTCGACCCTGCGCGACGAGCGCGGCAAGCTGCAGACGCAACTCGATCAGCGGCTGGCCGAGCAGGCAAAGTTGATGGATGACCTGGGCGTCGCCCAGGTAGGCGCACAAGACAATCTGGATAACACCTACGACTCAAACGTCAAGCACCTGAACGACCTTCTGGCGCAGGCCAAGGAGCAGCGCATGGCCGCCCAGGCACAGTTGAATGCCTACCGCGGCAACGCGCTGAATGCGGTCGCAAGTGATTCCGCGACCACCGACGTCGGCCTTTCCACGCTGCGCCAGAACCTGGAAGTGCGCCGCGCACAACTGATGACGGCGATGAACGGCCTCACTCCGACAAATCCGCTCTTTCTCCAGAACCAGGCGGAGATCTCCGATATAGACAAACAGCTCAATTCGAGCCTTTCGACGGTGGAGAAGAAGATTGCGGATCGCAAACAGCTGCAGTATCAGGCTGAGGTGAACCGCACCCGTTCTGTCGAGCAGCAAATCGAGGGCCAGCTTCTGTCGCAGACCCATATGGCCACCACAGCGGCGCCGAAGTTCCAGCAGGCCAAGGAGGTCAGCAAAGACATCCAGCGCCTGCAGGACAGCTACTCTGCGGTGGCTTCGCGCATCCGCGATCTCGAGCTCGAGAGCAGCTCGCCGGGCACCATCCATCTCTCCTCACCAGCCATGGTGCCGCTGACGCCGGGAAAGAACCGTACTCTGCTTTACGCGCTCGGAGCGCTGATCATTTCACTCTTGGCCGGCGTCGGATCCGCCCTGCTGGCCGATGCGCTCGATCCCTACGTCTACACCTCGCGCGATGTCGAGCAGGTGATCGGCTTTCCTCCGATTGGCGTCCTGCTCGATCATGACGACTTCTCGAGCGAGGCCAGCGGCCAGTATCTGCTGCGCCTGGCCGGCGGCATTCAGCATGCACGCAACTCGGCCGGCGCACGGACCTTCCTTTTCACGGCCACTGCCTCGGAGAGCGGGACCACCACCGTCGTCGAGAAGCTGGGACGGCAGTTGCGCAACCTCGGGCTGAACACGCTCACCGTCGCTGCGACCAACATCGACGGCAAGATCGCCTACGTCCGCAACGAGGGTCCGGTTACACCCTCCGAGCCCGGTCCGACGCGCTACTCCGACAAGCTGCGGGTGCAGAACAGCTCCGGCACCAGCAGTCCGATCTACAGCGGCACCTTCGTCTCGCAGATCCTCAACGAGGTAAAGGACGATTACGATGTAGTGCTCGTCGATGCCTCGCCGATCCTGATCTCTGCCGACACCGAGTATCTGGCTCGGGTCGCCGACGGCACGGTGCTGATCGTGCAGTCTGGCCGTACCACGCGGGCGCAGTTGAACCGCGCAGCGAATTTGCTGGAGCGGCTCGATGTGCCGGGTGTTGCCGTGACGCTGAACCGGGTCAGCCGCGATCGCGTCGATCCGGCACTGGTGCGCGATGTCGAGGATTTCCAGCGGCAGCTGAAGAAGCAGCGCGGCACCACGCTCGTAGCCTCGGCTTCACAGCGCGCAGAGAGAAACGCACGCGCCTCCGAGGCAGTCAACGAAGGCATGGCGGAGTCGGCTCGCGGTTGATTTGTGAGCGAGGACGGGAGTGCTGCTTCCATTCCTGTTGCCTTCTCGCGAACCGCCTTCTCGCGAACCCTTCTAGCGAATTAAAGAGCCGCTGGAGCAGAGCAGGAGTCCCCGATGGCAGTCAACGAGCTTGAGCGCGAGTTGGAGGTGCTGGCAATCTTCCGCCAGCTCCTGGGTGCCCCTCAGCTCGGGCCGGAACAGAACTTCTTCGAGTCCGGCGGCAGTTCGCTGCTGGCGGCGCGGCTCGCGGCCCGTCTGCGCACTTCAGGCGTGCTGGACGTGCCCACCTCGGCCATCTTTGCTGCCCCTACCGCACGAGCACTGACGCGTTACGCTGCAACATCTGTCTCCCAGGAAACTGACGTTGACGCATCCCTGGCCAAGGCCTCGCCTGCCGCCGAGCGCGGCGCTCGCCAACGAGCTGCCTTTGCGCGCATGCGTCCCACCCCTTCCGCCCGTGAGGAAGCACGATGAGCGACGCCCGACGCGTGGCATCGGAGCACGCCGCGACCGGACCGGCGATCGCCATCATCGCCATGGCTGGCCGGTTTCCCGGCGCGGCAACCCCTGAAGCATTGTGGGAGAACCTGCTGGCCGGCAAGCAGGCCATTCGCCGCTTTCGATCGGAGGAGCTTGAGGTTTCCGCTGATATCGCGGCCCAGCCCGGCTACGTTCCGGCGCGCTCTGTGCTCGACGATGTCGATCTGTTCGATGCCGCCTTCTTCCACATCTATCCGCGGGAAGCCGAGCAGATGGACCCGCAGCATCGCATCTTCCTCGAGATCTGCTGGGAGGTGCTGGAGCGCGCGGGGCACGATCCACAGCGCAGCGAGGCATCGATCGGCGTCTTCGCCGGCTCGGCTCTGAACACCTATCTGCTGCACAATCTCGCGCACGACCGCGCCTTTCTCGAGCGCTTTACCGCCGACTACCAGGCCGGCTCCTACGTGACCATGATGGGCAACGATAAGGACTTTCTGTCCACACGCGTCAGCTGGAAGCTCAATCTGCGCGGCCCCAGTGTCACGGTTCAGTCTGCCTGCTCGACGTCGCTGGTCGCGGTATGCCAGGCTTGCCAGAGCCTGCTCACCTATGGGTGCGATATGGCGCTCGCCGGCGGCGTTTCCATCACCTTCCCGCAGCGGCGCGGCTATCTGCCGGAAGAGGGCGGCATCGTCTCACTCGACGGCGTGGTCCGGCCCTTCGATCATCGTGCGCAGGGCACGGTCTTCGGCGCCGGAGCGGGCGTCGTCGTGCTCAAGCGCCTCGAAGATGCCGAGACGGACGGCGACACCATCCTGGCCGTGATCCGCGGCTTTGCCACCAACAACGATGGCGCAGCCAAGAGCGCCTATACCGCGCCCAGCGTCGAGGGCCAGACCGACGTGATTGTCGCGGCACAGGAGATGGCCGGCGTCGCGCCCGAGACCATCACCTACATCGAAGCCCACGGCACCGCCACTCCGCTGGGCGATCCGATCGAGATGGCGGGCCTCGACCGCGCCTACAGAACACGGCTGTCCGCAAGGAAACGCGCGACTGTCCACGTTGGCACGGCCAAAGGTCATCTCGGGCACCTCGACGTCGCCGGCGGGATCACTGGCTTGATCAAGACGGTGCTCCAGATCCAGCACCGGCAGATCACCAGTCTCGCGCACTTTGAAAAGCTTAACCCCGAGATCGTCCATCAGCTCAGCGACAGCCCGGTTGACTATCGCTTTTCCG